>NZ_QUKM01000008.1:0-156841 GCF_003481245.1 Blautia sp. TF10-30
TGATCCATCAGAATTTTGCCCATTGCATCCGACAGTGTAAATGGCAGCTTGTCTGGTTGCGGATTTCCCAAGCTGATTGTCAGGCTTCCTTGCGGGTCCCCGTCGATCATAAGCACTTTCTTTCCGGCCTGTGCCAGACCTATTCCCAAGTTCGCACAGGTTGTTGTTTTGCCAACGCCGCCTTTCTGGTTGGCGATGGCGATGATTTGTGTGTTCATGACTTCACCTCATTTCTGATTGTTGCTGTTGTTTCTGGAAATAGAAAAAGCCGCCACTTCAAAATTAACAGTGAAGTGACGGCTCTTTCTATCGCCGGAATACGAGTTCCTGAAATGAAAAAAGCACCCAGCATTTATACTGTGTGCTACATCAAATTCATATTCAATTATTCAAATTAGCTCAAACTATGCCAAACTGCCACAGCCAAAAAACGAGGGGAAGGAGGGCTGAAAAGCACTCCAAAAATCGGCTCTCGGTTAACCACTTTGGGAACCACTTACCCCTCTTTTCGCCCTCTTTTTGGCCAGTTAACCACTTGCGGACCACTAAAAATTGGGTGAAAACGGCTCTCGTTTTGCCAAATTTGGTCAAACCATATCAGCCCGTTTAGATATAGCAAAAGCCCGGAAAACCTTGGCTTAACAGTGATAAGGAACTAATTTACTTATCAACTGTTAGCTGACGGTTTCCGGGGTGCATACGGACAAATCCCGTCTGATTTCTAACAGGAAGTCAGACGGGATTTTCGCTTTATATTACGAATTATGGAGGACATACCATGAAAACCTTAATATCTTGTGCCTACAATATGGATAATTGCTGTGTGGAAGTGAAATTCAGCGACGGCAGTATGATTGCGATTGACACTATCGTCGTTGAGAACGAGATTGCTGACAATATGTATCAGCGGTCAGAGCTGGATTATTTGATCTACAACGCTCCTTTGGAGTATGCAGACCTTATCTTGAACGGCGATCCCGAAACCTATTTGAAAACTGTAACAGAATACAAGCCTTGGGATAGCTGACAACACGCTGCCCGCAGGAGAAAATCCTGCGGGCGTTTTTCTGTTTATATTATTTCCCTCCGTTGGATCTCAATTTAGGAAAGAAGATGACAATCTTGAAGCTCTTTCCCCACTGGGAAGCTGCTTCCAGATGAAGATTTAGATCGTCGGCCATCTTCTTAACCAGGTAAAGTCCCATACCGGTAGCCTTCTTTCTGCTGTCAGTAGAATCCCCGGTAAAGCCCTTTTGAAAAATGTACGGCAGATTATATTTTTTTACGCCAATGCCGTTATCTTCAACAGAAAGGATATCTGCAGTCTCCGAATGTATCACGGAAATTGTAAGCATGGGACTATCGCTGCTATATTTGATGGCATTGCTAACGATTTGTCCCAACATAAACTGAAGTCCTCTACGGTCTGTATAGACTGTTTCAGATTGCAGTTTGTTGAGAATGACAAAATGCTTCTCTTCAAGAAGTGGGGCATAGTCCTCCAGAACTTCACCCAAGCAGTCATTCAAATTGACATCCTCAAATCGGTAATCCTTTGTACTGCTCTTCAACCGGGCATAGTACAGCATCTGCGTGACATCCTCCTGAAGCTGACTGCGGACATAATCCAGCTTTGCTTGCAGGGAAGGAGAGATTTCATCGTTCCGGTTATCCAAGAGCATGGTCAGCAACGATAGGGGCGTTTTCGCTTCATGTGCCCAGCCCTCCACGTATTCTTCATAGTCCCGTAGGGCATCCGCCATATTGTTACTCTCGTTTTTGTATTCCCGTAAAACCGAAGCCAAAAATCGGACAGATTCTCCTTCTTTCTGACTAATGGCACTGAGCAGCCGTTCTTCATTGCAGATGGTAGGATCACTGAGGAAATCTCGGAACAGTTCCATGTGGGTGTTCTCCCTCTTGTTTAGTACAAACAGAATCGCTGAAAACAAAAGGATGCTCGTCAGAACTACTAACCCGATCAAGGTTTGAAATACCTGAATGTCAGAAATCCAAAGAATGACAGCGCAAAAGCAATCCACGCCCAGCAGCAACAGAAGCCAGGGGTAGTACCGTTCTATCATGTGCCAAAGCTGCTTCATAGAGACACCTCCGCTTCCAAACGGTAGCCCATTCCTCGAACTGCAACGATTCGCTGCTTCATTTCAAGGGCGGACATCGTTTTTTTCAGCCGGGTTAGGTTAACCTGCAAGGCATTTTCATCTATGTATTCCGTGGTTCCCCATAGTGCCATGCAAAGCTGCTCCGTCGTGACCAGAGCATCGCCGCCGGACAAAAGAGCGACCAACAGTTTTCCCTGATTTTTTGGAAGCACCACAGAGGTATTATGAATATAAAGCGTGTAGGTCTGCTGGTCTAACAGGAAATCTGGTCCCTCTATGAGATTGGTACGGCCTTCATACCTTTTGAGAATATTGGATACCCTGGCAAGAAGTCGATCTTTTCTGCACGGCTTCGTCAAATATTCATCGGCACCCAACTGGAACGCTTGCAGTTCATCCTTTACCTGATCTCTGGAAGTCAGCACCAGGACGGGGATAGCAGTTTTATTCTTTAGCTCCTGGCAGATTTGAAAGCCACTGATCTCCGGCAAGTTCAGGTCTAAGATCACAAGGTCAGGGCGGAGGGCTGCCAAGAGCCGAGCGGCATCTTCAAACTCGGTAATTGCCTCCACAAGATAGCCGTCCTTTTGGAGCATATCGCAGAGTTCTTCCCGCATATAGACTTCATCTTCCACAACAGCAATTCTTTTCATGACAGCACCTCCTTCCAAATTATTCTTCTCTCTGCGGCTGCATCAGTGTCAGCAAATACCGATCACTGGAGCGCTTGACCACTCTCATATAAATATATTCTATCACGCAAAGTAGTAAAATCATAGCAGCAGATACAAGCAGCATTTCAGACACTGTCCCACGGGTTCGGGACGAGAGTATCCCTGTAAATAACGCCCTGACTCCAAACAGACTGCTGACAGCCGCAACCAATACAGGAAGTCCCATAAACCAGGTAATTTGCTTTCCAGCAGACTGGCAAAGGGTTTCGTAAGTAGCTCCCAGGCGGATCAGGGTCTGGTATCTGCGCCCGGTTTTCTGCTGACTCATCAGGAACTGAACACCCACGATGGTGTTGGCAACTACCAGGAAAACAATCGCAAGATAGAGGGTAATATAACTGGATGCTATGGTGTAGAAAAGCTGACGACCTATATTCTGAAGATAGCTTTCATATTCAATGCCAGTTTCGTCCAGCTTCTCGTTCAAATCCAAATATGCAGTCATAAGGCTATTTCCATCCAGAGCCTGCTCACTGAGCACCGCATTGACATAGGTATCATACATTCCCTGGCTATAATATAGGAATGCTTCATCCGGAAGAATCAATGCAAAGGACAAGGTTATAGAACGGTCCGTGACCAAATTCACAGACTGAACCTCTCCTGTAAGATGAATCGGACTACCATCCAGTTCCACCTTGGGCTGTCCGGCCAATACTTGGTTCAGCATTGCGGTACGACTTACCGTAGTAAACTCTGTATCAATATAGACAGCGGCCTCCTTTTCGCCTAATTGGAGAGCCGGTTTGCCGGACAATTCCAACAAACGATTATAGTCCGATAAACAAATCAAATATGGGTATGTGGCATAACCAAGATTGTTCAGAAGGACATCCCGGTCTTCCGACTGGGGCAGGCTCCGAAGAGAGTCCATAACAGCGTCCATGCTGTAGGCATTATCATAATCTTCTGTGGTGCGAATACGCCCAACCCTCATTTCAAAAAGCTCTGAAAATTGATTTTCCAAACCGTTTTCTTTCAGGGCTGCCTTTATATTCGGAAGAACCTGCGATGAATCTTCTGCAGTATGATCTTCAAAAGTATAGTCGATTACATGGCCAGAAGACAGGCTATTCGTTCCTGCAATTCCTACGCCCGCACCAAAACAACACAGCGCCGCCAGAATCAGCAGGGAGCTGATGGCCATGGAGGTTGACTGATGAATAACATTCTCCTGAATCTGCCGGAAGGTAAATACATGAAGCTGCTTATTTCCTTTTCCTTTCTTAACAATCAAAGCAATCAGCGCACGCATCCCATAGAAAAGCAGCATCGTACCAACTATGCCCAACAGCAAAGTCAGTCCCATCATACTTACCTTTGTCCATGCAATTCCCTGAATCGCCATGTAGTAAGCCACTGCCAACATCACACTTCCGCATATAGCAGCCAGTCCATAGATAACAGATGGCATTTGCTTTTTGGGGCGGTTCGTTGGCTGGGATAGCAAAGTACCGATCTCCTGGCGGCTGATTCGTCCACTCAAAATCAGAAGTGCCGTCAGCTTAATTGCCAGAAATCCTGCCAGCGTCCATTCAATTGCAGACCAGGATAAAGAAAACTGATGACCGATGATCCCCATGCCTACCAGCTTGGCGGTGACAAGACTGACAATTTCTGAAAGCACCACAGCCACAGGTAAGCCTATGAGCATGGCAAGAATACTGGTCAGGAAATCTTCCGCCAGAAGCATACCAAACAGTTTACTTCTACGCATCCCCAACATTAGATAAACACCAAACTCATGCCGTCTGCGCTCGAACTGATACTTGCAGGCAAAATAGATCAAAAAGAACAGAATACCGAGGGTCATCCCATAAAACGCAGGAATCAGAAGCAGGAGTTTGTCAACTGCGTCACTCTCCATTTTCTGCAAAAAGAGCATCACATCTTGAGTGGAGATGGAAAGAATCATGTAAAAGGCAACAATAGAAATCACCAGGGAGCTGAAAAACAGACCGTTTTCCTTTCGGCTGCGGTGGCTGTTCCGAAGAATGAGATTAGAGAACATTTGCGCTGCCCCCTCCCAGTTGCGCCATCACCTTCAGGATGCGCCCGTAGAACTCCTGCTGGCTTTCGTCTCCACGCCGAAGCTCATGAAAGATCACGCCGTCCTGGATGAACAGAATGCGCTTGCAAAAGCTGGCGGCATTGGAATCATGGGTTACCATCAGGATCGTAGCTTGTTCGTCACGATTCAGGCCGGACAGCTTCTCCATAAGACTTCTTGCGTTCTTAGAATCCAGCGCACCCGTCGGTTCATCGGCAAGGATCATTTGGGGATGTAAGATCAGAGCCCTTGCTGCCGCAACACGCTGACGCTGGCCGCCGGACATCTTGGACGGAAACTTATCCAGAACATCAGTGATTTCCAGATAGTCAGCCAACTGCTTCAGCCGCTGGCTGCTTTCTGCTTCGGATACCCCATGCAAGGAAGTCGGGAGCAGGATGTTTTCCCTGCCAGTCAGGTTGTCCAGCAATTCAAAGTTTTGGAATAGATAACCAACTTTTTTGCCACGGTACTCTGCAAGAGCCTTTCCCTTGAGGGATTGCAGAGTATCGCCTTCCACCTGAATGCTTCCACCTGTGGGTTGAATCACAGTCGCAATACAATTGAGCAGTGTGGATTTACCGGAACCGCTGCTTCCCATAATGCCGAGAAACTCTCCCGGCATCACCTGGAAGGTGATCCCATTCAGTGCCTTTGTTTGACTTGGCACATTGCCATAGATTTTTGTTAAATTTTCAATATTCAAAATGGGTTTCATGTGAATACCTCCTATCATTTGTAATAAAATGATAGCATGGGAACACAGCAAATACCACTTACAGTGGTTGTAAGGATTCAAGATATAAGTGGCGGCTCAAGGGGGACGAGCATATATTTTGTAAGAGCATCAGGCGACAATGATAAAATATACCGGATCGCCTCCTTGGCAAACCAGTTCGTTTTAATTGTATCCCAATCAGCAAGTCGGATAATCTCTGCTGTGCCGTTCTCAAAATCAACTGAAATTTCGCCCCATTCGCCGTCGCAGTCTGCTTGATATTCGTAGATTGCGGCGGCGATTTTCTTTTTGCGCTTGGTTTTGGTTTTCTGTTTCAGCCGGACAGCATGGAGCGCACCTTCGGCAACCAGCAGTTCTGTCAGTTTGTCCACCGCTTTCCGGTAGGCTCGCTCTGCACCGCTGGCTGTGCTGCCCTCAAACATAATCGCCAATTCTTCAAAAGTGGGGCGGTTCTTCCATGAGCCAACTCGCCCGCAGGTCATACAGATTGCTAACCGTTTTTCGAGCAAGGTCTGTTCCCGGTAATTCAGCTTCTCAAATGCCCGCTGTACCTTTTCTGCTTGTATGCCGTTCCAGAGGATGTCGGTATAGTTCCAGCTATCGTCAAGGGCTATATCCTCGCCTGTTTCCTCGCCGTCCTCGTCCGTTATATAGAACGGCTGCTGGTTGCGGATTCCACGGACAACTTTCAGATATTCTTCCGCAAGAGCAAGGTCGCAGTTATACTTCTTGGAAAACTGGTTGACCGCATCTTTGGTGTTATGGTACAGCCACGCCATTGATCGCACCATTTTGTAATTGGTCAGAGAGGATACCGACCATTTTTCTTCGCCCATGCGGAAACGGAGCATAGAATCCCAGATGAACGGATAGATGTATGTAGCATACTCCGCACCCTTGGCAGGATCATAGTCCATCAGCTTTTGGAGCATTTGCTCCCGGCAGGAGATCTTTATATCGATAAATCGGTCTGTGTCGTACAGATTGCCGCCGTCCACACTGAGAAAGCCTTTGATGCGCTTGTTGAGCTGCGTTTCGTAGTGGTGCAGAAAGAACGAAAAATATAGCAAATTCTTTTCCCGCAAAGCAGACAGGATATATTCATTCAGACTGTCCACCGCTGGCGGTTCCGGTTCCAGTTGGAAGATGCGCTCTGCCACATAGGGGATGATGCCGTCACCGTGTGGATTAACTTGGTGCTTCGGTATGTATCCGGTCATGTTCCACGAAAAATCATTTAGCATAGCGCACCTCCCTTCTAAGTAATCAGCGGGAATAATTAACCATAATTCCAAGTTTGTCTTGCAGCATTTATATTATCCAGAAGAACAGATGCAGGATTTGCCTCGTAATAGTACGTGCTCATATCCAAAATGCCTTCTTCCATTTCACCCCACTCTGCTGTGCGAGAAACAAAGATTCTATAATATACACACCAATCGCATGTGGTGGTGAAAGCAGCAATATCTGCAAAGTCTTTTGGAAATACAATTCTTCTTCCATTTGATGTTGGCTTAAGATAGTTCTCCATTATTTCTTTGAAATTCTTCAGATCATAATCCGTAGCGTTTTCCAAAGCTTTACAGACAATCAATTCTTCGTGCGTGAATTCTGTAAGTGTTTCTAAATGGTTTGCAAGAATTAGACCATAAATAACGCAAACCTTTGGGCATTCTGCATTTACGGTTTGTTTGAACAGATTGGCTACGATAATAGCCTTTTCCGGGCTGGAGTTTACATAGTTGTAAAGCTCGTTCAATCTTCTTTCGAGATTAAAGCCAGATGCAAGACCGTTCAGTAGATGGCCGAGTTTGAAGGTATTGTATTCAGATAGAAGATCATTTCCTATTCCGCCTACAATTCCCGCAACTGGGTTTACTACGCCCAACACACCAATAGAGCCAGAACGGATTATTTTGGTCATAGGATTGTCCATAACCCGGCTAAGCGCATTCCCAATATCAGTTAAATCATATTTCTGTGCCATTACATATTCCTCATTTCGTCCGTAATTTTGCTTCTTTCTTCAAAGCAGCCTGTCCCATCTCTTTTTCGTAATCACCTTTGGCATAGGCGACATTGCTCAGCGCTCGAAGCATTTTATCCTTTGCCAGCTTTTTCATAACCTCTGCAAGATCAGCGTCCAGAGTACCACGCTTCACATAGCGGTTTATGGTGTTCAGCCGTTTCTCATAAATCTGTTTCACCGGATGATCGTCCGCAAGCTCCCGTTGTTCTCTGCCTTTCAGGTTGCCGATCTGTCGGCAAGTGCGGTGCAGCTTGTCCCCCGGTGCATAGCCGCCGCAGTATTTGGTGTGCCTTGCGTTGGTGGTGAGGAACCACTTGCCGCAGATTTTGCATTTTTTCGGGGCATGACCAACACATAAGCCCTCAAAAAGATCAGACCGGAACATCCCTACAAAGGATACATAGTGCATCCGCTTGACCAGCTTCGCAACTTTTTCGCCGGGACGGATGACCGATATATACTGAACGGAATTATTCAAAGTAGACATCCAGGCATTGCCCTCCGTGATAGAGAACTCCGGCGGAAAATAGTCGCCGAACATTTTTGCAAAACCCTCTGCGGTGCGTTCTGCTTCATTGCCGTCTGATTTTTCTGCAAAATCAAGCATGGCCGTTTGGTATTCCCCAAGGGAGTATGCCAGATGCCCGAAAACTGCGGTATAGCGTTGGAGCATCATCGCATCGGCAAAGTTCTGGATTTCTTCAAATTGCAAAGAATTGGTTGCGGCTTTTATGGCAAACTCCACATATTTCAGCGCATTGTCCACAGTAAAGACTTTTTCAATCCGTTCTCTGTGCTTTGAGATATTCATATAGGAGAACGGCGGTGTTTGACTGAGAATATCAAGCATCGTCAGAGCAGCTTCCGTTGCAATAGGACAGAGTGCAGAAGCATCCTGTCCGGCGTTTAATATTCCAAGCAGCAGATTGATTTTCTCGCATTGCTCGTTCATCTTTGCGATGGTATCCGCAGGGACATTCAGCGCATCACAGGCAAGAGCGCCGACAGGAAGTGTTTTTCCCTCATATATGACCGTATCCTGCCAAAAATCCAATGTCATCAGTTCTTGGTTCATGCTTGCCCCTCCTGTCCTGTTTTTTCATTTTCTTAATTCTATCATGCTAATGTAAAGAAATCTACATCTATCCATAAGTTGTCCTGTTTTTTGAAACGGGGTTGTCCTCCGATTAGCCTGTTTTTTGAAAAATCCGGCATAACCATAGTAGAAGGAGCCAAACCCCTGCCAATCACGGCGGGTGTTTCGTGCTTTCTAAATACTATGAACGGAGGTTTTTCTATGACAATCTATGAAATCATCAAGGCGGCAATCAGCGTAAAGCAAGCCGCAAAACACTACGGGCTGAATGTCAACCGCAATGGTATGGCTTGCTGCCCGTTCCACAACGACAGGCATCCGAGCTTGAAGCTGAACGAGGATTATTTCTTCTGCTTCGGCTGCGGAGCCAAGGGGGATGTAATCGACCTTGTGGCAAGACTGTTCGATCTGAGCAGTTATGAAGCAGCGCAAAAGCTGGCTGCGGACTTCGGGCTTGACCCGAAACCGCCCACTGCCGCAGCTATGGTCAAGCCAAAGCGTCCCTATATCCGTCAGTTCCGGGAGAATGAAATGCTGTGTTTCCGGGTGCTGACGGATTATCTGCATCTGCTGGAAGATTGGAAAATACGATACGCACCCAAGACACCGGAAGATGCTCTGGATGACCGTTTTGTGGAAGCCTGCCAGATGCACTGCTATATCGAATATATGGCAGATGTGCTGACGGTGGGTGATCTGGAAGAACGGGTGGCATTGGTGGACAAGCTGATGCAGGACGACAAAATTGCTTTTCTGCAAGAGTATACCGCACGAAAGAAAAAGGAGGTGGCGCACCGTGGCGAAGAACCGGAAAACGCCTAATATGAATTTTCCTGTCTGGTTTGACGGGCAGAACATCAACGAAGCTCTGTTTTGTGAAGAATTTCTGCATGAGCGCAGAATCATCTTCGCAAACGGAGCTTTTTTCACGCCCGATGGTCGAGTGACGGATGACCTTCCTCTGCGTGGGGAGATTTACGACAAGCTGAAATTTTGTGCCGTGAACAACATCCCACGGAAGATCACCAACATTCTGGAAGTGCTGAAACTGGAAGCGCAGGTGTCTGACTTCCCTCCGGAGCAGGATCGCATCCATGTTGCCAACGGTACGCTGCTCTTGAACGGCACTTTCACCGAAGGCAGACCGGCTATCGTGCGAAGCCGTCTGCCTGTAGGCTATAATCCCGATGCTCCTGCACCGGTGATCTGGCTGAACTTTCTGGATGGGTTGCTTTACGCCGAGGACATTCCAACTTTGCAGGAGTTTATCGGCTATTGCCTGATTCCCTCCAACAAGGGGCAGCGCATGATGGTGATTAAAGGCAACGGTGGCGAGGGTAAATCTCAAATCGGTGCGGTGCTGTCCACCATCTTCGGCACGAATATGAAAGACGGCAGCATCGGGAAGATTTCTGAAAACCGTTTTGCCCGTGCCGATCTGGAACACATCCTGCTGTGCGTGGATGATGATATGCGGATGGAAGCTCTGCGTCAGACCAACTATGTAAAATCCATCGTGACTGCACAGGGCAAAATGGACTTGGAACGCAAGGGCAAGCAGAGTTATCAGGGCTGGATGTTTGCCCGGTTGCTGGCATTCAGCAATGGTGATCTGCAAGCCCTATATGATCGCAGCGATGGTTTTTACCGCAGACAGCTTGTGCTGACCACCAAAGAAAAGCCCATGGACAGAGCCGATGATCCTGACCTTGCAGAGAAGATGAAAGCTGAAGCCGAGGGTATCTTCCTGTGGGCATTTGAAGGCTTACAGCGGCTTGTTGCCAACAACTTTAAGTTTACGGAGAGTGACCGTATCCAGAAAAACCGGGAAGCGGTCAAGCGTGACAACAACAATATCTTTGATTTCATGGAGTCGGAGGGATACATCCGATTGAAAGCGGATGCTTCCATCAGCTCTAAGGATTTCTATGAAATCTACCGGATGTGGTGTGAGGAAAACTCCCCTGCACCGCTGAAAGCCCGTAGCTTCAGCGATGCCATGATTGCCAATGCCGGGAGATTCAATCTGGAGCATTGCAACAACATCACCAACTCTGCCGGACGGCGGGTGTGGGGCTTTATGGGCGTGGAAGCTGTGGCAAGACCTCATATAAATGGATTTTACGATGTTTCGCCGTGTACGTACGTACCGGAGGACTGGCGGGATTGATTTTGCCAGTCATGCTCTGTACGTATGTACGCAGCATTTACCCCTGTTTTCTTCCGTTATAGGAAACAGCAGCTTTCAAAGCTGACCTGTTTTCGGGCATTAAAAATCAATGGTAATGGAAACAGCAAAGTTTTTGACCGCAGGACGAAACTATTTCACGAAATCGTGCTTCTCTGAACCGTGTACCCTGTTCACGGAACAATGGGTGTTTTCACTGTTCCAGACCAAACCACACAAAACGGCAAAGTGGGATATGGTCATATATGGACAGGACATCACAAGCGAAATTCTGAACGGATTTCGGAGATTGCAGATTTTTCACTGTTCGGTGCATCCACTCCACCTTGGAGCGCAGAGGTTGCACCGACACATGAACTGAATTATGGAGGATTTTATCAATATGAATATACGCAACGAAATAAAGGCACAGATCATCCGTGCCGGGATGACCATGCAGGAAGTTGTTGACCTGCTCTCGGACGAGTACGGATGGAGCGACAGCGTTTCCAACCTGTCCGCAAAATTACAGCGGGAAAGTATACGATACAAGGAAGTATTGGAGCTTGCCGCTGTGCTTGGTTACGACATCGTATGGCAGAAAAGACGGGAGAAGTGATACCCCGGCAACAGCCCTCCGCATCTCCCGTCCCCATAGGCGCACCGCAGTGCTGCCCATGGACAGGCAGTGAAAGATACGGTTTTCGCTGCCATCGTCTGCAAGAAATGTTCCGCAGAACAGCTTCATGCAGACGGGCTGACCAAGGTAAAAGGCGCAGACATTTTGCCTTGGTCAGCAGAGGTCACCGCAGTGACCGCATTCCCCCTCGGGAGAGCCCTCGGAGAGCCCACGGCACTTTGTAGCCAGCATGGATGAAAGTGTAATAGTGGGTTATTACACTTTGAAAAAGTGCCGTTCCTCAGCCCTCCGCTGTCTGCAAATCTTAAAGAAAGGACAAAAATCTATGGCAAGAAATGATGGAATTGATCGTACCTTAGCCAGAAATCAGGACTTGGAAACTCCGGATGATGTGACAAAAGTACAGGAACACAATGAGCGTGAAAAAGACCGTTATTCCAATGTGGACATCGTGCCGGAACGTACTGCGCTGAATGTTCACTTCAAGTCTCCCACTGACGATTATGTAAAAATGTTTGAGCAGATGGAGCAGGACAAGATCATCTCCACCAGAGGGCTGAAACCGGATGCCGTCAAATATGGCGAGTTGGT
Source organism: Blautia sp. TF10-30 (assembly GCF_003481245.1). NCBI lineage: Bacteria > Bacillati > Bacillota > Clostridia > Lachnospirales > Lachnospiraceae > Blautia > Blautia sp. TF10-30. Next base: position 12,170 of record NZ_QUKM01000008.1, read on the forward strand.
TTTCGATGTGAACTCCGCTTATTTCTACAACCACGGCGGCTATGAGTTTGCAAAACAGTTTTATGCCGATGCCTATAAAGCCGCCGTGGAGATCGTGGGCGGTGAGCAGTATATCCTCTCCGCTGTAATGCATGCCGACGAGCGCAACCGGGCAATGTCGGAAGCTCTGGGTGAGGATGTGTACCACTATCACCTTCATGTGGTTTATATCCCGGTGGTGGAGAAACAAATCCTGTGGTCGAAGCGATGCAAGGATGAATCCCTCCGGGGAACGGTAAAGGAAACGATCACACAGGTCAGCCGCAGTAAGAAGTGGGAATCCAAACCCGTTCTTGATGAAAACGGAAATCCTATGTTGAACGCAAAAGGGAAAAAGATTTTGAAGTCGTCCTACAGTGTGCTGCAGGATGACTTTTTCAATTTCATGCGAAACGCTGGTTATACCGATGTAGAGCGTGGAGAATGTGGCAGCACCGAAGAACATCTGACGGTGACACAGTTCAAGGTACAGGCCGAACAGCAGCGTTTGGAAGCTGTGACCGGACAGGTGGCACAGGCCGAGCAGAGCTTAGCGGATGCCAAAGCTGCCACGGAGAAGCAGAAAAAGAAACTGGAAGCTCTGAAAAAGGAAACTCAGGCTGCTAAGTCTGTTGCTATGACTGCACATGAGATTGAGTCGATGGGCAAGAAAAATCCCATTACGGGAAATGTTACCATGACGGCGGATGAGTGCCGCACGCTAAAGGATTATGCGGTCAGCAGCTTTGCGGAAAAGTCTGAGAAGCTGAAATACAAGCAGAAATTCGAGCAGGCAGATAAAAACGCAAAGATATGGAAAGACCGTTTTGAAAAACTGAACAAAGACTATGAGGAGCTGAAACAAAAAGCCCAGCCTTTCCTGGATGCGATTGAGATTGCATCTGAAAAGGTCTGGGCTTTTATCAATGCCATCCTCGCCAGGGGAAAGGAACTGTATGAACACAAACACCCTGCCCGCAATCGTGGACAGGACATGGAAATTTAAGAAAGGAACTATTTGCCTATGAAGAAAACCGTAGATGAAATTAACAAGATGATTATGGAAGATGCCCCGATGGAAGAAATCAACGATGCCATCGGCTATATTGATATTTGCTCCTGCTTCGATCCGATTTTTGAGCCGCCTATTGATTTTCTGGAAGAATGCCGCAAGCGTTGGGAAGCGGCACAGTCCTCTTTCTGCAAAACCATTGAGTGCAAGATCGGAAACACATGGTATGTGATTGAAACGGAGTGTGATGGAAATGAGCCACTTACCGACAAGGTAAAACGGCTCATTTTTTCTGACAAGGGGGTGATTTGTTAATGACTGCGACACAAAAGCATGATATAATTCCAATATGCACAACGGTACTGTCGGCTGACCAACCACCGAAGGAGGATATTATGTTGGATCAGCAGAAAATTACCATTCTCTATTGCCGTCTGAGCAACGAGGATGCCCAGGAAGGCGAGAGTAACAGTATCGCAAATCAGAGAGAGTATTTAACCCGATATGCCCGTGACCACGGGTATACAAACCTGAAAATTCTGGTGGATGACGGTTATACGGGGACGAACTTCAATCGTCCCGGTGTGCAGGAAGGCTTTGAGCTTGTCAAGCAGGGGCTTGTGGGCTGCTGGCTGGTCAAAGACCTCAGCCGCTTTGGTCGTGACTATCTGACTGTTGGACAATATACGGATATTATCTTTCCGAGTTATGATGTCCGCTTTATCGCTATAAATGATGGCGTAGACAGCAACCGGGGAGACAGCGAGGGCTTCGCCGCAATCCGTAATCTGTTCAACGAGTGGTATCCCCGTGATACCAGCAAGAAAGTCCGTGTCAGTTTGCGGCAGAGAGGAACCAGTGGGAAGCACATGGGCAAACCGCCCTACGGATACCGCTGTGACCCGGAGGACAAGGATCACTGGATTCTGGATGAAGAAGCGGCTCCGGTAGTCAAGCTCATCTTCGACCTTTGCATTGACGGCAAAGGCCCGGAGCAGATTGCAAGGATTCTGGAAGAAAAGCAGATTATGACCGCAAAGGCACTCTATGCCAAGCGAAAGAAAAAGCCGATGCCGGAAAGACCGTATCACTGGGGCAACCAGTCCATTGCAGGGATTTTGGAACGGCAGGAGTACACAGGCTGTACCTGCAACTTCAAGACTTATTCCAAGTCCTACAAGCTGAAAAAGCGGATTCCCAATGAGCCGGAGAATATGTTTTATCTGCCGGACACACAGGAAGCGATTGTATCTCAGGCACAGTTTGACAGGGTGCAGGAACTGAGGAAAAACAAACGCCGCCCCGCAAAAGCGGAACGGCAGGGATTGTTCTCCGGGCTTCTGTTTTGTGCCGATTGCGGCGGCAAGCTCCACTTTGCCACAAGCAAAAGCTTTGAGGGCAAGCAGGATCACTACGTCTGCAACAACTACAAGAGCAACCGTGGTACTTGTACTGCCCACTATATCCGGGAAGATGTGCTTCGTGAAATCGTTCTGGAACGCATCCGGGCAGTCAATGAGTATATCCGAAGCGATGTGGACGGTTTTCAGGAGGAATGGCTGCAATGCCGCAGGACTGACCAGGAGCGCAGCATCCGGGATGACAAAAAGAAGCTGGAACAGGCAAAGAAACGCCTTGCCGATCTGGATGTCATCATCGCCCGGCTGTACGAGGACTATGTTCTTGGAAATCTCAATCAGGACAGATACAGAAAGATGTCTGCGGACTATGAAGCGGAGCAGGAACGGTTAAAGCTCGAAATTGAAGTTATCGAAGAATGGGTGGAACAGCGGGAAGAAATGAACGACGGTCTGGATGCCTTTATCGCCCTGACACAGAAATATGTGGATGTGGAGGAGCTGACACAGACCATCGTGAACGAGTATATCAAGAAAATCATCGTCTATGCCCCGGACAAATCCAGCGGCAAGCGCAAGCAGAAAGTGAAGATTTTCTTCAACTTCGTGGACGATGTAGATATTCCCGTTATTTCCGAGCCTATCATCACGCAAACAACCTATGAACACAGAAAAACGGCGTGACCTTCGGGTCACACCGTTCTCTGCGACAAAATAGTTACTTGTCACTATTAAGCCTTGATTTTCCGGGCTTTTTGAACCATTTTGATATAGCCTGAGCAGTCGATTATCGCTTGCTGAACTGCGGAGCGCGACGAGCTGCTTTGAGACCGTACTTCTTACGCTCTTTCATTCTAGGATCACGAGTCAGGAATCCTGCTTTTTTCAGAACTGGTCTGTAGTCGTTGTCTACAGTCAGAAGAGCGCGTGCAACACCGTGACGGATTGCTCCTGCCTGTCCTGTGTATCCGCCGCCATGAACGTTTACGATCACGTCAAATTTATCAGCGGTCTCTGTAGCTGCCAGAGGCTGACGAACGATAACTTTCAGGGTCTCCAGACCAAAATACTCATCGATGTCTCTTTTATTGATGGTAACTTTACCAGTTCCCGGTACAAGATATACTCTTGCGATAGATTTTTTTCTTCTTCCGGTTCCGTAATATTTTGCGCTAGCCAATGTTCTTTACCTCCCTATTAAAATGTTAATACTTCTGGTTTCTGAGCTGCATGAGCGTGCTCTGCACCAGCGTATACGTGAAGTTTTGTGAACATCTGTCTTCCAAGAGGTCCTTTTGGAAGCATGCCTTTCACTGCAAGTTCAACAACCTTCTCCGGTTTCTTAGCCATCATCTCACGAAGAGTAGCTTCTTTCATTCCGCCTACATAATCGGAGTGGCTGTAATAGATCTTCTGATCCAGTTTTTTACCGGTTACTGCTACTTTATCAGCGTTGATTACGATTACGTAATCACCAGTATCTACGTGCGGAGTGTACTCCGGTTTGTTTTTTCCACGTAATACTTTTGCTACTTCAGATGCCAGACGTCCTAATGTACATCCTTCTGCATCAACAACATACCATTTTCTTTCAATCTTATCTGGATTTGCCATAAAGGTGTTCATGGATATAACCTCCTGTGAAAAATTCAATTTACTGTTTCATGTATATAGGAAACCGCCTTACCGGGGCTTATGGCATCGGCGTTTTCAAACTACGTCACACATTTAGTAATTATATTATACGGATTTTGGAATGTCAACTGTTTTTTACCCATATTTTGCATTTTTTTGCAAACTGCGAGTCCCGTTTTGCGGGAAATACAGACCACTTATGTCTTTACTCGAAATCCCATTCGGGATACCGGATCTGCACCAGGGTCAGCCCCTCCGGCCTGGCCGTTGCTCCCGCCATTTTTCGATCCTTCGCCGCAAGGATTTCTTTTACTTTCTCCGGCGGATAATCACCCTTTCCAACCTCAAGCAGTGTTCCGGTGATAATCCGCACCATATTGTAGAGAAAACCGTTTCCGGTGATCCGGAAGCGGATCAGATCGTCTTCTTTTTCCAAACTCGTTTCATAGATCGTACGGACCGTGTCGGTCACCTCCGGTTTTGCTGTTGCAAAGCTTTTAAAATCATGCATGCCAACCAGATACGATGCTGCCTGCCGCATCGCATCCACATCCAGCGGGCCGTACCAGAAATAGGAATTCAGTCTCCGCGTCGGATCTGCAAAGGTGCGGTTCAAAATCCTGTATTCATATGTTTTGACTGTTGCGGTAAAACGCGGGTGAAAGTCTGGCGGCACTTCGGATGATCCCTGAATACGGATATCTGCCGGAAGCCGTGTGTTGAGTGCAAATGCGATACGGTCCGCCGGCATTCTCGCATCCGTATCAAATACCGCAACATTGCCGAGAGCATGTACCCCGGCGTCGGTCCGGCTTGCGCCGATGCAGGCCGTTTTCTTCGCAAAAAGATCGGAAAGAGCCTGATTTAATACTTCCTGTACTGTAATGCCGTTTGGCTGCACCTGCCATCCACAGTAATTTGTGCCGTCATACGCTACAATCAGCTTAATTCTGCGCATTCTTCTCCTCCGTTTTCGTCAAAGTCAGAGTCCGCACACGCGAAGGCCGATACTGCACACAAGGTATGCCATAAGAACGCCATACGCTGCATAATCGCGCGTCTGATACCGAAGCGGTTTCATCTGTGTTCTTCCCTCTCCTCCATGGTAGCAGCGTGCTTCCATCGCCAGCGCCAGATCATTTGCACGGCGGAATGCTGAAATAAACAGCGGCACCAGAAGCGGCACCATGTTCTTTACTCTCTGGATAATATTTCCGCTCTCAAAATCCGCGCCGCGCGCCATCTGCGCTTTCATAATCTTGTCTGTCTCTTCCAGGAGAATCGGGATAAAACGGAGTGCGATTGACATCATCATGGAAATCTCATGCACCGGCACATGGATTTTTTTCAATGGTCCGAGCAGGCTTTCGAGTGCATCCGTCAGCTGGTTCGGTGTTGTCGTCAGCGTCATCAGCGAAGAGCCGATCATCAGGAAAATCAGACGCACCGACATACGGCATGCCATAGCCACACCCTCACGGGTGATCGTAATTTTCCAGATACGGACGAGCACCTCACCCGGCGTAAATAAGATGTTAAACACCATCGTAATCGCAAGCAGCACAAAAATTGATTTCAGACCCTTCGTGATAAATTTGAACGGTACCTTCGACAGTTTAATCATCACCGCAAGGAATACGGTTCCAAGCAGATAGCCCCAATTGTGGAACAAAAAGAGGGAAACGACATAAACGATCGTTCCTACAAATTTCACACGCGGGTCAAGCCGGTGCAGAATAGAATCTGCCGGGTAATACTGTCCCAGAGTAATATCTCTTAACATACTTCTGCTCCTTTTTTCCCGTTTTTCTTCTGACTTCCCAGTGCCGCAAGAATCGTATCGCGTGCCTCCTCAACCGTCGTCGCCGTTACGTCCACGTCCATGCCGTGTTCCTTTAGCGCATGCATAATATACGTCATCTGCGGCGCCGCAAGACCGATTTTCTCGAGCTCTTTATAGTGAGCGAAGACTTTCTTCGGTGTATCGTCAAACGCCACATGACCGTGGTTCATGACAATAATCCGCTCTACATATTTTGCAATATCCTCCATGCTGTGCGATACGAGCACGACCGAAATGCCGCGCGTCTTATGCAGCAATGCAAGCTGATCGAGGATTTCATCGCGTCCCTTCGGATCAAGGCCTGCAGTCGGCTCGTCAAGCACCAGAAAATCCGGGTTCATGGCAAGCACACCGGCAATCGCAACACGACGTTTCTGACCTCCGGAGAGTTCAAACGGCGATTTTTCATACATTTCCTTTGGAAATCCGACATGATCCAGCGCCTCTTCCGCCCGTTTTCTGCATTCCTCCGGTGAAAGTCCCTGATTTTTCGGTCCGAAGCAGACATCTGTGATCACATCCGTCTCAAAAAGCTGATGCTCCGGGTACTGAAAAACCAGTCCCACATGGCTTCGAAGCTCTCTTAGCGGATATCCTTCTTTCCAGATATCCTCTCCGTTATACAGCACCCGTCCCAATGTCGGGCGGATCAGACCGTTCAAATGCTGCACAAGCGTCGATTTTCCGCTTCCCGTATGGCCGATAATCCCAACAAACTGGCCATTCGGAATTTCAAGATTGATATGCTCCAGGGCGTGCATTTCATATGCCGTTCCCGGGCTGTATGTGTACGTTACATCTTCAAGTTTCAATGACATAATGCATTCACCAGTTCTTCAATGGTCAAAATTCCCTCCGGGAGATCTACACCATTTTTTCTCAATTCATAAGCCAACAGTGTCACTTGGGGTACATCAAGACGGAGTTCTTTTAATTTCTCCACTTCGGAAAAAATCTCCCTTGGCGTCCCCTGCATTACCAGCTTACCGTTGTCCATAACGAACACACGGTCCGCAAAAACAACCTCTTCCATGTAATGCGTAATCAGAATAACCGTAACGCCCTTTTCTTCATTCAGCTTACGCACAGCGCGAAGAACCTCTTTTCGTCCGTTCGGATCCAGCATCGCGGTTGGTTCATCAAGAACAATACATTCCGGCTGCATAGCCATCACTCCTGCAATTGCAACCCTCTGTTTCTGACCTCCCGAGAGCTTATTCGGAGAGTGGGCCCGGTATGAAATCATCCCGGTCGCCGTAAGGCTCTCCTCCACCCGTTTCCAGATTTCATCGGTCGGGACACCCAGATTTTCCGGTCCAAAGCCGACATCCTCTTCCACCACATTTCCGATGATCTGGTTATCCGGGTTCTGGAATACCATACCGGCTTTCTGGCGGATCTTCCAGACATCCTCCTCATCTGTCGTCTTCATATCGTCCACCCACATGGTGCCTTCTGTAGGCACCAGCAGAGCGTTGATATGTTTCGCAAGCGTTGATTTTCCGCTTCCGTTATGCCCGAGCACCGCGATAAACTGTCCCTTCTGGATTTCCAGACTGACGTCCTCGATCGCTTTTGTTACTTCCGGCTCCTGTCCTTCCTCCTCATAACGGAGGTATTCATACCCAAGGCCTGCCGCACGTATCATACCCATGACATTATTCCCCGCTTTCTTCTGCATCCGAGCGGATTTCATCAATCAGATTCCAGATCTCCTCGCGTCCCTGTTTTGTCTCTGCAGAAAACGGAATCACAATCGTATCTTTCTCAACCTCCAGCGTCTCGCGGATCAGCTTGATCTGCTTCTGAAGCTGGCTGCGCTTGATCTTGTCCAGCTTCGTCGCAATGATGATCGGCTGATAGCCGTTTCGAAGAATCCAGTTGTACATGATGCGATCGTTGTTGGACGGTGCATGACGGATATCAATCAGAAGAAATACTGCGTGCAGCATTTTTGACTGATGCAGATAATCCTCGATCAGCTTGCCCCATTTTGCTTTAACCTCCTCGGAGGCTCTCGCAAAACCGTATCCCGGCAAATCCACCAGATACATTTCCTCATTGATGTGGTAGTAGTTGATCGTCTGTGTTTTTCCCGGCTGCGCACTGGTACGCGCCAGTGATTTCCGATTCATCAGGGCATTGATGAGAGAAGATTTTCCAACATTGGATTTTCCCGCAAATGCCACTTCCACCTGACCGGTATCCGGCAGTTTACTGGTGATTCCGCAGACATGCTGCAGCTCTACCTGTTTAATTACCATACTTTTCTTCTCCTGTTTTTTGCATCTTCTGGCCTTACTTCTTTTCCACAAGTGCCAGTTTTAATACCTGTTCCATGCTGCCGACAAATTCGATCTGCAGTCCGTCTGTGATCTCCGCATCCAGTTCTCTTACATCCGGCTCATTTTTCTCCGGAACGAGAACCATATGGATACCGGCTTTCTTTGCCGCCAGCAGCTTCTCTTTTAAGCCGCCGATCGGAAGCACACGGCCGCGGAGCGTAATCTCTCCGGTCATCGCAACGTCTGCTTTTACCGGAACCTTTGTGATCGCGGAAACCATCGCCGTCGCCATCGTAATACCGGCAGACGGGCCATCTTTTGGAACGGCTCCCTCCGGAATATGAATGTGGATGTCGTGTTTCTCGAAAAATTCTTTCGGAATCTTATACTGCTCTGCCACGGAACGAATAAAGCTGATGCCCGCCTGCGCAGACTCCTTCATCACATCGCCGAGCTGGCCGGTCAGCAGAAACTCTCCTTTTCCCGGCATCACATTGACCTCGATCTGCAGCGTATCGCCGCCGACTGCCGTCCAGGCAAGACCGCGCACAATACCAATCTCCGGTTTTTCGTTGGCCGGCTGGAACTCATACCTCTCTTTTCCGAGGAACTCTTCCAGGTTTTCTTTCGTCACAACAACCTCTTTTACCTGTTCCTCGAGAATCTTTCTCGCACTCTTTCTGCAGATTCTGCCGATCTGGCGCTCCAGGGAGCGGACACCGGCCTCTCTGGTGTAGCCGCTGATCACTTCCATCAGCGCCTCATCCTCGATCACAAGCTGTGCTTCTTTCAGACCGTTCGCCTTCTTCTGCTTCGGAACGAGATGTTCTTTTGCGATATGGAACTTCTCGTTTTCCGTATAGCTTGAAATTTCAATCACTTCCATACGGTCCAGCAACGGACGCGGAATGTTCTGAATATCATTTGCGGTTGCAATAAAGAGCACCTCCGAAAGGTCGATCGGAAGCTCTACGTAATGATCGGCAAATTTATTATTCTGCTCGGAATCGAGGACCTCAAGAAGTGCGGAAGAGGTATCTCCCTTGTAATCTGCACTTACTTTGTCGATCTCGTCGAGCAGCATCAACGGATTTTTCACCTTCGCCTGATGGAGTCCCGCCGCAATGCGTCCCGGCATCGCGCCGATGTAGGTTCTTCTGTGGCCGCGGATCTCCGCCTCATCCCGCACACCGCCGAGACAGATGCGGACGTATTTTTTATTCAGGGCTCGCGCCACGCTTCTCGCAATCGAGGTCTTACCGGTTCCCGGAGGGCCTGCCAGGCAGAGAATCGGGCTCTCGCCTTTCTTCGTCAGGGTGCGTACGGCCAGGAATTCGAGGATTCTCTCTTTTACTTTCGAAAGACCGTAGTGATCTTCCTCCAGAATCTCGCGTGCTCTTGCCAGATCTTGATTGTCACGGGATGCCTTATCCCACGGAAGCCCCAGCAGTGTCTCGATATAGCCGCGGATCACGCCTGCCTCGGACGGATTGTTGGCCGAATTTTCCAGACGGTGAATCTCCTCGGAAATCCGCTCTTTTACCTCTTTGGAGGCTTTGAGCTTCTCAAGCTGCTTCTTATAATTTTCAATCTCGGTCCGGGAATTGTCCTCGCCGAGTTCCTCGCGGATGACTTTAAGCTGCTCGCGCAGAATATAATCACGCTGGTTCTTATCGATCCGCTCTTTGATTTTTCCCTGAATCTCCGAACGGATCTCCTGAATCTGAATCTCGTTGGCGATCATGACGCAGAGCGTATCATACCGCTCGGAAAGCTCCACAGCCTCCAGCAGTTTCTGGCGGTTTACGTAGTCGAGGGGCAGATTCATGCAGATCTGGTCCACCAGCTTTCCAACTTCTTCGGTTCCGAGGATCTGGCCTGCCAGTTCCTTGCTGACTTTCTGCGTCTGCTCGCAGTAGACGGCAAACAGCTCTTTTAAGTTGCGCAGCATTGCCTCCTGCTCGATATCGGAAAACTGCATTTCGTCCGAGCCGGTAAACAGCGCCACCTCGGCGCGGAGATACTCGCTCTCCTCTTCCTCGAAGTTCAGCAGTTCTGCGCGTCTTTCTGCTTCTACGAGAATCCGAAGAACATCCTTTGGCATTCTCACAACCTGTTTGATGACCGCAATTGTTCCAATTTTATACACATCAAGCAGACCCGGTACTTCCGTATCCGGGTCTTTCTGTGTAATCAGGAAAATTTTCTGGTCTCCCAGCATCGCCTCCTCGACCGCACGGACCGATTTAGGTCTGCTGATATCAAAATGTACAATCATATCCGGCAAAATCGTTGTTCCACGCAGCGCAATCGCCGGTAATACTTTTGTCACTTCTTCCATTTAAGTTTCCTCCTGCGTTTTTCAGGCGGTTTCCGGTCTTCCGGATCTTCTTCCCATATTCCGCCGTGGAACAGGGGCCGGTTCGCCGTGAATAATCTCCGGCTCCGCCTTCTTTTCTACAGCGTCCTTGGTGATGACGCATTCTTTTGTCGTATTGTCCGACGGGATCTCATACATCAGATCCATCATCGTATCTTCCATGATTGCGCGGAGACCTCTGGCGCCTGTTTTCCGCTCCAGGGATTTCTTTGCAATCGCTTCGAGTGCATCTTCTTTGAAGTCAAGCTGTACGCCGTCCAGCTCAAACAGCTTCTTGTACTGTTTGACCAGAGAATTCTTCGGCTCAACCAGAATCTTCATCAGGGCCGTCTCATCCAGAGAATTTAACGTAACGACAATCGGCACACGTCCGACAAACTCCGGAATCAGGCCGAACTTGGTCAGATCCTGCGGCATGACCTGACGGAGCAGATCTCCGACATTCTCATCTTTTGCATGGCCGATCGGATTGTTGAATCCGATGGATTTCGTATCCTGTCTCGTCTCGATGATCTTCTCGAGTCCTTCGAATGCACCGCCGCAGATAAAGAGGATATTCGTCGTATCAATCTGAATAAACTCCTGATGCGGATGCTTTCTTCCGCCCTGCGGCGGAACGGAAGCTACAGTTCCCTCCAGGATTTTCAGCAGTGCCTGCTGTACACCCTCGCCGGAAACATCTCGTGTGATCGAAGCGTTTTCGGATTTTCTTGTGATTTTATCGATCTCATCGATGTAGATGATGCCGTGCTCAGCGCGCTCGATATCATAGTCTGCTGCCTGAATGAGGCGGAGCAGAATGTTTTCTACGTCCTCGCCGACATAACCTGCCTCGGTGAGCGCCGTTGCGTCTGCAATTGCAAACGGAACGTTGATCAGTTTGGCCAGTGTCTGTGCCAGATACGTTTTTCCGGAACCGGTCGGTCCGAGCATCAGAATGTTGCTCTTCTGCAGTTCGATGTCGGAGGATGCACCGGAAAGCACTCGTTTGTAATGATTGTAAACAGCAACGGAGAGCACTTTTTTCGCCTCATCCTGTCCGATTACGTAGTCATCCAGAAATGCTTTGATTTCCTTTGGTTTGATCAGGTTGATCTCGTCGGTATCCTGCTCGCCGTACAGATCCTCAAATTCTTCCTGAATGATCTCCGAGCAGATTGCCACGCAGTCATCACAGATGTATGCCCCGTCCGGGCCTGCGATCAGCTTGCGTACCTGGTCTTCTGTCTTTCCGCAGAAAGAGCAGCGGATCTTGGTATCATTCCCTTTTATAGCCATCGTTTTCTTCCTTTCAACATATTACAACTAAACCTTATCGCCGGATAAGGCAAAAGGTGCCACAAAAGCCTCATTGCCGGAACTACGCTTTTGGACACCTTTCCTCTCTTATCGGTTCGTAATTACATTATCAATCAGACCGTATGCTTTTGCTTCCTCTGCGGACATGTAGTTGTCACGCTCGGTATCGATCTCAATCTGTTCCAGCGGTTTTCCTGTATTTGCCGCCAGAATTTCATTTAATTTCCGTTTGGTTTTCAGAATCTGTTCTGCAACGATTTTGATCTCGGTTGCCTGACCCTGTGCACCGCCGGATGGCTGATGAATCATGATTTCAGAGTTTGGCAGAGCCATTCTCTTTCCTTTGGTACCGCCGGCAAGAAGGAATGCTCCCATGCTGGCAGCCATACCGATACAGATCGTGGATACATCACATTTGATGTACTGCATCGTATCGTAGATAGCAAGTCCTGCGCTTACAGAACCTCCCGGGCTGTTGATATACATGTGGATATCTTTTCCCGGATCTTCAGACTCCAGGAACAGAAGCTGTGCAACGATCAGGTTTGCCGATACGTCGGTAACTTCCTCTCCCAGAAAAATAATACGGTCGTTCAGCAGTCTTGAATAAATATCGTAACTTCTCTCTCCCCTGCTTGTCTGCTCGATGACATAAGGTACAAAACTCATTCAATTGCCTCTCTTTCCGAGGTCTTACACCTCTTTTGCGCTGTCGGCCATGAGAGTTACTGCTTCCTGAACAGCGAGATCTTTCTTCATCTGCTCTTTCTCATATTCGCCAACGAGCTCTTTGAATTTATCCAGCTCCATTTTGTACATTTCAGCCATTTTAGCCAGCTCTTCGTCCAGCTTCTCATCGCTGATCTGGATGTTTTCTGCTTCTGCAACTTTCTCAAGTACCAGTCTGCTCTCGATTCTCTTAACAGCCTGCGGTTTCATCTGCTCTTTTAAGGAATCAACGGTAGCGCCTGTAAACTGCATGTACTGCTCCATGGACAGACCCTGGGACTGGATTCTTCTTGCGAAATCGTCAACCATGTTCTCTACCTGCGTATCGATCATAGCTTCCGGAATCTCCATTGTTGCGTTCTCTACTGCTTTATCTACGACAGCGTTCTCTTTTTCTGTCTTAGCCTGCTCTTCTTTTTTCTTGGTCAGGTTGTCTTTGATTTCTTTTTTGTACTCATCCAGAGTATCGAACTCGGAAACGTCTTTTGCGAAGTCGTCATCAAGTGCCGGAAGCTCTTTTGCTTCGATTTTGTGGATGGTGCATTTAAATACTGCTGCTTTTCCAGCAAGCTCTTCTGCCTGATAATCCTCTGGGAAAGTAACGTTTACTTCCTTCTCCTCTTCCAGAGCTACGCCAACGAGCTGCTCTTCGAATCCCGGAATGAAGGAATGGGAGCCAAGGGTCAGCGGATAATCTTTTCCAGCGCCGCCGTCGAACGGAACGCCGTCTACAGAACCTTCGAAGTCAAGTGTAACGGTATCTCCGTCTGCTGCCGGACGATCCTCTACGTTGATGGTTCTTGCATTTTTCTCCTGCTCTTTTTTCAGCTCAGCTTCTACTTCTTCATCTGTAACGGTTGTGTCAGCTTTTGCTACTTCCAGACCTTTGTACTCGCCAAGGGTAACTTCCGGTTTTACTGCTACAGTTGCGGTAAAGATGAAAGCTTTGCCTTTTTCGATCTGCTCTACGTTGATCTCCGGACGGGATACGATGTCCAGTTTGCTCTCTTCTGCTGCTTTGGAATACTCTTCCGGAACAAGGCTGTTTACAGCATCCTCATAGAATACTGCCGGGCCATACATTTTTTCTACCATAGCTCTCGGAACTTTTCCTTTACGGAAGCCCGGAACGCTGATGTTCTTTTTCTGTTTCTGGTAAGCTTTCTCCAGTGCTTTCTCTAATTCTTCAGCCGGAACCTCAATGGTAAGTTTGGCCATATTCTTTTCTAAATTTTCGACCTGTACACTCATTTTATCAATTTCCTCCTTGATTTATCTGAAAAGCGGCAGAAAACCTGCACACCTCTCCATTCTACAGTCATTTATCGAGTATAGCATACTCTTTTCAAAAACGCCAGTGATTTTTTTATATTTCTGTGGTTTTTAGGCTTTTTTTAGCAATGAAATACGATTTTTTCCGCCATTTCTTTTGCTTTGTCCTCTCCCTGCAGAACACGGATCAGCTCCAGTGCGAAGTCAGTGGCTGCTCCCATGCCGCGGCCGGTGGTCACATTTTTGTCGGTGACTGCCGGTACATCGAGTACGTTTGCGCCTGCCAGCTTTTCTTCAAATCCCGGGAAGCAGACAGCGTTTTTATCTTTTAAGATGCCCATCACACCAAGGATGCTCGGCGCTGCGCAGATGGCTGCCAGTTTCTTTCCCTGATCGTCATAGGAACGGATCAGCGCTGCGAGCGTCTCGTTTCCGGCCAGATTTAATGTACCCGGCATTCCGCCCGGAAGTACCAGCATGTCTCCGTCATCAAACTCTCCCTCTTCGATGGTTTCATCTGCAAGAATGGTGATTTTGTGGGATCCTGTTACTTCTTTTCTTCCCATAATAGAAACGGTGCATACGTCTTCTCCGGCTCTGCGCAGCAGATCCACCGGGGTCAGTGCCTCAATCTCTTCACATCCGTCTGCCAGAAATACATAAATCTTTGCCATGGTTTTGTCCTCCTGTGTTGTATGATCAGTCTCGTGTGTTTTGTCACGTGATATTCTCTGCTTTTCTTTGTAACAAACCGCCGCTATTATACCACATTTTTCCGCAGAATGCTTGCATTTCATAAAAATTTCAGGACTTTTTTCGCAAAAAGCCGGATTTCGCTTAACATCACGGGAAAAGCATGGTAAACTCTTGAAAAAAGCAGTGATGCAATCACGAGAAGGAGTCTCTTTTATGGAAATCGAACGCAAATACCTTCTGGATCAGCTTCCGGAAAATCTTACAAGCTATCCATGTAAAAAAATCGAGCAGGGCTATCTTTCCACCGAACCGGTTGTCCGCATCCGCCGCTCTGACGACGAATATTATCTGACCTACAAGTCAAAAGGGCTGATGGTGCGTGAAGAGTATAATCTTCCGCTCACAAAGGAATCCTACCTGCATCTGCGGGAAAAGGCAGACGGCGTTCTCATCTCAAAAACACGCTATCTGCTGCCGCTTACCGGAACGGATCTGACGATCGAGCTCGATGTCTTTGATGCGCCGTATGAAGGCCTTTACCTCGCAGAGGTGGAGTTTCCTGACGAAGCATCCGCAAACGCCTTTGTTCCTCCGGTATGGTTTGGAAAGGATGTAACCTATTCTTCCGATTATCACAACAGTACGCTCAGTAAAGGAAAAAAACTATAAATTACCAGAAAAAAATCCCGGTGCCTTTTCCACGGCTGCCGGGATTTTTCCGCTCGTTTGTTTTTTTACTCTTTTTTGTGCTTGCTTTTTGCTTGTTTTGGTTTGTTTTTTTGTGCATACATTCTTTATTTTTGCTGCTTTCACATTAGCGTCATTCTGTCAAAGCGGCGGTGCTGCTCCTTCTAATCCACTCCCTTTGATTTCCGGATGCAGGCTCGTGTTGCATCAATAACAGCACTTCTCAGGTTCTCCCGCTCCAGTACGGCAACCGCTTCGATGGTGGTTCCGCCTGGCGAGCAGACCATGTCTTTTAATTCTCCCGGGTGCATTCCTGTCTCGAGAAGCATTTTGGCGCTTCCAAGGACAGACTGTGCAGCAAATTCATATGCCTGTTTTCTCGGCATTCCTTCGGCTACGGCCGCATCTGCAAGAGCCTCCAGGAAAAGAAATACGTACGCCGGCGAGCTTCCGCTGACACCTGTGACGGTATCCATCAGATACTCCGGAACAACTTCTGCGCGGCCAAAGCTTTTCAGGAGGGTTAAAACGAGCTGCAGCTCTTCCTCCGTCACGAGATCATTGGCACAGACGCCGGTCATTCCTTCTCCGACGAGTGCTGGTGTGTTTGGCATGGTGCGAATTAACTTTGTTGGTTTTCCGATTTCTGTACCCAGCCATTGTAAAGACTTACCGGGAAGAATCGATACGATAATCTTCTCGGGTGAGATGAAGTTTTTGACGAGGTTTATTATATTTTTTATTTGGTTTGGCTTTACTGCCAGGAATACAAGATCGGATCCGGCTACGACCGCTTCGTTCTCCATAGTCGCCTGGACTCCAAACTGGTTGGTCAAGCGTTCCACACTTTTCTCCGTGCGGACCGATACCAGAATGTCATCTGCAGATACAACTCCTTTTTGGATCATTCCGCCAATCATGGCACTCGCCATGTTGCCGCCGCCGATAAAACCTACTTTCATGTCTGTTCGCCTCCGTATGCCTGTGTTGTAAAAAATATATGCGACACCCATAGTATGCAACAAAATTTACTTTTTTGCAATACTTTTTCTCTATTTTTCTGCTTTTCTTTTGCAATTTTCTTTATTTTTTTCGAATTAAATGTCGCTGTTTGTCGACGAATGTCGAAAAGTGTCTTTTTCTGTCTTTTTTCGCTTTTCTATTCCGCCGGAATCAGCCTTTGGCGGCGGCCTCTTCGGCGTATTTTGTTGTCACGAGTGTCTTGTACGGTGTCTTTTTCTCCAGCTCTCCCGCCTGCTCCAGAATCTCCTGCAGAAGATCAAAACTTTCTTCCTCAAAGATCAGATTTTCTTTCCACGTATCCTGCTCATAGTAGCGGCGCACGATCGCGGTGATGGTTTCCAGCTCGGTTTCTGCAAACTGCGGCGCAATCACTTCTGCAATCTCCTCCGGTGTGTGCGTCTGCACGAAGTCCATTCCCTTCTGCAGTGCCTTCGTGAATTTTTCTACGGTTGCGCCGTGCGTTTTCAGATAACTCTGTTTGACGCTGTACGACGTATACGGCACATACCCGGATTCCGTTCCGACCGATGCCACGACATAGCCGTCGCCCTTCTGCTCGAGCAGTGTCGCGGACGGTTCAAATTCAATCGTATAATCCCCCTGCCCGCCGGAGAACGCGGCAGCTGTGGAACCAAAATCGATGCTCTGGTTGATATTTACGTCTTTTTTATCAATCCCTTTCTGCGCCAGAACATACTCAAAGACCATTTCCGGCATACCGCCTTTTCTTCCCCCTAATACCTCTTTGTTTTTCAATTTCTCCCAGGTAAACGAATTGTCTTTCTCTCTTCCCACAACAAAGTTTCCCGCCCGCTGCGTCAGCTGCGCGAAGTTCACAACCGGGTCTGCGGTTCCCTCGAGGTACGCGTAGACGGTTGCCTCCGCCCCCATAAACCCGATATCCGCTTCGCCGGAAATCATCGCCGTCAGCACTTTATCTGCACCAAATCCTGTTATCAGCGTCAGATCAATGCCCTCGTCCGCAAAATACCCCTCCTCAATTGCCACGTACTGCGGGGCGTAAAAAATGGAGTGGGCAACCTCATTTAATGTCACCTGCTCCACTTTTTCTTTTGTCTCATCTTTTGCCCCGCATCCCGCCAGCGTCACTGCCGCCATTGCCAGTACAAGCGCACCTGTCAGCCATTTTCCTTTCATCAACAGATTCTCCTGTTTTTTCATTCTAACCTTAGAATATGATTTCCCGGTAAAAATGCGTGCAAAAAACGAAGGAGAAATGTTCGAATTTCGTTTCTCCTTCGTTTCTTATTTCTTCTCTTGTTTTTCTTTTGCCTTCTGTTCTTCTTTCGTCCGGATTTTGTCTTCGTACATTTTCAGATCTGCCTCGTGCAGCAGATCGGAGATGGAGGCTTCGGGGTAGTCGCCGGAGAAGGCGAAGCCGCAAGCGTAGTTGATCTGGAATTCGCCGCGGACGCCGTTGGCTTCCTTTTCCGAAATTTTCTATTTTGAAAAACAAATTGAGGATCTCCGCAAAATTTGTTATAGTAAGGGTAATTCAAATAGTTACAAAGGAGGCTATTATGATAATAAAATCAGTTGCTGTTCTGGGCGCCGGAGCGGTTGGGTCTTATGTAATCTGGGGGCTTTCGGAGAAAAAGGACATCCGGCTTGGCGTTATCGCGTCCGGGGAACGGGCGAAGCGTCTGAAAAACAAAGGATGCAAAATTAACGATACGGTTTATCACCCGGAGGTATGGACACCGGAAGAGGCACACGGCGTGGATTTTCTGATCGTCTCGCTCAAATACGGCGCACTGCCGGGGGCTCTTGACAATATTACTGCCGTTACCGGCGAGAATACTGTGATCATGAGTCTGATGAACGGCGTGGACAGTGAGGAGATCATCGCGGAAAAAGTCGGTGCGGAGCATCTGCTTCATGCTGTTATCAAAGTAGCTTCTCATAAAGAGAATGACGGCTACGTTTTCAACCCTGAGGCGACGCTCGGCATCATTTTCGGCGAAGTTTCGGCGCCGTACGACAGTGAGCGTGTGCAGGCTGTTCTGGATCTGTTCTCCGGCACAGGGCTGCATTACCGGGCAACCGATTGTATTTTAGAGGAACTATGGAGCAAATTCCGGCTGAATGTCTGCAATAACCTGCCGCAGGCTATTCTCGGTGCCGGGGTCGGCTGCTACCGCGACAGTGTGCATATGAAGGCGATCAGCGACGGACTCCGCGCAGAACTGATGGCGATTGCGGAGGCAAAGGGAATTGATATCAGCAAGGCGGATGTCTCCTCGGGACGCGGAAGTGCGGTTCCGCCGACGGCGCGCTACTCGACGCTCCAGGATCTCGATGCGGGACGCCATACGGAAATTGATATGTTCTCGGGTGCGCTGATCCGCATGGGAAAAGAGCTGGGAATTCCAACGCCTTACAATGAATTTACGTACCATATGATCAAAGCACTGGAAGAGAAAAACGACAGACGGTTTGACTACAGCGGAAGCGAAGAACCGCTCTGGGCAAAATAGATACGATAGGAGAATCTCACGATGAAAGAAATCAAATGGGCTGTACTCGGATGCGGTGTGATTGCAAATGAAATGGCGGTCGCACTGCAGAAAAACGGAAAGAATATTTACGCGGTCGGCAACCGGACCCATGAGAAGGCGGCTGCTTTTGCGGAGAAATATGGAATTGGAAAAGTTTACGATGATTTCCATGAGATGTTTACCGATCCGGAGGTCGATGTCATTTATATCACGACGCCGCACAACACGCATCTTGGCTTTATGAAAGAGGCGATTGCCAATGGAAAACACATTCTCGTTGAGAAATCGATTACGCTGAACAGTGACGAGCTCGACGAGGCCATAGCGCTTGCAAAAGAAAAAGATGTCATCATCGGAGAGGCAATGACGATTTACCATATGCCGATCTACAAAGAGCTGAAAAAATTTCTCGACTCCGGCCGTCTCGGCAGAGTCAATCTGATCACGATGAACTTCGGCAGTTTCAAAGAGTACAACATGAAGAACCGCTTCTTCAACCGGAATCTCGCAGGCGGCGCGATGCTTGATATCGGCGTATACGCACTCTCCTTCATCCGCTGGTTCTTCGACTCCAAGCCGGATCAGCTCCTTTCCCAGGTAAAGCCCGCTCCGACCGGTGTGGACGAGCAGGCCGGCCTCCTTCTCACCAATCAGGAAGGACAGATGGCAAGTGTGATGCTCTCTCTCCACTCCAAACAGCCGAAACGCGGCATGGTTTCCTGTGAGAACGGATTTATCGAGATCATGGAGTACCCGCGTGCCTGGGAAGCAAAAATCACAGACGCTTCCACCGGCGAATCCGAAATCATCAAAGCCGGTGAAAACGCCGATGCACTCGCCTATGAGCTCGCCGACATGGAACGCGCCATCAATGGAGATGCATCTGCCATGCACCTCGACTACACGAAGGACGTCATGGATCTGATGACCTCCTTCCGCAGAACCTGGGGCTATACGTACCCGGAGGAAGAAAAATAAGATTCGCACATCAAAAGCCCCTGCCCGGCACACATCAGATGCCGGGCAGGGGCACTTCTTTTCACCTACAATACTCTGCAATTTTCTTTTTCAGTAATTCCGCATCAATCGGCTTTGCGATATGCACGTTCATGCCGGCCTCTTTTGCGGCCTGCCGGTCTTCAACAAAGGCGTTGGCGCTCATGGCGAAAATCGGAATGGAGGCGGCATCATCACGTCCATGACTTCCACGCATATTTTATACTTCATTTTACGCTGATATTATTTTCTCTTTCAACCCAAATAACATTACATTTCCAATATTTTGCATGTCTTTTTTATTTTTCTGAATTTTTTTAAAATCTTCCGTTTTTCTCTTGCACAATTGTTTTTATGCGTATATAATTGTCTGCAGAAAGCAAAGGGGAGCTCGCGTGCGAAGCGGGCTGAGAGTAGGATGCATCTCCTAGACCCTGAACCTGATTTGGGTAATGCCAACGTAGGGAGATACGATATGCACATTTTCTGCAGATATACCTCCACGTATATCTGCTTTTTTAATCTCTATGAACACATCATCAACAGGTTCTTCCAGTACCACAAGGGAATTTGCTTCTGCAAAAATACTCACACAGGAGGAACAAAAAATTATGTTAGGCACTTGTCTTGACAATGTCAGAAAAACAACCCCTCTCGTACACAACATCACAAATTACGTTACAGTAAACGATGTCGCCAATATTCTGCTGGCATGCGGCGCAAGCCCGATCATGTCCGATGAACCGGAGGATGTCGAGGATATCACCTCCATCTGCGGCGGTCTGAACATCAACATCGGAACGCTGCACAGAACGAGCATCGACGGCATGTACCGTGCCGGTGCAAAAGCAGCTTCGCTCGGCCACAAAATCCTGCTCGATCCAGTCGGCGCAGGCGCAAGCCACTTACGTACTTCGACCGCAGTCGGACTGATGGAAAAAATCCCGTTCACCGTCATCCGCGGAAATATTTCCGAAATCAAAACACTGGCACTCGGAAGCGGAACGACAAAGGGTGTTGACGCAGACGTTGCCGATAAAGTAACAGACGAAAACCTCGACAGCGCCGTTGCTTTTGCAAAAAACTTTGCGAAAGACCACAACTGTGTTGTCGCCATCACAGGAGCGATCGACCTCGTTGCCGATGCTGACACCTGCTACGTGATCCGCAACGGACGCGCCGAGATGGGAAGCATCACCGGAACAGGCTGCCAGCTCTCCGGCATGATGACCGCTTACCTCGTTGCCAACCCGGACGAGCCGTTAAAAGCCGCTGCTGCCGCTGTCTGCGCGATGGGACTTGCCGGCGAGATCGGCTGGAGCCATATGAAACCGGAAGACGGCAACTCCACCTACCGGAACCGCATCATCGACGCCATCTACCACATGGACGGCGAGACGCTGGAGAAAGGTGCAAAGTATGAAGTGCGATAAAAAAGGCCTGCTTTTATATGCTGTGACAGACCGCAGCTGGCTGAACGGCGAGACACTGTACAGCCAGGTGGAAAAGGCTCTGCAGGGCGGCGCAACGTTTATCCAGCTCCGCGAAAAAAATCTTGACCAGGATCACTTTATGGAAGAGGCACTGGAACTGAAAAAACTCTGTGCCGCATACCATGTTCCTTTCGTCATCAACGATAACGTGGAAATCGCAGCTAAGATGGATGCGGACGGCGTTCATGTCGGCCAGAGCGATATGGAGGCCGGCGATGTCCGTGCAAAGCTTGGCCCGGACAAGATCATCGGCGTTTCGGCACAGACCGTGGAACAGGCCATTCTCGCCGAGCAGCGCGGGGCAGATTACCTCGGCGTCGGCGCAGTCTTCCACAC
Organism: Blautia sp. TF10-30; assembly: GCF_003481245.1. Taxonomy (NCBI): domain Bacteria; kingdom Bacillati; phylum Bacillota; class Clostridia; order Lachnospirales; family Lachnospiraceae; genus Blautia; species Blautia sp. TF10-30. The sequence continues at coordinate 33,751 of NZ_QUKM01000008.1, forward strand.
CGGTTCCAAGGCGGATGCGGAGGATGTCAGCCACGAAACGCTGACTGCTATCTGCAATGCCGTTAAAATCCCTGTCATCGCCATCGGCGGCATCACACGCGATAACGTGACGGAGCTTTCCGGCAGCGGCATCTGCGGCATCGCCGTCATCAGTGCCATTTTTGCACAGAAAGACATTGTTTCCGCAACGAAGGATCTGAAAGAACAGACTCTGCGCATGCTGGAAAACAAATAATTTTACGTAACCATTCATCCTCACACCAGGCGGCAGACTGGGGGCACCACTTTCTTTGTCGCCTGTCCAAAAAGAAAAGTAATGCAAAGGAGTAATTCTCATGGACGCGAAAAACATGAAAACAGCATTAACAATCGCGGGAAGTGATTCCAGCGGAGGCGCCGGCATTCAGGCAGACATCAAAACCATGATCACAAACGGAGTTTACGCCATGTCGGCAATTACCGCACTCACCGCCCAGAACACCACCGGAGTTTCCGGTATTTTCGATGTAACACCGGAGTTTCTGGCCGCACAGCTTGACGCCGTCTTTACGGACATCTTCCCGGACGCCGTCAAAATCGGTATGGTATCCTCCCCGGCACTGATCGAAGTCATCTCCGAACGGCTTCGCTTCTACCAGGCCAAACACATCGTTGTGGACCCGGTCCTCGTCGCTACAAGCGGTTCCGCGCTCGCTTCGGGCGGCGTGCCTGACCTGATGAAAAAACTGCTCTTTCCTCTGGCCGAAGTCATCACACCGAATATCCCAGAGGGAGAAGTTCTCTCCGGCATCAAAATCCAGTCGGAAAGCGATATGGAACGCGCCGCAAAAGAGATCGGGGATTCCTGCGGCTGTGCCGTTCTATTAAAGGGCGGCCACAGTATCAATGATGCCAACGATCTTTTATATCACAACGGCACATTTACCTGGTTCACCGGAAAACGCATCGACAATTCGAACACACACGGCACCGGCTGTACACTCTCCAGCGCCATCGCATCGGGGCTCGCAAAGGGGCTTTCCCTTCCGGATGCCATTTCCGCCGCAAAAGAGTATATTTCGGGCGCACTCGCGAGCATGATGGATCTCGGCCACGGCTCGGGACCGCTGAACCACGCTTACCGGATCTGATTTTGAAAATAAAGGAGAACAACAGATGGAACGCAATTACGCAACACAGATGGACGCCGCACGCCGCGGCATTGTAACACCGGAGCTGAAAAAAGTCGCAGAAAAAGAGTATATGGCCGTGGAAGACCTGATGCCGCTCGTTGCCAGCGGAAAGGTTGCCATTCCGGCCAATAAGCTGCACACCTGCATCGACCCGGAGGGCATCGGCTCGATGCTGCGCACGAAAATCAATGTAAATCTCGGTGTTTCGAAAGACTGTAAAGATTACGATGTGGAGATGCAGAAGGTACTCTCCGCGGTCAATATGGGCGCAGAAGCCATCATGGACCTGTCGAGCCACGGCAATACGCAGCCGTTCCGGCGGAAACTGACCTCCGAATGTCCGGCCATGATCGGCACCGTGCCGGTATATGACAGTGTGATCCATTACCAGAGAGACCTGGATACGCTGACCGCCAAAGATTTTATTGACGTCATCCGCCTCCATGCCGAGGACGGTGTCGATTTCGTCACCCTGCACTGCGGCATCACCAGAAAAACCATCGATCAGATCCGCAAACACAAACGGAAAATGAATATTGTTTCCCGCGGCGGCTCCCTCGTGTTCGCTTGGATGTGCATGACCGGCGAGGAGAATCCGTTCTACGAGTATTACGATGAGATTCTCGATATCTGCCGTGAATACGATGTGACCATTTCTCTCGGCGACGCCTGCCGTCCTGGCTGCCTTGCCGACGCAACGGATGTCTGCCAGATTGAGGAGCTGGTGCGCCTCGGCGAACTCACCAAACGTGCCTGGGAAAAAGACGTTCAGGTTATGGTTGAGGGACCGGGCCACGTTCCGATGGATCAGATTGCGGCCAACATGAAAGTACAGCAGACCATCTGCATGGGCGCTCCGTTCTATGTCCTCGGCCCTCTTGTGACCGATATTGCACCGGGCTACGACCACATCACCGCTGCCATCGGAGGCGCGATTGCGGCCATGAACGGCGCTGCTTTCCTGTGCTACGTAACGCCGGCAGAGCATCTGGCTCTTCCGAACCTGGATGATGTAAAACAGGGCATCATCGCAAGCAAAATCGCCGCACACGCTGCCGACATCGCCAAAGGTGTTCCGCATGCGCGTGATATTGACGACAAGATGGGCGATGCCCGCCGCGTGCTCGACTGGGAAGCACAGTGGGACTGCGCACTGGACCCGGAGACTGCAAAAGCCATCCGTGCTGACCGCTCGCCGGAACAGGAAGATACCTGCTCGATGTGCGGTAAATTCTGTGCCGTGCGAAGCATGAACAAAGCTTTAAACGGCGAACACATCGACATTCTTTAACATCAGTACATACCTTACGCGAAAAGGAACGGTTTTCATTACGAAGCCGTTCCTTTTCTGCATTTCCAAAATCTTTTTCTATTTCGCCCATCCTTCGGCGTAACGGACTGCTTTGTGCCATCCGTTCATCTTCTCATCGCGCTCCTCTTTCGAGAGCTCCGGCTCAAACGTACGGTCAATGGCTCCGTTCTGTTTTACTGTCTCCTGATCCGGCCAGTAGCCGACGGCGAGTCCCGCAAGATAAGCTGCTCCCATCGCGGTCGTCTCGATGCAGCATGGCCGCTCCACCGGCGCCTGGCTGATGTCCGCCTGGCACTGCATCAGGAAATTGTTGGCGCTTGCTCCGCCGTCCACACGCAGTGCAGAGAGCTTCATGCCGGAATCTGCCTCCATCGCTTTTAAGACATCATCCACCTGATACGTGATCGACTCCAGTGTTGCGCGGATCACATGGTATTTGTTGACGCCGCGGGTCAGGCCGAGAATGGTTCCTCTCGCATACTGATCCCAGTACGGTGCGCCAAGGCCGGTAAACGCCGGCACGACGTAGCAGCCGTTCGTGTCGTTCACCTTCTGCGCCATGTACTCGGAATCCGCCGAGGACTCGATCAGCTTCATCTCATCGCGCAGCCACTGGATTGCGGCTCCGCCGACGAAAATGGATCCCTCGAGCGCATACGTAATCTTGTCCCCGATGCCCCATGCAATCGTGGTAACAAGACCGTGTGTCGAAGAAACCGGCTTTTCTCCCGTGTTCATCAGCAGGAAGCAGCCTGTTCCGTATGTATTTTTCGCTTCGCCCGGCGCATAGCAGGTCTGGCCGAACAGCGCCGCCTGCTGGTCTCCCGCTGCTCCCGCAATCGGAATCGGGCCGCCGAAATATGTGGATGCCGTCTCCCCGTAGACACAGCTCGACGGGCGGACTTCCGGCAGCATACAGAGCGGAATGTTCAGCTCTTTTAAGATATCCTCATCCCATTTCAGGGTATGGATATTGAACAGCATTGTACGGGACGCGTTGGTGTAATCGGTGACATGTACCTTTCCCTTTGTCATCTTCCAGATCAGCCACGTCTCCACCGTTCCGAAATAGAGATCGCCTCGCTCCGCCCGCTCGCGCACGCCCGGAACTTCATCTAGAATCCATTTCAGCTTCGTGGCTGAAAAATACGCATCGATCACAAGACCTGTTTTCTCCCGGAAACGGTCAACCAGTCCGCGCTCCATCAGGGAATCGCAGTATTCCGATGTTCTGCGGCACTGCCATACAATTGCATTGTAGACCGGCTCTCCCGTCTTTTTGTCCCAGACGATCGTCGTCTCTCTCTGGTTTGTGATGCCGATTGCCGCAATATCCTCGTAGGACGCGCCCGCTTTCTGCATTGCCTCCACGGCTACACCGAGCATCGTGGACCAGATTTCATTGGCATCGTGCTCCACCCAGCCCGGTTTCGGGAAACGCTGGGTAAACTCCTTCTGCGCAAGGCTTACGATCTGTCCTTTCTGATCAAACAGAATACAGCGGTTGCTCGTTGTGCCGGCATCAAGTGCCATGATGTATTTTCCCACGTTTAAAAATCCTCCTGTCTCACATTTCAAGAAGAGAGCCTGACAGAATCCACTGCCACGCTCTCTTCCTTTTCTTTGTATGTATCGTATCACAGAATTCTTTTTCTGTAAATCAAATCGTGTTTTTCTGCAGCAATTTATGCCGTAATGATCTCCAGCAACGCACCGCGCAGATCATTTGAAAGTTCCATGCTCTGCAGCTCTGCAGCCAGAATTGCTACCTTTCCGTCTGCTTTGTGAAGAAGATTTGCGATCTGCTCTTTGGTGATGTAGCTGATTTCGGCGTGCAGCAGCAGATCCATCGCACGTGTCATGACATCGTTCTTTGCAATCTCCGTATCTTCCGGCAGACAGATTGTCACAGTATCCTGCGGTTTTACATCTGTTACCGCGATCGTAAGAAGTCCGTCTTTCTCTTTGACTTCTGCATCCGCTTCCACGCCGTTTACAAAGACCTTCGCCTCTTTTGCCGTACTTCCGCCGAATTCTACGCAGTACATTCTGCTTTCCGGAACGAGGCTCTGATTGCCCTCAACCGGTGCAATCGTAAATTTCCGCGCACCCCAGTCGAGCGTCATCGATGTTTTTGCACAGTCATCCTTCTCATATGCCATGGTAGTATTGTCATCCTCGTACAGGGCAAATGTATTGTCCGCGCCCGCATAAACGCGTACCGTCAGCTCATCCGGGTTGGATTCTACATCCAGCGCACTGATCTTCTCTGTCATCGGGATAATCGCACCTGCTTTCGCAAGAACCGGGATCTCCTCGAGCGTACGGTACAGATCCATACTTCTGCCACCCTCGTAAATCATTCCGTTGAAGAAATCAAACCACGTACCTTCCGGCAGCCACACCTTTGTTTTTGCACGCTTCAGCTCCGGAATGCATTTCGTTGTCACCGGTGTTACCATCAGCTCGCTTCCGAAGAAGTACTGATTCGGTGCCTGATTTTTGCCCCAGAAAACCGTCTCCGGGTAATCATAATACATCGGAACAACGATCGGTGTGTCTTCTTTCCATGCACGGTAGTTCATCGTGTACAGATACGGTACGAGTTTATGACGCAGACGAAGGAAATCATCCATTGTGCTGCGCACTTCCATACTGAAGTTCCAAGGCTCTTTTCCACTGAAGGCACTGTTAGAACTGTGCAGACGGTTGATCGGAGAAAAGACTCCGTACTGATACCATCTTGCTTCAAGCTCATCGTCACGGTAGCCGAGCATATGGCCGCCGATATCATGACTCCACCATCCGTAGCCGATGTTGGAGGCTGTGCTGGTAAAGTATGGCTGGAAATCCAGGGATTCCCAGGTGATATGGGTGTCTCCGGAAAATCCGACCGGATAGCGGTGGGAGCCCGGTCCTGCATAGCGGGAGAAGGTCATCGGACGTTTTCCGTCTCTTCCACTGTCAAGAAAATGATAGTGATTCAGCATCCACAGCGGATCAAGACCCTCGATCTTGGTACTTTGTCCCTGCTGCCAGTCAATCCACCAGAAATCGACGCCCTCTTTTTCCATCGGATGATGAACTTTGTCGAAATATACATCAACAAATTTCGGATCCGCAATGTCAAAATTGACCGGCTCTTCTTTTTTTGCATCCACTCCCATAGCTTCTGCTACTTCCGGATAGCAGTCCTCATACGCACGAATTCCGTCTGCAGGATGGACGTTCAGTGTTGTCTTCATGCCACGTGCATGGAGTTTTCCAAGAAAACGCTCCGGATCCGGGAAGAGTTTTTTATTCCAGCTATAGCCGGTCCAGCCGCTGCCGTATTTCGGATCCACATCGTCTACACGGTGCCAGTCCATATCGATAACAGCAACCGAGAAGGGAACGTTCTCTTTGTCAAAGTCTTCCATCAGTTTCATATAGGATGTTTCACTGTAACGCCAGTAACGGCTCCACCAGTTTCCAAGCGCAAACCTCGGAAGCATCGGTGTCTTGCCACAAAGGTGGTAGAAATCCTTTAATGCCAAACGGAAATTCCAGCCATAGCCGAAGAAGTACAGATCCTGCACTCCTTTCTTTCTCGGGGTCACCCAACCGTCCTCTGTCATCAGAAGCGACTTCGAATCATCCAGAACAGCGGAACCAAACCAGGACATGATACCAGGTTCCAGTTCGCATGCTCCGTTGACCTGATCAAGCGTACGGGCCGTTCCTCCAAGATCCTGTGTCGGATCTCCGTAATGCCATGCCGGTACAGAACTGATGCCGACTGCCGTTGTTTTGCAGGAAAGTCCGTTTGCAGAGAATGCCTTTTTGTTGTAATTCAGCTGCAGATACTTTGTACGCAGCTCCAGCTCATCGCCTGTGTCTTTGACGGAAAATTCCACTGCTGGAAAATCACGGTTTACAACCGTCTGGGATGCCGCATCGATAAATTCACCGTCCTCACTGTATTCCAGCCGAAGAAGATGCTCCGTCAGCACCGTGATACGATATTTATCGCCCTTTACTACATTCTTCGGATCTGCAAGCGGATGTGTCTCCATTTTCAGATATGATTTCATGTTTTATTTTCCCCTTTCTTACTCTTACCGGTTTTTGCCGTATTTTGAGAACGGGAACCTGTGGCAAAAATCCGTTCTGCCACAGGTTCCTCTGCATTTTTTATTTGGTTTCCAGAACAACTGCCTCATACGCACGCAGTTTTCGTGTCCCTGCTGCCGCGCCGTCCTGCGGATAGTTGCTGATCAGTACCTCTGCTCCTGCAAAGGTTTCCGGAACCGTGTACTCCTGCTCCTCTTTTGTAAAATTGCACATCACGAGGAGTTTCTGATCGCCTAAGGTTCTGGTATATACATACAGTGCCTCGTCCTCCGGATCGAGCAGCTCGTACGTTCCGTAAACCATGATATCCTTCTCTTTCCGGAGATGAATCAGTTTCTTGTAATAATTGTATACAGAATCCGGATCCGCCATCTCATTTTTTGCATTGACGGTCTCGTAATCCGGTCCGACTTTGATCCACGGGGTTCCTGTGGTAAATCCTGCCGAAGCGGTATCATCCCACTGCATCGGAGTTCTTGCATTGTCTCTTCCGCGCAGGTTCAGGTAGCGCATCATATCGTCCGGCGCTACTTTTCCGGCTCCGGTCAGCTCGTGAAACGCGTTGATGCTCTCAATATCGCGGAATTCGGACAGATCGTGGAACGGAACGTTCTTCATGCCGAGCTCATCGCCCTGGTATACGTACGGGGTACCCTGCATCATATGAAGGCAGGTTGCCAGCATTTTGGCACTGACTACGCGATATTCCGGTGAATCATCACCGAAACGGGACAGACAGCGCGGCTGATCATGGTTTCCAAGGAAGAGGCTGTTCCATGCCTTGCCCTCAAGCTCCGTCTGCCATGCTGTCATGACGCGTTTGAAATCTTTGAGCGGTACGCGTTTGTCCGTCCATTTGCCGTATTTTCCGCTTGCCAGCTCAACCAGCTCGAACTGGAATACCATGCTGAGCTCTTTGCCGTCTGCGGATGCATATTTTTCTGCCTCCTCGATCGTGACACCGGCACACTCACCAACCGTCATCAGATCGTATTTGGAGAGGACTTCCCTGTTCATCTCCTGCAGATACTCATGAACGTGCGGTCCGTTTACGCAGCCGGAATCACCGTAGAGTCCGCCCTCCGGAATTTTTCCGTCCGGCAGCCCTTCCGGTTTGGAGATCATGCTGATGACATCCATCCGGAAACCGTCAATGCCTTTTTCACACCACCAGTTCATCATATCGAAAACTTCTTTTCGAACCGTTGGATTCTCCCAGTTCAGATCCGGCTGTTTTGTTGAGAACAGATGCAGGTAATACATCTCGGTCTGCGGATCGTATTTCCATGCAGAACCGGAGAAGCAGCTTCCCCAGTTGTTTGGCTCTTTTCCTTCTTTTGCATCACGCCAGATGTAATAATCGCGGTACGGGTTGTCTTTCGATTTGCGGCTCTCCACGAACCATTTGTGTTCATCTGAAGTATGATTGACAACAAGGTCCATGACCAGCTTGATGCCTCTTTTATGCATCTCCGAAAGCATGCGGTCAAAATCCTCCATTGTTCCGAATTCCTGCATGATTGCCTGGTAATCGCTGATATCATATCCATTGTCATCGTTTGGTGACTGGTACACCGGAGACAGCCAGATAACATCCACGCCAAGATCCTTCAGATAATCCAGACGGGATGTGATACCATTTAAATCGCCGATACCGTCTCCGTTGCTGTCCATGAAGCTGCGCGGATAAATCTGATACACTACGGCTTCTTTCCACCATTTTTTGTCCATTTTTTTACCTCCTTTATTTCATCCCCAGAACGTGTCTGGTTCTTTGATTCTGTCGTTTGCAAGCACAGTTTACCATACTTCACGGTGATTTTTCAATAGTTTTGCGCAAAACCAGCAGTTTCTACAAGAGTTTTTCTGTAATTTTGGTAACTATTTACTTCGTCAGATCTCTTACCGACTCCCTCTCCACCAGCGTTGTCGGCAATGGCGGAATATCTTTTTGTACCGGCTCATTCTGGATCAGGTGCATCAGGACCTCTACGGCACGGCGTGCTTTTCCATCCACCATCTGATGCACGGTAGTCAGCTTCGGCCGCGCAAGTGTCGCATAAGTAACATCATCAAAGCCCGCAATTGAAATTTCCTCCGGAACCTTTATTCCCCTGTTCTGCAGAAAGTTGGATGCTTCAAGTGCATAGTAATCCGATGAAAAAAAGAGCGCTGTCTGTTTTTTGAAGAACGGAAGCATCTCCTCATATGCCTTCTCCCTCTGCTCTGGATCCCACGGGATCACAATATGGCGGCTTTCAAAGTCCTCAATTCCCGCCTCCTCCATTGCCTGACGCACACCGAGCCACCGATAGTGGTCAACACCGAGATCGCAGTCGGATAAAAAGAGAAATTTTTTATGTCCCTTTCCAATCAGGTACTGACTCATCTGGTACGCACCGCCGCGGTCATCCATCGTAATGGAGCGGACTCCAAGTTCCGGCGGGAGATACTGATCAATGGTTACCAGCGGTTTTCCGAGACGTTCCGAGAGCTCTGCAATCTCCTTTTCCTTCAGAGCCATCGCAATCATGCCGTCAAAATTCCAGCCGAGCGCCTGCTGCATAAGATCATCCTGCTCATGGCGCGCAACCAGCATCATATAGTAGCCGTGTTCCCGGATCTGATACTCCAGATTTCCGAGCATTGCCGACACAAAGGGATCCTCAAAGGAAGATGCATTTCCTTTCTTCATGAAACCAAGCGCCACACCAATAAGACCGGAGCTGTTGTTCGCCAGCATGCGCGCGCTGATACTCGGCACGTACTCCATCTCCTTTAAAATCCGGTTGATTTTCTCGACCGTCGCCTTTGAGACGCGCCCTGTCTTTCCGTGTATTACATTCGAAACCGTCGTCGGGCTGACTCCTGCGCGGTCTGCAATATCTTTGATTCTAATCATCGGTTCTCTGCCTTTCCTTTTTCTTCACAATTTTCTGAATTCTGTTATGTTTATTTTACCAAGACGGTAAAATGTTTACAACTACTTTGCATCGGCAAACACTACAAAATTATTACATTTTCTTAAACGATATGTAAGAAAATCTCCATCCCTCCTTCATTTACTTTCCGCCGGTTCCGTGGTAAGATAGGATGACAGAAAAAGTTCACCTTTTTTCTGTAAGAAAGGACCTACACATCATATGCGGCTTGCATTTACAAATTTTTCGATAAAATCTCCCACTGGCAAGAAATCCGGCCGTTTTTTTCTTGCCCTTTTTCTGGGTATTTTTCTCTTCCTCGCTCATCCCATACTCTGTCAGGCTGGTTTTGCCTCCAGTACGCCGTTTACCGGTGCCTCCTGGGAACTGGTCGGGGAATATCCGATTCTCGGCAGCAACGGCGCGGTGCAGTCCGTCTGTGCGACGGAAGATTATATCATCTGCATCGAAAATTTTAATGATCTGACGACAGAGCCGGACGTAGTCTCTGCCTACTATAAAAATGATACAGACGCAGACGGAAATCCCGTTACGCAGTATTCCCTCGCGCATCAGGTAAGGGACGCAGACTTTGCTCACGCAAACGGTATGGCATACAATCCCGTCACACATGAAATCCTCGTGAGCGGCTACAGCAGCCCGGATGCTTCCAATTACGGATGTATCTTCCGCCTCGACCCGGATACTCTCGAGCAGAAAGAGCGGATCCAGCTCTCGACAAGCTACAATATTCTCGGTATTGATTATCTTCCCTCCACCGGCGGCTATCTGATCCAGACCGATGCGGACGGCGGCTACGGCTTTAAACTCCTCGATGCCTCACTTCAGGTGATGGATGACTGGGGCACGTATCCCTTCGATTTTTACATGGAAAACTTTCAGGATCTCTGTGTTTCCGGCGATCTCTTTTTTCTTTTTCCGCTGACGATGCATCTCGGAATCGGAAACTTTATCCAGACATACTCGCTCTCGCAGAAAACACTGCTTGCGGACGACACGGTTGATTTTGGCTTTTCCGACGATATCACCATCAATGAACCAGAGGGCCTCTGTGAGACAAATCCTGGGGAATTTATTGCGATTGTAAACGTAACAAAGGCAGATGGTGGACGGTACGTGCAGTTCTACCGCACCCGGGTGCCGTATCTGTTCACGGTTTCCACTTCCGCGGCGGAGCATGGCTCGGTGTCCGAGGGCGGGGAAGTTTCCAGCGGAGAGGAAAAAACCGTTTCCTACACGGCAGACGAAGGCTTCCGGCTCGCGAAGCTCTCGGTGGACGGCTTGTATCTGCCGGTGACGGAATATCCGGACAGCTACACATTTTCCGATATCCAGAAGGATCATACCCTTGCCGTAACGTTTGAACCGGTTCCGACGGCGACACCGACGCCGACTGCCACTGCGACGCCGACCGAAACACCGGCCATAACCCAGACACCGGAACCGGCCATTTCCAAAGCACCGGCATCATCCACGGTTTCCTTCTCATCTGTGGCTTCCCATTTCGCAGCGTTCTGGAAAGGCACTGTGCATGCCGCTTCCTGGTTCCGCCATCTTGCCTCGGCCGGTGCATCCCTTTTTGCCCGTATCCGGAAGGCAGATCCTGTTTTTCTGGCGATGCCGTTTGTCCTTCTCGTTCTGATTCTGCTCTTTGTCCTCCGCCTGCGGTATGTCCGCCGCATCCGGCGGGAGCGGTCGCGGAAAGCGCTGGAACACAGAAGAAGAACGTACGAAGAACTGGTCAGAGAATTTACGGAAAATCCGAAGGACGAAAAGGTTTCCATCGATGAGCTGCTGCTTACAATTGACGAACTGCAGAAGGAAGAACAGAAAAACACTTAAATGAAACGTATTCACCAGATCAGGAATTGATCTTCTCGGCACAAAAAAAGTATCCCGTTCCTTTTGGGGAAGCGGGATACTTTTTTATTTAAACGGGCAACGAGCTAAAGTCCGTGCTTGTTTTTACTCTTCGTAATCGAGTGCTGCACGCTCCGTTGTGTACGGACGTACATAGGTGTCTGCTACTTTTACGTGCTCCGGATGTTTTGCATATACAGCTACATCCTCTGCTTTTTCCAGTGTTGTGACAAGTGCCATATCATGGGTGGAAGATGCAAGCGGTGCTTCTACAAAGTCAACCGTCAACAGTCCCGGCACTTTGCCGACCAGGCTTTTCAGGTTCTCTGCCATCGCTTTTTTCAGCTCCGGTTTCTTTGCATCCTCTACTTCCGGTTTGAATTTCCACATAACAATATGATGTACCATTGTATTTTTCTCCTTTGCTTTTGTTTTATTGCCAATTCACACAGTTTCTGTGCAAATACCAGCCTTTTGTTACGGCTCTTCGCCTGCAATCCGCAGAATATCCTCAATCTCTTCCACGGACATGTCAAGATACGCGGAAAGCTCTGCCACACTGAAATCCATGTCATCGCCGTCGGAGAGTTCCTCGATGGCGTCTTTTAAGCGGTTTACTTTATTGACTACAGTATTGTCCTTGTGTTTCTGAACTCTGTGTTCTTCCATGAAATCGCTGATCGTCTCACGCACAGCCGCATCAATCGCCTGCTCCGCCGTCTCAGCTTTTACAACGGACTCCAGCGCTACTAAAAGTCCGACATTTCCCTCCTGCACCAGATCCATCAGGAAGAAATCGCGGGTGTGCATTTCTTTTGCGGTCTCAATAACTTTCGGAAGCCAGAGCTGCACGAGCATGCTCTTTGCAAGGGAATCGCCCTCTGCCGCTTTCCGGTAAAGCTCTGCCGTTTCTTCCTCCGACGGTGTTTCTGTCTCCGGCAGTTCGTCAAGATACTGCTGTAAGGCACGCAGCTCCTCCTCGGAAAACTCCGGTTTTTTCTTTTCTTTTTCGGTCTCCTCCGGCACGACGCCCGGCTCATAATCTGCCACATCGACCTGCTCCATCGTCAGATATTCGCAGACAAAGGTGACTTTCTGCTCATCCAGTGCAAAGTCTTCAAAAAAGTCTCTGACTTCTTTCATCGTTACTTTATTTTCATGGTCTCTGGCGTATGACAGCAATTCGGAGAGCTTCTCCTGGAACTTTTTCTGTTCGTCCTGCATCTTTTTTACCCTCTCTTTCTTCCGTTTCACGATTCCATTTCTTCGTACATTTTTTTCAATTTGTCCATTGCTTTTTCTGCTTTGAAAAGCTACTATAAAAGCAAACGAAAAACCACATTCAAGTGGAAAGGAGAATCCTTATGAAACAATTTTTTCAGGATGTGAAAAACAGTTTCCTGCTTTCAGCCGCTGTCTCTATTATACTAGGTATCGTGCTGATCGTCTACCCCGTAAAAACGAGTTTGCTGATCTGTTATATCGCCGGAGCACTGCTCCTGTTTGGCGGCGTTGTTGCGTTGATCCGCTACATTGCAAGCCGCGGCGAGCCGTTTTTCTTCCGCTACGATCTGTTCGTTGCCCTGGTACTGATTCTGTTCGGCTGCTTCGTTATCTTTGAAAGTGACCTTGTAATCGCATTCATCCCGGTTGTCATCGGTATCATCCTTCTGGCAAACGGACTGCTCAGCATTCAGAAGGCGTTCAACCTCAAAAAAACAGGGCTGGAAAAATGGTGGCTTGAGTTCCTGCTGGCTCTTTTAACCAGCGTTCTCGGCATCATCATCTGTACCAATCCGTTTGATGCCGTTGCAACCACAAACATTTTCATCGGTATCTGCCTTGTCTACAGCGGCATTTCCGATCTTGTCACCACCTACTACATGGGCCGCGCAAAACGCCGGATCAAAAACGTCATCCAGACCGAGATCAACCAGCAGAAAATCCTGCACGATGACAATGTGATTGATGTGGATGAGGACGAGCTTCACTAAAAAACAGCTTCTTCCATAAAAATCTTCTTTCATACGAAAAACCGGAACCCGGCACCGCTTTCAAACAGCGGCTCCCGGGTTCCGGTTTTTCTCTGTATTTCTTTTTTTATTTATTCCTCGTGTTTGCTCAGTACTTCCATGCCTTCTCTTAACTTCAGGCGGATCTTTCCAAGCTCCAGACCATTTGCGCCGAAGTACAGCTTCAGGTAGTGGTTCGGGCCGAAGAAGAAGCCAAGGTCTCTCGTCTCTTTGATCCACTCACCTTTTGTTCCGCGGATGCTGATCATAGTTTTTACGATATTGTCGATGTACACGGTTACCGGCAGCTGTGCGAGGTCTTCCAGATCGGATTTCATCTCGATTTCGATATCGTACGTTCCCATCTTGTCAGCCAGAATCGTAACACCGCATACTTCACTGTTTCCTTTTTTCGTGTTCCATGCGGATGCGTCAATCACAACATCTCCCGTTGCCGGATCTGCCTCGTATGTTACAAGATCTGCTGCAACGAAATCGTTGTCGCCCATCTGCTCCTGTGCTTCTTTCTCTTCCTCGCTGATGCGGTCCAGGAACCGTAAGATGCTTGGAGTTCCAAGGATGAAATGCAGGACATTCATCGCATTTCTCTGCAGGTCGCCTCTTGTGATCTCGCCGTTTTCCAGTGCCTCTTTCACATCGTCCTGTCCCATATCGGAGCAGTCGGTGCATACCATGAAGACATCGTTTCCGGCAGATACCATCGGTGCATGGGTTGTTTTGGTTGCTTCATATCCCTCACGGTTTGACATTGCCCACCAGTCAGTCATAACGAAGCCGTCGTAGTTCCACTCGCCGCGCAGAATCGTGGTCAGAAGATCGTAATTTCCTGCAGTCCAGATGCCGTTGACCGGTCCGTAAGTGCTCATGATGGATCTTGCGCCGCCTTCTTTGACTGCGATTTCATATCCCTTCAGATAGATTTCACGCAGGGCACGCTCGGAAACAACGGCGTCCACATGATGTCGGTTGGACTCCTGGTTATTTGCACAGAAATGTTTGATGGTTCCGGTTACATCGGATTTTTCCATACCAAGAATCTGTACGGCACTGATCCATCCGGTCAGGTACGGATCCTCGGAGATATACTCAAAGTTACGGCCGTTCAGCGGGTTTCTGTGAATATTCATACCAGGTCCGAGCAAGGCATCGACACGGTTCTGTCTCATCTCGCGTCCTGCCATCTCGTACAGATCTTCTACCAGCGGAAGGTCAAACGTACAGCCAAGCAGGGTTCCGTTCGGCATGGAGAAGGCTCTCGTTCCGCAGTCAAAGCGGAGTCCGGACGGGCCGTCGGTACAGCAGGCTGCCGGAATACCGAATTCCTGCAGTTCCGGTGTCAGGCCGCCGAATGCTGCTGCGGTTCCCGGAGTAACCTTCGGGCTGCACATGCCCTCGCCGCGGAAGATGCAGATCAGATCTTCATCGGAAAGCTGTGCCACGAACTCTTCCATCGTTACTTTCTTATCCAGGACATCACCGAGCTTGTAGCCTTTGTCACCGGTATAGGTGATCGGCTCCATGCGGTTTTCTTTCATGCGCTCGATCGGATCTACGGTGCGCAGAGGAGCTGCCTCATATCCCGGTTTTAACGTTCCGTCTTCGCCCGGAACAGCTTTCATGCGCTCAAATGCTTCTACCGGAGCCATAGCCTCGGTCAGGATCTCAACCACTTTGAACGGCTGCTCGTATGCACCGGCAAAGGCTGCGCTTCTGACATCGCTTCCGACGTAGAACTCATAACTGCCCTCTTCGAGTACGTAGCAGGATTTGTGGCCGGTTGCACCGCTGTCATCGTAGGATGCAAAGCTCTCTTTGGTCACATCGATCGTCAGCGTCTCTTTTGCGCCTGGTGCAAGAACACCGGTCTTTGCAAAACCGACGAGTGCGCGGGATGGTTTTCCAAGAACACCCTGCGGAGCTTTTACATAAACCTGAACAACCTCTTTACCATCCGTTTTGCCGGTATTTTCAACGGTTGCCGTCACGGTTACATTGTCAACATCTTTCTCTTCTGCCTCTGCGGTCACGGCAAATGTCGTATAGGAAAGACCAAAACCGAACGGATACAATACTTTCTCTTTTGCAAAGGTCTCAAAGTAGCGGTATCCGACGTAGATATCCTCTTTGTACTCATTGCGGGTCAGATCGCCGAAGCAGCTTTGGGACGGATAGTCCTCGATATTCTCTGCAATCGTGTCGGTCAGCTTACCGCACGGATTGACTCTTCCCATCAGTACATCGGCAACACCGTTTCCGCCTTCCTGACCACCCTGCCATACATAGAGAACAGCTGCCGGATTGCACTCTTTCACCCATTTCATGTCGATAATATTTCCGACGTTCAGCACAACGATTGTTCTTGCAAATGCTTTGCTGACTTTTTCTACCATCTCTTTTTCAGTATCGGTTAAGAGATAGCTGCCTGCCTCATTTTTGTTGTCCTGATCCTCACCTGCGGTACGGCCTACAACAACGATGGCTGCATCGGCGCCTTTTGCACTCTCCACGATCTCGTCGGTCAGCTCCATCTCTTTTTGGGACCACGGCACCTTGCCCCAGCCCTGTCCTTCGTCGTACGGATTTTTCTCGATCCATTTTTCGTATGTTCCAAGAAGATTCTCGTCGAGTGTAATGTCTTTTTCTTCTTTTAAGGCATCCAGAATACCGACAACGTATTTCGTATTGACAAGACCGCCGGAGCCAAGTCCGCTCTTATAATAGTGGAATGCAATTCTTCCGAAAACAGCCACTTTGTCTCCTTTTCGAAGCGGGAGTGCCTCATTTTCGTTTTTCAGAAGTACACAGCCTTCTGCCGCTGCCTGACGGGCCAGTGCTGCATATTTGTTGAAATCCAGTGGTGTAAATTTTCCCATTTTGTTCCCCTTTCTCCTGTATCCTTTCTGATCCGACAAGTGCCGGGACACCTGATACTTCCGGGTCCCGGCACCTGTTCTGGTCTCTTGTCTTTTATTATCTCGTATTCCTGGCTTTTTTTCCAGTTCTTTTCTTATCTTTTTTTCGTCTGATATTGACCTTTTTGTTCCTGTCTTATCCGATCAGTCCCTGGACAATTAATACCAGAAGCAGCAACGGCAGAATATAAGAAAGATAAACCCGTACCCAGTCCGGCACTTTCAGGCCCCCGCCCTTATTTGCCTCTGCCTGGTAGTTTTTGAAGCCCCAGCCCCATTTTGAAGTACAGAACAGAAGGTAAATCAGAGAGCCGACCGGCAGCAGAAGGTTGCTGACGATAAAGTCCTCAAGATCAAGAACGGTGCTTCCTGCGCCGAGCGGCTGGAATCCGGACCACACATTGTAGCCGAGTGCACACGGCAGGGATCCTAAGATCACCAGAATGCAGTTGATGATGGCTGACTGTTTTCTGGAAACGCCGAAAATCTCAGAAAAACAGCACATGATATTCTCAAATACAGCGATGATGGTAGACAGCGCCGCAAAGAACAGGAACAGGAAGAAGAAGCTTCCGAAAATCCGTCCGCCCTTCATCGAGGTGAAAATGTGCGGCAGCGTCATAAAGATCAGCTTCGGGCCGCTGTCCGGCTGTACGTTGTAGGAGAAGCACGCCGGGAAAATGATGAGGCCTGCGGTAATCGCTACAAACGTATCGAGCGCTGCAATGCTGACTGCCTCGCCGAGCAGGGATTTTCCGCCGTTTAAGTAGCTGCCGAAAATCAGCATCGCGCCGATACCAAGGCTCAGCGTAAAAAATGCCTGGCTCATCGCGTTTGTGATAATGTGGAACAGTCCCACCTGTTCGATCTGCTGCATATCCGGCACCAGATAGAATTTCAGTCCCTCTTTGGCACCCGGCATCGTAAAGCTGTAAACCGCAAGGAAAATCATGATGACCATCAACACGATCATCATCACCTTTGTAACACGCTCCACGCCGTTCTGCAGACCCACCGAACAGATCAGAAAGCCTGCAATTGTAATAATCAGCATGGTAATGACAAGAATCGACGGAGATGAAAGCATCTCGTTGAATTTTCCGGTTACGGCGTCGCCTGTCAGGCCGCTGAATTTTCCGATTAAAAAGCTGTAGAAATAGTACAGCATCCAGCCTGCAACGACGGTGTAGAACATCATCAGCAGATAGTTTCCGATGAGGGCAACGTATCCGTGGATATGCCACTTCTGCCCTTTCTTTTCCAGTTCCCCATACGCGCGCACGGTACTCTTTTTGCTTCCTCTTCCGATGGCAAGCTCCATCGACAGAATCGGAACTCCCATGATGGCAAGGAACAGCAGGTAAAACAGCACGAAAATGCCGCCTCCGTTGTTTCCTACCATATACGGAAATTTCCATACATTTCCGATGCCGATGGCACATCCTGCCGAAAGCAGAAGAAAGCCAAGGCGCGATTGGAATGTTTCTCGTTCCATTTCTTTTTGTTCCTCCCTTTTTTCTTCCATACTCCCGGAATTTCTCCGCAAGTACATCTTCGTACAAAACCAAAACTTCAGACAGCACCGTTCTGCCGTTCTTTCCGGTATGCCGACGGCGAGATTCCCATATGGTGACGGAATACTTTTCCAAAATAGTTTCCACTGGAAAATCCGGTTTCTGCTGCAATCTCTTCCACACTCTTTCCGGTATTCAAGAGCAGCGTCATCGCTTTGCGAATTCTCGCTTCCTGAAGATACTGCATGGGAGAAACGCCTGTTTCCTCCCGGAAGCATCTCGTAAAATGGGCAAAGGAAACCCGGCTCTGTTCTGCCAGCTGTTCAATCCCCTGCACAGATGCGCAGTCGGTATCCATCTGCCGTATCGCTTCCCGAACAAAAAAATGTGTCTGCTTCCGCTCCGGACGCTGTACCTCCCGCAGAAGAGAACAAAAAAACTGATACAAAAACACACCGCATTCATACGGTTCCGACCGGTAACCGTTTTTCAGTTTTCGATGCATCTGCAGTGCAGTCCGAATTGGCTCGCTATCTGCATCCGCATAAAAAACATCTCCTGTTTTTTCAAACAGTCGTTCTGCCGCATAGGACACTGCACTTCCACGAAAATGAAAATACAGAAAAATCCATGGTTCTTCGGATTCCGGATGCAGATAATATCTGCTATTCTCCGGAATCTGACACAAAAATCCTCTCCCGGGACGCATTTCATACGTTTTTCCGTTTTTTTCAAACCATCCTGTTCCCGAAAGCGTATACTGCATCAGCCATCCGGAATATGTTCCGCGGTCTGTATTATGAAATGCATACGGTTCCTTCCATCTCTTTTCCACCCCGCCGTCCAGCAGCAAAAACGGAGCGTTCGGCCAGTGATCCAGATCCAGGATTCCATATACTCCGATCAGATCTTCCATCAAAAAATTACCTCTTTTATCCGGTTTGTCTTCTTGTTTTGCACTATGTCCTTTATTATACTTTTCTTATCAGAAAAAAACAAGCATTGCTTTAGAAAGGAGTTTTTTCTTATGCATCTGACAAACAAAAATACATGTGCACCAACCCCACCGATGGGCTGGAACAGCTACGATTACTATGATACAACCGTGGACGAGGCTGCGGTAAAGGCAAATGCCGACTATATGGCAAAGCACTTAAAAGCATATGGCTGGGAGTATATTGTAGTGGATATCCAGTGGTATGCAAAAAAGGCCGGTTCCATGCGCGACCGGTATCAGTATATTCCATTCTCTGAACTGGAAATGGACGAATACTCCCGTCTGCTGCCGGATCCCGAACGTTTTCCATCTTCTGCAGACGGTTCCGGCTTTAAACCACTTGCCGACTATGTACACAGTCTGGGGCTGAAATTCGGAATTCACATCATGCGCGGTATTCCGCGAATCGCTGCACATCATCACGGAAAGATCAAGAACAGTTCTCTTGGTGCTGAACACGTTGCCGATCCTACGGTCATCTGCGGCTGGAATCCGGATATGTACGGTGTACGCGATCTTCCGGAAGGACAGCTTTACTATGATTCCCTGCTGGAGCTCTACGCTTCCTGGGGTGTTGATTACATTAAATGCGATGATATCTGTAATACCAACATGCACAAAAATCCGTTTGCAGCTGCGCATGAGATCGAGATGCTCTCGAATGCCATCCAAAAATGCGGACGGCCGATCGTCCTCTCTCTGTCTCCGGGACCTGCGCTCATAGAGAAAGCATGGTTCTATGAAAAGCACGCGAATCTCTGGCGCATCACCGATGATTTCTGGGACAACTGGGCACAGTTAAAGGATATGTTCCAGCGTTGCGAGCTCTGGCAGAGCCACGTCTCTGCCGGCTGTTATCCGGACTGTGATATGCTGCCGCTTGGCGAACTCGGAAAAGGTTTTGCTACAGAACATCATACGTATTTTACCCCGGATGAGCAGAAAACGATGATGACACTCTGGTGTCTCTTCGGCTCTCCACTGATGCTCGGTGCCGAAATGACGCTTCTCGATGACGATACACTGGCACTTCTTACGAACACGGATATTCTCGCGATGCTGCCTCCGTCCGTTCGTCCGCATCAGATCACGCGTACAGACAATGAAGCTGTGTGGTATGCAAAGGATGACACAACCGGAACAACCTACGTTGCACTTTTTAATCTTTCGGATGCACCGCAGACGGTTTCTTCCACACTTGCCGATGCAGACTGCCCACTGGAGTCTGTTGCGGCGAAAGAACTCTGGAGCGGTAAAGCACTTTCTTTAAACGGCGGTTTTTCTGCTTCTCTTGCTCCGCACGCCTGCAGCGTATGCCGTTTTGAAACACGATAAAACGATCATTTCTTAAAACAAGCAGCAAATCATGTCCTGCCCGGGACCAAAACAATGGTTTTTCCTCCGGGCAGGGCATTTTTATGCTCTATTCATACCGCGCAATCTCTTTCCGCAGCCGCTTCATAATCCGTTTTTCCAGCCGCGAGATATACGACTGGGAAATCCCGAGAAGATCCGCGACTTCTTTCTGCGTTTTCTCCCGTCCCTCCGGCATATTGATGCCGAACCGGAGCTTCACAATCACCTGCTCCCGCTCAGAGAGCTTGCTGATTGCGCTTCCCAGCACGCGATGTTCCGCCTCCTGCTCGAGCCCCTGATAGATCACATCCTCCTCCGTTCCGAGGATATCCGACAAAAGAAGCTCATTTCCATCCCAGTCTACATTGAGCGGCTCATCGATCGAGACCTCCATCCGTGTCTTGTTATTTCTCCGCAGATACATCAGAATCTCGTTCTCAATGCACCGGGACGCGTACGTGGCAAGCTTGATCTTTTTTTCCGGATTGAACGTGTTAATTGCCTTGATGAGGCCGATGGTTCCAATCGAAATCAGATCCTCCACACCAACTCCTGTATTATCAAATTTCTGTGCAATGTAGACGACGAGACGCAGGTTGTGTTCGATCAGCTCGCTCCTTGCCGTCTCGTTTTCCGGATCGGAAAGCCCCGCAATCGCATCGGCCTCCTCCTGTCCTTCCAAAGGCGCCGGGAGAACATCTGTGCCCCCGATATAAAAAATTTCCCCTGTCTGACGAAATACAGCCGGCACGGACCGCGGCAGCATACGAAGCCGGAATCCGTTTGGCAGTGCAGCCTGCAGCATACTTCATTCCTCCTGTCCTTCCATGAGATCTGGATGCAAAATTATTTCATAGCCCCTGGGAGATGAACTATTTTCTCCGCCAAGCGCAATCAGCGGTCCGCTTATGTGCCTGGCTGTATGTTCTGTCACAAGAATCATTTCCGAGATCCGGATCACCGGCAGAAAGCCCCGGCCTTCCAGTCCGCGAAACGGTATGTAACGGGGCTGCAGCGCAAGAAGCCGTTCCGGCTCCGGCACCGTCTCGTGCCTTGCAAGCGCCGCAATCCCTGTCCGCATTTCGTCCGGGAACAATTCGAGTATCACAGTGTACGGTACGACCGAGACCGGCTTTTTGGTTGTGGCATCCCGCAAAGTATTGCCCGTGTCGTACAGTCCTTTTACTTTTTTCCATTTCCCATTCTGCACAAGCTGTACCGTAACCTGCCTGGCGTGTTCCAGGAGTATCTCCTTTCGGATCTTCAGCAGGAGGAGTGTTCCCGCATATGCGGCACTCCCGGAAAGAAGAAAAAGAAAAATTCCCCTTCCCGGCATCAGCTCCCGGAACAGGCGGTATGCACTGCCGATCAGAAAACCGGACAGTATATAGCCTGCCATTCCCACCACAAGATCCCGTACTGTCGTGATTCTGCAGCCAGATTTCACCATCCCTGTTGTAATTCCGATTCCGACCAGGGCGAGCAGCGCACCCGGCAGATACCGTGCAAACACGGCATACAGCACCGCATAACCGGCGCCGAGCGCGGCTGCCGCAAAACTCCTTCTTCGCGTGGCAGATCGTTTCAGAAGAAAGGAGGAAAGGCGCAGAATAGTATAATTCAGCAGAAGATTCTCTGCAAAGAGAAGATCCAGAAAGATCTCATAGTGCAAAAAAACACCCCCTGCGCCTTTTGCATGGTCTGAATTTCTAACAGACCCTATTATAGACGGAAGGGGGTGAATTTTTTGTCGTTTTCGGAAGAATGACCTTCTTTTTTGATCAACAAACTTCGACACGCCGCAACATTTTCGGTCTGCGGCGTGTCGAGGTAAATTCGTTATTTGCTTATTATTCTTTGCTTATCTGCGGTTTCTTAAGAAATCCGGGATCTGGATGTCCTTTTTCGGAACATTGCTTGTCATGGTCTGCTGAGCCTGTACCTGCGGCTGCACCTGAACCTGTGGCTGCGGCTGTACCGGAGCGGAAGCTTTCGGAGCAGTGTGTACCGGAGCGGCTGCCTGTGCAGAGAAGCTGCTGCTGGAAAATGCGCTCTTTCTTGCATCTGCCGGCTCTTTGCGGGATACGCTTGCCTGTTTCGCCGTTGCATCGTTGAGACCTGTTGCGATAACGGTGATCTTCGCTGTATCGGTAACAGAATCATCATACATAGCACCGAAGATGATGTTTGCATCCTCTCCAGCCAGATTCTGTACGTAACTTGCAGCATCGTTTGCATCCATAAGGGAGATATCTCCGGAAATGTTGATGATAACGTGGCTTGCACCCTCGATGGTGGTCTCAAGCAGCGGACTGGAAACAGCCTGCTGTACAGCCTCGAGCGCTTTGTCGTCGCCCTTTGCCTCGCCGATACCGATGTGGGCGATACCCTTGTCGGTCATAACGGTCTGAACATCTGCGAAGTCGAGGTTGATGAGTGCCGGCAGGTTGATCAGGTCTGTGATGCCCTGTACGGCCTGCTGCAGAACCTCGTCTGCTTTCTTTAATGCCTCCGGCATGGTTGTCCGGCGGTCTACGATTTCAAGAAGTTTGTCGTTCGGGATCACGATCAGGGTATCTACGTTTTCCTCGAGTTTTTCGATTCCCATCAGCGCATTGCTCATACGGGTTCTTGCCTCGAATTTGAACGGTTTTGTTACAACGCCGACAGTCAGAATGCCCATTTCTTTTGCAACGCCTGCTACAACCGGTGCTGCACCTGTTCCGGTTCCGCCGCCCATACCGCAGGTGACGAATACCATATCAGCGCCTTCCATGATCTGTTTGAGCTCTTCGATGCTCTCCTCGGCTGCTTTCTCTCCAACCTCAGGTTTTGCTCCTGCGCCCAGTCCCTTGGTCAGCTTCTCGCCGATCTGGAGAATGGTAGGTGCCTTACAGAGGGTCAGCGCCTGTTTATCGGTGTTGATTCCAACGAATTCAACGCCGCCGATGGATTCCTCCACCATTCTATTTACAGCATTATTTCCTGCACCACCTACACCGATTACGATAATCTTTGCAGATGATTCTGCCTCATTTGTCATGATCTCTAACAATTTCAACTTCCTCCTTTTGATTATGAACTGCTGTCTATCTCAAAATAGTCTGATATTCTGATGGTCATACATAAAGATATAATATAATTTCTTCGGAAAATAATCAACTGTTTTTTTCGTATTTCATAAAAAATTCAGGATTATTGCGTTTTTTTGACGGCTTTCCTTTCCTCTTATACATCTTTCGAGAAGACAAAGCTGCTGTCGCCGTCCTTGTAATCCTCCATATGGAGTTCTCCGGAAAGACCGGAAAGGCTCGGCAGGATTGCTGCTACGCGCGTCATCTTTTCTTCTAACGCCGTATCGGTTCCAAGCAGAATCCGCACGGTATCATAGTAATGCAGAATAATTTCGCTGTTCTCATTAAATTCCACACTGTCCGGCGTGATATTGTATTTCTCCGTCATTCTCGTAAGTGCGAGCATGGTGCGGAAAACTGCCGGTTTTTCAACCGGGAGCTGCTTGTTCACGGTCACATAGTCAAACGTAAGTCCTGTTACAAGCGGAACATCGGAAAGGGTCGGCTGAAAGTCTGTCGTTGTCACACGTGCACTTTTAATCGTATCCGCCGAGAGCGCACCGTCGGACGTACTGCTTTCGGATGCTGTGCCATCGGATGATACGCTTTCGGATGCAAGCGACTCACTCGTAAGAGATCCATCCGCACTCGTTCCATCGGAGGCGGTTCCGTCGGAAGGCTCACCCTCCGCAGGTGTTTCCTGCTCCTCGTCCACGCACTCCAGCACGATGCCGTTCTTGTCAAAATAGACCTTCTGGCCTTCGTACTCGACATAACCGACCACTTTTTTCTCATTTACCTGGATGCAGATGGTGTCATAGCTTACAAACGTAAACTCCACGGAGTTCATAAAAGGAATATCGCTCATATCAACCTTCGAATGAAACGTCGTAAGAAGCACCGTGTTTTTCATCCACTTGTCGTCCGCGACCATCTCTTTGATTTCATCTTTTGTATACCGGGTGTTCCCCGCCACCTGGATATTGCGGATTTTGAACACATTAAAAAACAAGGCACCTGCAAGGCCGACGCCAAGCACCACCCCGGTCAGAATCCGTATTTTTCTGTTTTTCTTCTTTTTTCTGTTTTTTTTCTGTCTCATATTTCTTTTTCTACGATAATCTTGGCTCCGAGTTCCCGGAGCGTTTCTGGAAACCGTTCATACCCCCGCTCAATCAGTTCTGTCTGCCGGATTGTGGAAAATCCTTCTGCGGCAAGCGCCGCCGATACGAGTGCCGCGCCGCCCCGAAGATCCTGGGAAACAACTTCTGCACCGTGCAGACGGCTTTTTTCGGCCGTCAGCCATTTTCCGCAGATCTGCAGCGTACCGCCCATTTTCTGCAGCTCCTCTGCCGTCCGGAGGCGGTCCTCAAATACATTTTCACAGATACAGCTCTTTCCTTCCAGCGTCATCGCTGCCGCCAGATACAGCGACTGCAGATCCGTCGGAAAACCGGGATATTCCTCTGTCTCCACGTACGGAACAGCATGCTGCACGTTTTTGCTGTCTGCTACCAGTGTACCACTCTTCCTTGTATATTGTCCACCTATTTTCTGATAGAGGGACAGAACCGCCCCCATTTCGTCCAGCGGCGCGCCGGAAAGCGTCAGGTGCCCCCGCGTCGCCGCGCCCATCAGAAGATACGTCCCTGCCGCGATCCGGTCACCCGGAACACGATACCGGCAGCCGGACAGCAGTCTCTTTCCCTGCCTTCCGTAAACGGTAATCTGCTCCGTCCCCTCGCCGGTAATCTCCGCTCCCATGGCCTTAAGAAACCGGCAGAGATGAACCACTTCCGGCTCCCGCGCACAGTGCTCCAGCCTTGTTGCACCTTCCGCTCCGACAGCAAAAAGAACCGCATTTTCCGTCGCCCCGACACTCTTTTTCGGAAAGCAGAGCACGGCTCCTTTCGGATGATCTGCCTTTGCCCGAATGGTGCCGTCCTCCTCGAAGACCTCGGCTCCCAGAAGCTCCATTGCCCTCTGATGCAGGTCCGTCGGCCGCTTTCCGATCCGGCAGCCGCCGGCCCCTGCAAGGTATGCCTCCCCTGTCCTTGCAAGAAGACTTCCCAGAAACAAAAGAGAGGCGCGCAGTCTCTTCGAAAGCGCTCCCTCCACACGGCTTTTTTCGATCTTTTCACAGTTCAGGTGGAGCGCATTCCTCTCCCACCAGACTGTTCCGCCAAGGCTTCTTACAATCTCCGCCATATCCTCCACATCGGAAATCTTCGGGCAGCCTTCCAGCACGACCTCCTCTTTTGTCAGAACCGCCGCCGCGATCATGGGAAGAACGGCATTTTTGGAACCCTGGACTGTTACCGTTCCGCAAAGCCGCCTTCCGCCGAGAATCTGATATACTCCCACCTGTTCTCTCCCATCCGGCCTCTCTTTTTACGGTATGCATTACACTCCCGTTTTGTTCCCGTTCTGCAGCGCTTTTCCGCCTTTTTAATCGGTGTCCCTCGAGACCGACAGGGCAAGCCCCATCTCGCCGAGCAGAAACAACACGGAGGTGCCGCCGTAACTGATAAAAGGCAGCGTAATGCCGGTATTCGGAATCGTATTTGTCACAACCGCGATGTTCAGAATCACCTGAAGCGCAATATGCCCCATAATTCCGCCCGCAATCAGTGCTCCGCCAAGATCCCGCGCATGGATCGAAATAACCATCAAGCGCCAGATCAGCACCGCAAACACGGCGATCACCAGGCAGGCGCCGAACAGTCCGCCCTCCTCACAGATAATCGAAAAGATCATATCATTCTGCGCTTCCGGCACAAAGCCAAGCTTCTGCAGGCCTTTTCCAAGCCCGCAGCCAAAGATTCTCCCGCTGCCGATCGCATAGAGTCCCTGAATGGTCTGGAACCCCTTCTCGTACGCCTCCGGGTTGCGCCAGATGGCAAGGCGTTCGAGGCGGTAGCTCTCCATCATCAGAAAAACGGCAATAAACCCGATGCCGGCGCCTCCGATTCCGAGAAACGGCAGGTAGCCCGGATGTGAAATAAAGATCAGAAATGCACAGATTCCGAGCAAAATAATCGCCGTACTTAAGTTATTGCTTCCGACAAGCGCTGCAATCGGCAGGGTGCACAGCACCGCCTTTGTCATAAACCAGAGACTGTCGGACCGGCCTTTCGTGTGCTCCATCACCCAGGGCAGGAAGAGAATCACCGCCATCTTGGCAAATTCCGAGGGCTGGAACGATAAGGGGCCAAGCTTTAACCACCGCTTCGAGCCGTTGTACTCACTTCCGAAAAAGAGCACCGCCGTCGAGAGCGCAAGGGAAGCCGCATAAAACCACGGTGCCAGTGCAAACAGCCGCCGGTAATCTATTTTTGCAACCGCATACATACCGATCACACCGAGCGCACTTGCAAAGAGCTGCTTCTTGAAATAATAAGCCGGGTCATGGAATCTGACCCGGCCGTTATACGCGCTGGCGCTGTACAGAATCACAAGGCCAAGGCCAAGCAGAATCCATACCGTCACCAGCAGCGTCCCATCTATTTTTTTCTCTTTTTCCTTCCGCATCCGCGCCACACCCGCCGTTCGCTCTTTTTCAGCTTATGCGGGATAGTTTCCTGATATGACGTTTTTACAGTGCTCTTACGTACTCCTTAAACAGCTCACCGCGCTGCTCATAGCTCTTAAACTGATCCCAGCTTGCGCAGGCCGGGGAAAGAAGAACCGCATCCCCTGCATTTGCCTTGTCGTGACAGATCTGTACGGCTTCTTTTAAGTTGTCTGCCATGATAATGTCGTTGAATCCGACGCTTCTTGCCGCTTTTGCGATCTTCTCTTTCGTATCTCCGATCAAAACCAGGAAACGTACCTTTCCATCGAATGCCTGAATCCACTCTTCGTAGGTGGACTGCTTGTCGTAGCCGCCGCCGATCAGCAGAGTCGGGCGGTTCATCGCCTGGATGCCTTTGATGGCCGCATCCGGATTCGTTCCCTTGGAATCGTTGTAATATGCCACGCCGTCCTTCTCGCAGACATACTCGATGCGGTGCTCTACCCCTGCAAACTCCTGAATGACTTTGCGGACAGTTTCCATCGGCACGCCTGCATGAAGTGCCATTGCAGAAGCAACCATGACGTTTTCAAAATTATGTAGGCCGAGCAGTTTTAAGTCGTCGGTTCTGGTCAGAAGCTCCGTCTCGCCGTTCTTTGCAATGCGGATTTCGCCGTCCTGATAATAGATGCCGTCCTTTAACGCACGCAGACTCGAGAAGTACATCACCTGTACTTTCTTCTCTGCCATCAGTTTTTCGCCGAACGGGCGCAGGATTTCGTCCTCATAATTCAGCACACAGAGATCATCCATCGTCTGATTTTCGGTGATACACTCTTTCACGCGGATATACTCTTCCATCGTGTGATGGCGGTTCAGATGATCCTCGGTAATGTTTGTGATCGCACTTGCCGCCGGATGGAACTCTTTGATGGTTTCCAGCTGGAAGCTGCTGATCTCGGCAACCGTTACGGTATCATCTGTCGTGTCGAGTGCCGCGGATGTGTACGGGGTTCCGATGTTTCCGACCACTTTTACTTCCGGCTGATATGCTTTCATGATCTCGCCGAGCAGCGATGTTGTGGTGGTCTTTCCGTTAGTACCGGTAATCGCAAGCACTTTTCCGCGGCTTACCTGATACGCCAGCTCCACTTCACCGATGACCGGGATCTCTTTTTCTTTCATTTTAAGGACAACCGGCAGATCCGTCGGAACGCCCGGGCTTAAAACGACAAGATCAAGGCTGTCGAGCATCTCCTCCGGGAGCTCGCCTAAGACAACTTCCACGCTGTCACGGCTCTCTAATTTTTTTAAGATTTCTTCTTTTTCGAGTTTGTCATTTCCATCGTAAAGAACGACAGAAGCACCTTTCTTGTGCAGCAGCTCCTCCGCTGCAATTCCACTCTTTCCGGTTCCGAAAACCAGTACTTTTTTTCCTGCGAAAATCATGTTTGATTACCTCCATATTTTAAAGCCCCATCAATGCGATCAGGCATAGTATCGCTGTGATTGTAGCAAACACCGTCACAATCTGTGTCTCCGACCAGCCCATCAGCTCGAAATGGTGATGGATCGGCGTCATCTTGAAGATCCGTTTTCCCTTCGTCAGTTTGAAGAATGACACCTGCAGGATCACAGAGAGAATCTCCATCATATAAATGAATCCCACAAGCGGCAGAAATAAGGGGAGACGTAAGAAACACGCCATTCCCGAGACGAAACCGCCGAGTGCCAGACTTCCGGTATCGCCCATAAAGACGCGGGCAGGAAATACATTGAATACCAGAAACCCCAGCAGACTCCCGATAACCGCAAGCGGGGACGGGGAAACACCGTTTCCGAGGCCGATCGATGCCACGGAAAAGAAAACAGCATTTAAAATCGTCACACTCGCCGCCAGTCCGTCAAGGCCGTCGGTAAAGTTGACACCGTTGACCGTTCCAAGAATCACAAAGGCGAGAAACGGAATCGTAAAAATCCCTGCGTCCAGCTCTTTGCCTGGAAGGAACGGAATGCGCATCCGGAGGGAAATTCCGGAAAAACGCGCCAAATACCACAGAAAGACTGCTGTAATCACTGCCTGCAGTGCCATTTTCTGCTTCGGGTACAGCCCGTCGCTGCGGTGCAGCACGACTTTCAGATAGTCATCGAGAAAGCCGATCAGGCCAAAACCAAGCGTCAGAAACAGCACCGGAACCACTTCCGCTCCCTCTTTCCGGAAAAGGAGGGAAACTGCGGTAAACGCCGCCAGAAACATCACGCCGCCCATCGTCGGGGTTCCCGCTTTTTTCTGGTGGCTCGGCACACCCTCTTCCCGCTCCTTCTGCCCCGCTTTGACTTTTCGCAGAAACGGGATCAGAACCGGCCCCAGCGCCAGGCTGATGCCAAAGGAAAGAAGAACCGGCAGGATCATTTCTCTTTTCATAGACGCACCTCTTCCTTTTTGTACGGATTGTGTACGGAACAGGCATGTCAAAATATTTTCTCCAGCCTATTCAGTATATAGCTTTTTGTTCTGTTTCGCAACCTTCTTTTATAATCCAAGTTACGGTTCGCTCAGCAGTGAAACACTTGCTGTTTCGCTGCGTAAGAAAGTGATTCAGGTGTGAGCAGCCCTCCTTTTGCGAAGCAAAACTTTAAATGAGGGCTGCGAAGGACACAATTCTCAGGTTTCCTGAGAATTGTGTCCAATACCGAGATACGGAAGTACATTGGAAAAGATATCGCGGATCACCGGCGCGCAGATCGTTCCGCCGTAGTAGACGCCCTGCGGATTGCGGATAATGCAAAGCCCCAGCACCGTCGGATGCTCCGCCGGGGTGAAGCCGAGGAATGAGGAAATATAGCGGTTGGCGCTCCGCGGAAGTGTCTGCGAAGTTGCCGTCTTTCCGCCGATGGAATATCCCTCGAGGTACGCATTCTTTCCAGACCCTTCTGAAACGACGCTTTCCAGAATTTCGCGCACCGTCCTGGAAGTTTCTTCCGAAAGAA
This sequence comes from Blautia sp. TF10-30, assembly GCF_003481245.1. Classification (NCBI taxonomy): domain Bacteria; kingdom Bacillati; phylum Bacillota; class Clostridia; order Lachnospirales; family Lachnospiraceae; genus Blautia; species Blautia sp. TF10-30. The sequence goes on from NZ_QUKM01000008.1 coordinate 63,541, forward strand.
CCCCTTCTTTTTCCGGAAAATTCAGATGCTTTACAACATTTCCTTCTTCATCGAGCACATCCGTTGCGACATGCGGCGTCACCATTTTTCCGCCGTTGACGAGCGCAGAGACCGTCGCCGCCAGGCGGATCGGCGTGATCTGGAAGGACTGGCCGAATGCCATCGTCGCAAGCTCAACCTCTCCGATGTTTTCCTCCTTGTGCATAATCGTCGATGCCTCGCCCGGCAGATCGATCCCCGTCTTTTCCATCAGGCCGAAATTCCGGAAGTAATCACAGAACTTTTCCACACCGAGCCGCAGCCCCACTTCAATGAACACCGGGTTGCACGAGTTCTGCGCGCCCTGCACGAAGTTTTCGGCTCCGTGTCCCGTCCGCTTGTGGCAGTGGATCCGGCGGTCCTCCACGATTTTGTAGCCGGGACAGAAAAACGAATCGTTCGGCGACACAACGCCCTCCGAAAGTCCCGCCGACATCGTGATGATCTTAAAGGTAGATCCCGGCTCGTACGTATCGTTGATGCAGGCATTCCGCCACATCTGGTTCAGCAGATCCTGAATTTCTTTTTCCGAAAGTCCCGTTGTATCCTGCTGCAGCGTGAACGGATCGTTGAGGTCGAACTCCGGCACATTGACACAGGCATAGATTTCTCCGTTCTGCGGATTCATAAGAAGAATCGAGACGCTGTCCGCCTGTTTTTCTGCCATCGCCTTTTCCGCTGCCTGCTGGCAGTACGCCTGGATATTGACATCCAGGCTGACCTTTAAGTCCCTTCCCGCCACCGGCTCCTGGCGGCTCTCCCCGATGCCGTTCTGCTCAATCCCGCGCGCATCCGTTGTCGTCAGGATTTTTCCGTTGATTCCTTTTAAAATTTCCTCATATTCCACCTCCAGTCCGATGATGCCCTGATTATCGCCTCCGGTGAAGCCGATAACGCGCGACGCCAGCTTCCCTTTAGGGTAATACCGCTTGAAATCCTCATCCACTTTTACCCCCGCGTATCCGTACGACCGGATGGTATCACCCGTCTCCTTGTCCACATTCGTCTTGACACGCTCGATTGAAGACCGCTTCTCCACGCGTTTCCGCGCCGTCTCCTCCGAAATTCCAAGCTCTTTTACCAGCATCGCAATCACCGCCTCCGGCTCCTCAATCTGGCTGTGGATCACGGAAATCGTACAGACCGTGCGGTTTGCCGCGAGAACTTCCCCGTTTGCATCAAGAATCCGGCCGCGCGCCGCCTTGATCCCGCGCTCCCGCTCGTGCAGATCATCCGCCTTCTCGGAATAATAGACGGACCGGAACACACACAGATACACCAGCCGCCCGGCAAGTCCGACCATCATTCCCATGCAGAGTACCCACAGAAGAACCGTCTTTTTCCGGTGATACGTTTTGTTTTTACGCATAGAATACCCCATAGCCGAATCCATTATGATAACACTATATGGAAACTGCTATGGGGTTATGTCTTTTGTTTTTTATGTTTTTTTACTCTTCATTGATGAGATCCAGCTCGGCGTTTGTCAGACCGCCGTTCTCGATATTGCTGTTTTCAGCACTGTTTTCCGTATCGTCTTCCTGTACCGGTGCCGCTACGTTTGGATCATCCGTTCCGGTCTCGGAGCCTTCGCCCGTCACACCGTCCGTATCATCCGGGAATACGTTCAAATACGGCAGCAGTTCTGTGTAGATCTCTTTTACGATCTCCTGTGCCAGCACACTGTTCGCCTGATTTTCTACATCCGGCTCGTCCACAATCGCGTAAACAACAGCTTTCGGGTTTTCTACCGGTGCAAATCCGATAAAGGAAACGAGATATTTTCCATTGCCTCGCGGATACTTCTGTGCAGTACCTGTTTTTCCTCCCATCGTGTAACCGGCAACCTTTGCACTCTGGCCGCTTCCATCGGTCACGACTCCCTGGAGGAAACTTCTCATTTTATCGCTGATTTCCGCGGAAACCGTCTGACGCACCAGATTCGGCTCATTGCTCTCAACAACAGCTCCTGTGCTGTCCGTGATCGTCTTCATCACATGCGGCTGGTAATAATTGCCTCCGTTGATCAGAGAGGAAAACGCAGCTGCCTGCTGTACCATCGTCACGGTATAGCCCTGTCCGAATGTACTCGTTGCAAGCTCGGTCGGTCCCATGGTATCCTCCGTGTGAACCAGGCCGTACGCCTCACCCGGCAGGTCAATTCCTGTCAGACTGCCGAAACCGAAAATATCCTGATAGCGGAGAAATTCCGCTGCTCCCATCTTCTGTCCGATCTGCATCATACCAGCGTTGCAGGAGTTTTTCAGTACATCGGCCGGTGTCTGTACGCCATGTGTTCCCGGATAAGCTCCGCAGCGGATCATCTGCCCTGCAATCGTCTCAAACCCCTCACAGTCAAACAGGGTATCATCATCGATTACATCGAGGGAATATGCCGCCGCCACGTTCATCGGTTTTGCCGTGGAACCTGGCTCATATGCATCGGAAATACAGTAGTTTTTCCAGATGGCACTCAAAGCCTCCATTGTCTCGTTATCGTTCATCGCATCAATTTCTTCCTGCGAATAGAACGGTGTCAGATCTCTTGGATTGTTCAGGTCATACCAGTCGGAAGAATCCATACCAAGAATCTCTCCATTGTTCGGATCCATCACGACAACGCCGATATTCTTTGCCGCTTTTGTCTGACGGTTCGTCTCAGTGTCCGATTCGTCCGCGCCGTTCTGGACATGAATCCGCTCATTGTAATTCTCGATCGCCGTGCGGATGATCTTCTGAATATTTACATCAATCGTCGTAACCACGTTTTTGCCCGGCTGTGCCTCGATGATCGTCTGTTCCATATCCGCATCTTCGTTGTAATAGCCGAACTGGCGGCCATTCACGCCATTTAAGATACTGGAATAATACCCTTCGATTCCCCAGTCTGCCGTGTCTCCTGAATACGTAAAGCCGATCAGATCGCAGGCAAGTGAATTTAACGGATACGTTCTGTGGTAGGATTCCTCGAACCAGACGCCGCGGATGTTGGCACGGTATGCTTTTTCCGCCTGCTCGTTCTCATCGAGCTCCTTGTTCTTTTTGTCCGCGTACTCGTCCACATAGGCCTCAAACGCTTTTTTCGCGTCCATCGAGACCTCTCTGGCGAGAACCTGGTACTGGCTTTCTTTTGTCGTTTCGCCGGTCAGACGATCCCGGATATCCGTCTCGTCGAGTCCGAAGTATTCAACCAGTGCTGCTACGGTCGGATCGACGTACGGATGGGTATCGTTCTTTTCTTCATCTTTTACCGTCGTATTGGCAAGTTTACAGTCGAGAATAACGTTGTAAACCTTCTCACTCGTTGCCAGAATCGTTCCGTTCCGGTCGGTGATACTTCCCCGCTGGAATGGAATTGTCCTGCTGTCGTAGGACTGCTGCGTCTGGCTTAAAACCTGTCTTTCGTATTTTTCTCCCTTTGTGGCATTCACATACGTAATGTCAATCGCTAAAGCAACAAAAACCAGTATCACTCCCAAAAAGAGTGCTACCAGTTTTCTGCTCATACGCCCACTTGTCTTCCGTCTCCGGAATGCCCCGCTTCGTTTTTTATTTTTTTTCTGTTTACTCACGTTTTCACCTATTTCGCATCCGGAACATCCTGATACTGTCTCACATAGCTGTTTTCTGAATCATCGAAATAAATTACCTGGGACTCATCTGCATATTTCATGCCGAGCCGGTTCTGTGCTGCTTCTTTGACTGCCTCAAGATCTTCGGAGGCAACCGTTGTATTGTAATAGGCGTCATTGTCCGCCTTCAGATCGCTCAATTCTTTTTCTTTGCTGGTAATGTCTTCCGCCTGCGTGGTAACCACGGTCTGCAACTTGACATACGCAACACACGCCGCGATACACAGTGTGCAGACAATGGCAAGAAAAACAGCGTAGCCCGCGCTGATCTGTGTCGCCCGTGCCCGGTTTCTTCTTGTCTGGCTGCTCACACCCGATTTCAGAGGCCGTGCTTCTTTTGGTGCTTCCTGCGGCTGTGCTGCAAGACGCCGTACCGCACTTCCGTCCTCAAACGTATCTGGCGTATAACGTTTCGTTCTATCTGTCGAATTTACCCTTCCATCTGCCCGTCTGGCCATAACTTCTCTGTCTCCTTCGTGCCGAGCCGTCACACTTTTCGTTCAAAGACGCGCAGTTTTGCGCTCTTGGAACGGGGATTTGTTTCCATTTCCTCTTCTCCCGGCAAGATCGGTTTCCGAGTTACTACGGTTCCCTTGGACTTCTTTCCGCATACACAGACCGGAAATTCCGGCGGACACGTACATGGATGCTCGTTTTTTCTGAAAATGTTTTTTACGATACGGTCTTCCAGAGAATGAAAGGTGATGACACAAAGTCTTCCACCGTCATTTAAGAGATCAATCATGCCGTCCAGTGACTCCGACAGAACGGTAAGTTCCTGGTTCACTTCGATACGGATTGCCTGAAAGGTTCTCTTGGCCGGATGGCCGCCCGTCGCCCTTATTTTTGCCGGAATCGAGCGCTTGATGATTTCGATTAACTCCCCAGTTGTTCGAATCGGCGCCTGCTGCCGGCTTACGCATATATTGTGTGCAATTTTTCTTGCAAAACGCTCTTCTCCATATTCATGGAGAATACGCGAAAGATTCTCTTCACTGTAATCGTTCACGACTTCGTACGCGGAAAGAGCATTTCTCTGATCCATCCGCATATCCAGCGGAACATCCTCACGGTATGTGAATCCACGCTCTGCATTATCCAGCTGATAGGATGAAACTCCAAGATCCAGCAGGATTCCGTCTACCCCGGTGACTCCGATTTCGGCAAGACGCGGAACCATATCGCAATAATTGCTGCGGATAATCGTGACCTGGTTCTGAAATGGTTCCAGGCGTTTACCCGCAGCAGCTATCGCAGCTTCGTCCTGATCTATGCCTATTAATCTCCCCGTGGCAGATAAGCGCTCACATATATGACTGGAATGTCCAGCGCCTCCCAACGTCCCGTCCACGTAGATTCCGTCCGGTTTTATCTTAAGGTTTTCAATGGTTTCATTCAGTAATACTGATGTATGCGAAAATTCCATGGTCATCTCCTGTATCCCAACGAAACAGATCAGATCACAATGCCCATCTCTTCCATTGATTCGGCGATGGCATCCATATCATCATAATTGCTGTTTTCGTTCCATTTTTCCTTGCTCCAGATTTCAATCCGGTTGATATTTCCGGTAAGGACTACATCTTTTTCCAGACCAGCAAATTCCCGCAGCGTTGCCGGTACGAGAATCCTCCCCTGCTTGTCCAGTTCACATGACGTAGCACCTGCTACAAAGAAACGGGAAAAAGTTCTGGCGTTTTTGTTTGTAAGTGGTAAGGCTCTCAGCTTCTCTTCAAAGGCAGCCCATTCGTCGTTTGGGTAAATGGAAAGGCATCCGTCCAATCCCTTCGTCAGTACAAACTCTTCTCCCAGCTGTTCTCTGAACTTGGACGGTATGATCAATCTTCCCTTCGCGTCAATCGTATGACTGTACTCTCCCATGAACATAATGAAAACCCTCTTATCACCTGAAATGGCGGTCTCCCCACGCACCACTTCATGTATCGCGCCGCAGCCAGACTGCCACATCCGCTCCACAACGCACCACTTTTCACCACTTTCTACCACTTATATTTTTATTCTATATCAACTCAGGGAAAATAGCAAGGTCTTTTTTCTATTTCATTTTTAAGATTTTCCCCAAAATGCAACATTTTTATGCGCATTTTCCGCCTTTTTTATACCAATTTTGTATCAAAAAAGAGAAAACCTTTTTTGCCGGTTTTCCCCTTTTCTGTATTTTTATTCTGTTTTTTTCACTGGTTTTATCCTTAAGAATGGGCTGTCTCCCCACCGGATGATAATTTTTTTCGTTTCCATACCACCAGGATGGTACATCCCACCACAAGGCACCCCGAAAGGAGCTGGGAAACCGGAAGTCCCACCACCGGAAGCAGAAGCTGGTCGGTGCGGAGTCCCTCGATCCAGATTCTTCCAAGGCCGTATCCTATCAGATACATCAGGAACACTTCGCCGTTAAATTTTTTTCTTTTCCGAAACCAGAAAAGAAAAAGCAAGACACCCACATTCCATAAACTTTCATATAAAAAGGTGGGATGCACCTGAATATACTCGACGCCGTTTACCGTCACCACATGATCCCACATTTTCTGTGTGATTTCATTGGCACGGACCGCGGAAACCGGAAGCTGCATTGCAAACAGGTTGTTAGTGTAGTCACCGAATGCCTCACGGTTAAAGAAGTTTCCCCACCGTCCCATAATCTGACCGAACACGATGCTCATGCTCGCGGTATCCATCAGAAGGCTGAAGTTCTGTTTCTTCTTTCTGCTGTAAATCACCACCGCAATGCAGGCACCGATGATGCCGCCGTAGATGGCAAGTCCGCCTTGGCGGATGTTGAAAATACTCAAAAGATCATCCTTATAATAGTCCCAGGCAAATATAACGTAGTAAATCCGTGCCCCGAGAATACCGGCTGCGATGCCGATCATCGCAAGATCGAGGTACTGCTCCGGGTTCTGCCCCGTTCGCTTTGCCTCTCTTTGGGCAATCCAGATCGCAATCATCATACCGGTTACGATCACGATGCCGTAATAGGCAATGGAAAATCCGAAAATACTGATGTTTTTTCCCACATGGTCGAGATAGATCCCGAGATTGGGAAAATTAATTTCCATATCCATAACTTATATTCTCTCTTATTATTACTTATCAAACGTTGAAACGGAACAGGATGACATCGCCGTCGCGGACAATGTAATCTTTTCCTTCCATACGCACAAGGCCTTTCTCTCTTGCTCCTGCGTAGGAACCGCAGTCGAGCAGATCCTGATAATTGACAACCTCGGCTTTGATGAATCCGCGCTCGAAATCGGTGTGGATTTTTCCGGCTGCCTGCGGTGCTTTTGTTCCGACTTTGATGGTCCATGCACGGGTCTCATCCTCTCCTGCTGTAAGGAAGCTCATGAGGCCGAGCAGACGGTAGCTTGCTGCGATCAGTTTTTCCAGGCCGGACTCGGTAAGACCAAGATCCTCGAGGAACATTTTTTTCTCATCCTCTTCGAGTTCGGAGATTTCTGCCTCGATCTCGGCGCAGATGACGAATACTTCGCTGTTGTGCTCTTTTGCATATTCGCGGACGGACTGTACATAGGAGTTGTTTGCACCGTCGTCAGCGAGATCATCCTCTGCTACGTTTGCTGCGTAGATGACCGGTTTACTGGTCAGCAGGTTGTACTCTGCGATCCATTTCTCCTCGTCCTCGTTCTGCAGCTCCATCAGGATGGCATCTTTTCCGTCCTCGAGCAGTTTTTTCAGACGCTCCTGGAATTCGAGCTCTTTTGCTGCCTCTTTGTCCATTCTTGCAGATTTTGCAGTTTTGGAAATACGGCGCTCGAGTACCTCAAGGTCGGCGAAGATCAGCTCAAGGTCGATGGTCTCGATATCACGGAGCGGATCAATGCTGCCGTCTACGTGGATAACGTTCGGATCCTCGAAGCATCTGACAACGTGAACGATAGCGTCTACCTCACGGATATTGGCAAGGAACTGGTTTCCAAGTCCCTCTCCTTTGGATGCACCTTTTACAAGACCTGCGATGTCAACGAACTCGATGACAGCCGGTGTTACTTTCTTGGACTGATAGAAATCTCCGAGCTGCTGCAGACGCTTGTCCGGAACCGGCACGATGCCGACATTCGGGTCAATGGTACAGAACGGATAGTTTGCGCTCTCTGCTCCTGCTTTGGTCAGGGAATTGAAAAGTGTACTTTTTCCGACGTTCGGAAGGCCCACGATACCTAATTTCATAGTAATCTATATCTCCTTTGTTTTTATTTTTCGCTTCTTTTTCTGTTCGGGTTCTTTTTATGCACAAAAAGAGCCCAATGCAACTATAAATTATAGCACACGGGCTCTTTGATTTCAATGGATTTTAATCTCTTGACTGTACCATCAGAAGAATGCCGCCCTCGTACGATACATGCGCGGTCTCCTCGACGATCTCATTGCTCACGCACAGACCACCCGAAGTATTCGGCAGACAGTGATGGTCGAGCGGGTAGGCGAAGCCCTCCAGGGTGATGGATGCGACTTCCTTTTCCAGCGGGAAGAACGAAACGTACTTTCCGAACTGCTCTTCTTTCCGGATTTCAAACGAAGTTTCCACCGGAATCGTAATCAGATTGCGGCTGTCTACGATGTAAGCCGGAATTTTCTTCTCCCATGCCGTTTTCAGGTTCTGCACAATACTTAAGAAATGGTCGAGTCTTCCCCCTGTTGCTCCGAGGATCGTGATTTCACTGCTTCCCAGAACAATCGCCTGCTGAAATGCGATGTCCGTGTCCGTATTGTCCTTCATGGGATTAAATTCCCGGATCGGTGCGACATGGTTCTCCTTGTAATAATTTAAAATCTCCGGAGATAAACTGTCAAAATCTCCCAGAATATACGTCGGCATAATCTGGTAATGGTAGCAGAACTCCAGTCCCCGGTCTGCTGCCAGGATAATATCAAACTGCTGTTTCTGAAGATATGGGAAGGCAAAATCCGGTTCGATCATCCCTCCCGAAATAATACATGTTCTCACGTTTCCCTGCCTCTTTTTTCTGTCTTTTTGTATCTTATTCTGCCTTTTTGCTGTATGAAGAAATTTTTTCCTGCAGCTCGCGCACGTTCTGCTCGATGTTGCTGCCAAATACAGCAGAGCCTGCCACGATGATGTTGGCACCTGCCGCAAGGACTTCATCGATGGTCGCGCGGTTGATGCCGCCATCGACCTGAATGTGCACATGCTCCAGTCCCTTTTCATCCAGCATTCTGCGGAGCGTACGGATTCTCTCCGTCGACTCCGGGATATACTTCTGGCCGCCGAAGCCAGGATAAACGCTCATAATCAGAATCATTTCTACCTGATCCATCACGTCCGTAACCGCAGAAAGCGGCGTATCCGGATTTACGGCAACTCCGGCATCTGCGCCTGTTTCATGAATCTTTTTCACGGTTTCTGCCAGATCGCGGCATGCCTCCGCGTGAACCGTGATCATATCCGCCCCGCAGCTTTGAAATTCTTCTACGTACCGCTCCGGGTCCTTTACCATCATATGAACATCAAAATACAGACTGCTTTCTTTTCGGATCGACTTTACCACCGGCATTCCAAACGAAATGGATGGTACAAACATTCCATCCATAATATCGATATGAAGCCACCGGCACTCTGCTTTCTCTACCCTTTGGATCTGTTCTCCGAGACGGTTGAAGTCTGCGGATAAAATAGAAGGTGCCAACTGATATACTCGGCTCATGCTAGTATCTCCTCTTTTCCTGTTCTTTCAGTTCTTCATAGAACATGGTATAGTTTTCAAATCTTTCTTTGCTGATATTTCCCTGTTCCAGTGCCTCTTTGACGGCACAGCCCGGCTCTTTTCCGTGGATGCAGCCGAGGAAACGGCATTTTCCTTCGTACGGATGAAATTCCGGGAAAAAGTTTTTCAGCTCCTCTTTTTCCATATCGGTTGTATAAAGCGAGCTGAACCCCGGCGTATCGCACAGATACGTCTCATGGTCGATCGGGATCATTTGGGAATGGCGCGTCGTGTGTTTTCCTTTTTTCAGCTTTTTGCTGATCTCTCCAGTCTCCATCTGGATTTCTTTCTGCATCCGGTTTGTGATCGAAGATTTTCCGACGCCGGACGGACCGGCTACCACCGTTGTTTTCCCTTTCAGGTATGCTTCCACTTCCTGCATGCCCTGCTCTTTCGCTGCACTCACCGTAAAGACACGGTAACCGCAGTTCTCATAGACGCTTCGCAGATGGTCTGTGTAATCTTCCCCCGCAAGATCTCTTTTATTGAAACAGATTGCCGTCGGAACGTTCTGCTGTTCCATCATCACAAGAAAACGGTCCAGAAGCGTCAGGTTCGGGGTCGGATTTTCCAACGCAAAAATCACAAGCGCCTGATCAATATTGGCCACTGCCGGACGGATCAGTTCATTTTTTCGCGGCAGAATCCGGGTCATATTTCCTGTTTTTTCCGCTTCATCCAGAATCTCGATCTCCACAAGATCTCCGACGAGCGGTTTCTGGCCTTCCTTTCGGAAAATTCCTTTTGCTTTGCACTCATAAATGCCGGATTCTTCTACGTCTACGTAGTAGAATCCGGCAATTCCTTTCATAATCTTTCCTGTCATACTCACCCTTCACTCAACGGAACCGATGGGTACTGTGCAATTGCCTGATAACTTCCGCTCGAATCCATCTCATAGAAGACGATTCTTCCGGTAGAAGAAGCAGACGATGAAGCACTCCAGTTGGTGTTGACAGAATACGGCCAGCTCGTAATGGCCTGTCCGTCCATGATGGTGATGGAGGTCTCGTTTCCGTTCCCATCATCCTGGATCAGCTCAATTTTTGCAATACCACCCTGATACTGATCCGGCGCACTTAAGGTCTGGCTGCAGGACCAGGTAACATCCGTAGCGGTATTTGCGCCCGGCTCTGCCGGTGTCGGGGTCGGTGTATTCTCATCCGGCGTCGTTGGCTGTGCACTCGGGCTATTGACATAAATCGTAACGTCAGAACCTTTCTTTACTTTGGTTCCGATTGCCGGGTCAACCTCCATGACTTCGCCCTCGGCCACCTTGCTGCTGGTTCCTGTTTTCACAATAATATTGAAATCGCTCAGGATTGATTTTGCTGTCTCCTCATCCAGGCCGATTACATCACGGATTGCAATTTCTTCCGCGTCCTTGGATCCCTTGCTGATCACCAGCGTAACGGTAGATTCCGGCGCAACCTGACTTCCCTCTGACGGGTCAACGGAAATAACCAAGCCTTCTGCAACGGTATCGCTGAAATCCTCTGTTGTGGAAACCTGCAGTCCCAGCTGAGTCAGTGCAGCACTTGCAGCGTCTTTCTGTGTTCCAACAATGCCGGTCGGAATGGTTACGGTTTCTTTTCCGGAGCTTACATAATACGTAATCGTTGCATTTTTATCGACTTTCGTTCCCGGTTTCAGATCCTGGCGGCAGATCTTTCCTGCCTCAATGACATCCGATGCCTCGGTTCCGCCGTTGACTACACCAAGGTTCAGGCTGTTTGCCAGATCGACGGCATCTGCCTCGGTTTTGTTGGTCAGATCCGGAACGGTTACTTTTTCCTCTTCTTTGCTGCTGGAAGAAACAACTTCCGTGCTGCTCGAAGATGATGCGGAACTGGAAGAAGCTGCGGTCGGTCCTTTTCCGCCGACAATGCCGGCTGCCTGTGCAATAAAGTAGATCAGCATGCAGATGATGATGGCTGCAATCGCAAAACCGCCGATTGTGATGATCTTTTCGAGTTTGTTTCCGGCTTTGTCATCGTCGTCGTCATCGTCGTAGTAGGAATCGTCGTCATCCTCATCGTAGGAATCGCGGTCATCCTCTTCTTCGTCCTCATCCTCGTCTTCTTCGTCCTCGTAGCTGTAATCTTCGTCCTCTTCCTCATCCTCGATCTTGCTGTAGCGCTTGCGGGCCGGCTCCTCTGCCGTCTGCGCATTTGCCTTTGCTGCTGCGCCGGAACGGATCTGGCTTAACTCCTCTGCGGATACCATAACAGTCTCGGCGTGAGAACTTAACGGAGTTACTTTTACGAAATTGCCCTGCGGCTCCATCAGCGAATGCTTCAAGTCGTCGATCAGCTCCGCCATGTTATTGTAACGGCGGTCCGGGCTCTTCTGGGTACATTTTAAGATGATCTGCTCCAGTGCGAACGGAAGGTTCGGGGTATATTTGGATGGAGATTCAATCTCCTCCTGCAGATGCTTGATTGCGATGGCAACGGTGGTATCGCCGTCAAACGGCACTCTTCCGGTTACCATCTCGTACATGGTGATGCCAAGGGAATAGATATCACTCTTATAGTCCGAATATCCGCCGCGCACCTGCTCCGGAGAGCTGTAATGTACGCTTCCCATAACGTTCGAACTGATCGTATTGGAAGAAGTTGCCTTTGCAATACCAAAGTCGGAAAGTTTTACTTTTCCGTCTGTGGAAATGATGATGTTCTGCGGTTTGACATCGCGGTGTACAATATTGCGGTTGTGTGCTGCTTCAAGACCAAGGGAAACCTGAATGGCGATGCTGGTTGCCTCTTTTACGCTCAGTTTCCCTTTGCGGTCAATGTAATCCTTCAGAGTAATTCCCTCGACAAGCTCCATGACGATATAGTAAACGCCGCGGTCCTCCCCGACATCGTACACGTTTACAATATTCGGATGGGACAGTCCTGCTGCGGCCTGTGCCTCCGTGCGGAACTTGCGGATAAAGGTTTTATCCTCCCGGAATTCCGGTTTTAAAACCTTGACGGCCACCATGCGGTTCAGCTTGTGGTCTTTTGCTTTGTAGACATCAGCCATACCGCCGGAACCGATCCGGCTTATGATCTCATATCGTTCTCCTAAAATAACGCCCTCTTTTAACATTCTTTCACCTCGTTTGTAAATGGTTCAACGACAATGACTGCGATATTGTCTCTGCCGCCATTTGCATTTGCTTTATCAATTAAACGTTTCGCCTTGTCCTCACCGTCTTCTCGGCAGATGAGTTCGAAAATCTCCTCATCCGTTACCATGTTGGAAAGGCCGTCCGAGCACATCACCAATTGATTGCCCTCTTCAAGCTGAATGTCAAAGAAATCAATCTTTACGGTATCCTGTGTGCCTACTGCTCTGGTAATAATGTTTTTGTCCGGGTGATTCCGCGCCTGCTCGGGAGTGAGTTCTCCAAGGCGCACCATCTCTGCAATCAGGGAATGGTCCTGCGTCACCTGGTCAAACGTGCCATCTGCTGCCAGATACAGCCTGCTGTCTCCTACGTTTGCAACGTAGGCATAGTTGCCGACAACCGTAGCTACTACCATCGTCGTACCCATGCCTTCCATGGATATATCTCGTTTTGCCTGCTCAAAAATCTGGCTGTTTGCTGCTTCAATTCCATGCCGAATAATCCGCACCGGGTTGAAATTCGTATCCCTTTTTACAGATTCCACCAGTACAGAAACACCGTAACGCGAAGCAAAATCGCCCGCGTTATGGCCTCCCATGCCGTCTGCAACGACAAAGAGGTTCGGAAGGTTTCCGACCGGAGAGGCGGAGGCAAACACAAAATCCTGGTTCATCGTCCGTTTCTGTCCGATATCGGTTGCAGAAAATACCTTCATGCTTTTTTCTCCTGTATTGACAGCCGCTTTTTACGGCTGTTCGTTTGATTTATCGATAAAACTTTTTCTTAACTGTCCACAGGCTCCGTCAATATCGGCGCCCATTTCCCTTCTAATAGTAACATTAATTCCGTATTTTTCAAGTTTATTTTTGAAATTCTCTACGACTTTTTTCGTTGATTTCACGTAATCGCGCTCTTTGATCGGGTTGACCGGGATCAGATTTACATGACAGTTGATATCCGAAATCCGCGCGGAAAGCTCTTTTGCATCGGCTTCGCTGTCATTTTTCCCGCCAACGAGAGAGTACTCAAATGTAATCCGACGGCCTGTTTTTGCAAAGTAATTGCGGCATGCATCGAGAATTTCATCAATGGAATATTTATTGGCAATCGGCATCAGCTCGCGGCGCTTTTCATCGTTCGGCGCATGAAGGGAAAGTGCCAGGGTGATCTGGAGTCCCTCATCTGCCAATTTGTACATATTCGGCACGATTCCGCAGGTGGAAACGGTGATGTTTCTCTGGCTGATGTTGAGTCCTTCCTGGCTCGAAAGCAGCCGCACGAAGCGCACCAGATTGTCGTAGTTGTCCATCGGCTCACCCGTTCCCATGACAACCAGATTGGAGACCCGCTCCCCGGTGTCCTCCCAAATCCGGTAAATCTGGTCGAGCATCTCCGACGGAGTCAGGCACCGCACGAGTCCGCCGATTGTGGACGCGCAGAAGCGGCAGCCCATCCGGCAACCGACCTGGGATGAGATGCAGACGGAATTTCCGTGGTGGTACTTCATCCAGACGCTCTCGATCACGTTGCCGTCGCTAAGGCGGAACAGGTATTTTCTCGTTCCGTCGATTTTGGACTCCTGCACCTGCACTTTTTCGAGACAGGTAAGCGGATACTGTTCCTTTAATTTTTCCCGGAAGGCAAGCGAGAGATTCGTCATCTCATCGTAGCTGCCCGCCAGACGATGATGCATCCAGTCGTATAACTGTTTGGCACGGAACGGCTTTTCTCCCATCTGCTGGCAGGCGTCCTTTAATTCGTCTAAGGTCATTGATTTAATATCCATCTGTTACGCCCGTCCTTTCTCTGTTTTCCGGAATTTTGCAAGGAAAAATCCGTCTGTCTTGTGTACCCCCGGGATCAGCTGCAGCTGTCCTTTGGCCGTTTCTCCGCTTTTCAGCTCATCCGGCAGCAGTTCATCCAGACTGACTGCTTCAAACGGGAACTGTTCCAGAAACCATGCGGCATTCTCGCTGTTTTCTTTTCTGTTGACGGTACATGTGCTGTACAGCAGTGTGCCGCCCGGCTTTACGTACGATGCGGCATTTGCAAGGATTGCCCGCTGAATCCGTACCAGCTCCTCTTCTTTTTCTTTTGAAGCGTAATATTTGATATCCGGCTTTCTGCCGATGACGCCGTATCCGGTGCACGGCAGGTCCGCAATCACAACGTCCGCTTTTCCGATCCATTCCGCATCGAGCTGTTCCGCATCTTTTACCTTCGGCACGACGCAGGAAACACCTGCTCTCTGCACATTTTCCCGGATCAGATCGACCTTGTATTCGGTGAGATCACGCGCTTCCACGCATCCCTGATTTCTCATTTTATCTGCTGCATGGAGGCTCTTTCCACCCGGTGCCGCGCAGAGATCCAGCACCTGGTCACCCGGCTTTGGATCCGCCAGATGCGCCGCCATCATGGAGCTCACATCCTGAATCTGGAACCGGCCTTCCTGGAAGGCATTCAGTGATGCGATCGTCTCAAAGTTTTTCAGATAGAACGCCTCGCCAAGATACGGCGCTTTTTCCAGCTCTGCCTCCTGGCTTTCCAGGCTTTTCTTCGTCTCCTCGATCGTATTGTTCCAGCGGTTGATACGGATCGTCACCTGTTTTTCTTTCAGGAAATCCGCCATCATCGTTTCTGCCGTTTCTTTTCCGTACTGGGATACGAACTCCTCAACCAGAAATTCCGGCATGGAGTATTTCACGGAAAGATACTGCGTAGTATTGTTCTCCTTCGGCATCGGCAGATGATCTTTCTCCCGCACGATCGTGCGCAGAACGCCGTTGACAAAGCCCTTTAAGTTGTAAAAATGCTTCTTTTCCGCCAGTTTCACCGCCTCATTGACGACTGCCGAATCCGGTACTGCGTCAAGAAAACGGATCTGGTACACCGACATCCGTAAGATCGCACGAATCACCGGCTTGCATTTGTTGATCTTGATTTTGGAATACTGATTGATGATGTAGTCATTCTGGATGCCGTATTCCACGGTTCCCTCGCAGACCCGCTTGATAAACGCACGGTCCTGCCGCGGCAGGAACTGGTATTTATCGAGGGCATCCCTTACAGCAAGATGGCAGGGCGTTTTCTCCCTGTCCATCTCAAGCAGAATGTTCATAATCAGCTCTCTTGTATTGATTGTATCAGTCATCATTTCTCCTAAATGCTCCGGATAAAATCAGCAGCCGGAGCAGCTGCAGCAGAGAACCGATCACCGCTGCCACGTATGTCATGGCTGCAGCCCAGAGTACTTTCTTGACTCCGTCGTGTTCCGTCTCTGTCACCATACCGCCCTCACTGAGCATTTTTAATGCTCTTCTCGACGCATCGAACTCGACCGGAAGTGTTACCACCTGGAATGCCAGTGCCAGCACAAACAGCCAGATACCGGCTTTCACCAGCATCGGAAGGCTGAAAATCAGTCCGATCAGGAACAGCGGCCAGAAAAGCTGGGATCCAAGATTCGCTGCCGGAACAATGGCGCTTCTTACTTTCAGCGGCACGTAATCCGTATTGTGCTGTACGGCATGGCCGCACTCATGCGCTGCGACACCGATCGCTGCGACCGAGGTTGAATCGTAAACCGCATCCGATAAATTCACGGTTTTTGTCCGCGGATCATAGTGATCGGTCAGTTTACCGGATACGTGGCGGACGGTCACATCGTAGATGCCGGCCTGATGCAGAATGCGCATCGCCGCCTCGCGTCCCGTCATGCCGCTGTACGAGCGGACGGTCTGATATTTGCTGAAAATCGTGTTCATGCGGACGGATACCGCCATGGAAATCAGTGCGGCAAGAATCACCAGCAGATACGTACTGTCATAAAAAAGTCCCATATCGTTTTTCTCCTTTTTTCTCAGGCACAGCAGCCATCACACCGCTGTGCCGTTCCCCGCCTCAACTTCAGGTTGCTTTTTCTCTTTTATTCGCCAAGTCTGGTACCCGGCTCGATCGCATAGCCGCGCAGGAAATCGGCGGTTTTCATCCGTTTCTTTCCTTCGAGCTGCAGCTCCTCGATCACCAGAATGCCGTCTCCCGTCTTTACATGGAGACCTGTCTCATCTGCCACCCAGACTTTTCCGGCACTCTTCGTCGGATTCTGTCCCGGAATTTTCGAGAACAGATCGCCGCCGAACATGGCAATGACTTTGGCATCCCAGATTTTCAGGTTCTTTCCGTTTACTTTTGTAAAAGCACTCGGCCACGGGCTCATCGCACGGATCTGACGTTCGATCTCAACGGCACTCTTCGTCCAGTCGATCTTTCCGTCTTCTTTTTTGATCATCCGCGCATACTCTGTAGTGCTTATCTCCGGCTGTTTTTCCGGTGTCACTTCGCCTTTTTCAAGTTTTGGAAGTGTCTCCACCAGAAGTTTTGCTCCGGCTGCGGCGAGCTTGTCAAAGAGACTGCCGCCGGTCTCATCTGCTGCAAGCGGAACTTCCACTTTCGTCAGCATATCGCCTGTGTCGAGGCCTTCATCCATCTTCATAATGGTTACGCCGCTCACTTCATCGCCGTTCATGACAGCCCACTGGATCGGCGCTGCTCCGCGGTAAGCCGGAAGCAGGGATGCATGAACGTTGATGCATCCGTATTTCGGCATGTCCAAAATCTCTTTTGGAATAATCTGGCCGAATGCAACGACAACGATCACATCCGGCTCCATTTTCCGGATCTCCTCGATCGCCTCTGCATCCCGCACGCGGCGCGGCTGATAGACCGGAAGGCCGTGTTTTTCGGCTGCCTCTTTCACCGGTGTCGGCATCATCTGTTTTCCGCGGCCCTTCGGTTTGTCCGGCTGGGTCACAACGCCTGTGATCTCATAACCGGCCTCCACGAGCGCCTCAAGTGTTCCCACGGAGAAATCCGGGGTTCCCATAAATACCACTTTCATCTGAAGTCATCTCCTTTATTTTAAGACTTACTCTTCGTCCTCGTACTCCTCATACTCATCGTACGTGTTGTCCCAGAGTTCGCCTTCTACTTTTTCTGTATACATATGTCCATCGAGGTGATCGCACTCGTGGCAGATGCAGCGGGCAAGAAGTTCGGTTCCCTCCAGTTCAAACGGCTGCATGTCGCGGTCCAGCGCTCTTACCTTTACGTAATTCGGACGGGTTACTGTACCGGATTTTCCCGGAAGGCTTAAGCAGCCTTCTGCTCCTGTCTGGCTTCCGGAAGTCTCCAGGATTTCCGGATTGATCAGAAGATGTGGGGTTCCATCCACATCCATGACTACGATTCTCTTTAAGATGCCGACCTGCGGTGCGGCAAGGCCGACACCGTTTGCCTCATACATGGTGTCAAACATGTCGTCGATCAGCTCGCTGATTCTTGGTGTCATCTTCTCCACCGGTCTGCATTTTTTTGTTAATACGCGGTCGCCTACGACTCTGATTTCTCTGATTGCCATAATTCTTTTCCTTTCTTTTGCTCTTCTATTATAAATAATCTATGTGTAAATAGTATGAAAAAACTAATACTTTCTGCTGAAGTCAAACTGTAAATAAACGGTACGGAAGCCTTTGTTAATCTCGATATACCGCTCCAGTTTTTCCCGCAGCTCTGCCAGCACCTCTTCCTGCGGCGCGCGTACATACACGGCCATGCGGTACAGGTCATTGATTTTCGACACTGCCTCACTTGCCGGGCCGATGATCTGGACTTCGCGGTTTCCCCGGATGCGGATGAGATATCTGCGAATGTATTCCATCGCCTGCGTCAGATGCGCTTCATCCTCCCCGGCTCCGTGGATCGCCAGAAGCTCCGCCGCCGGTGGATATCCCATCAGACGGCGGTAGTCCATTTCTTTCTCGTAAAATGTCCCGTAATCCTGCTCTGCCGCCGTCTGAATGCTGTAATGTTCGGGATGGTACGTCTGAATGACTGCCATTCCCGGCTTTTCGCCTCTTCCGGCGCGGCCGACTGCCTGCGTCAGCAGCTGGAACGTACGCTCCCCGGCACGGTAATCGACTGCATTCAGGGAGAGATCCGCCGCCAGCGCTCCCACCAGCGTGACATTCGGGAAATCGTGGCCTTTTACGATCATCTGGGTTCCAATCAGGATATCGGCCTCCCCCGCCGCAAATGAGGACAGGATTTCTTCATAACTGTTTTTCGTTTTTGTCGTGTCGCCGTCCATCCTAAGAACGCGTGCCTTTGGAAACAGCTTTTTCACGTTCTGCTCGATCTGCTGTGTGCCGGCACGGAAGCCGCCGATGTACGGGGAACCGCACGACGGGCACGCATGTACCTGCGGTGTTTCATAACCGCAGTAATGGCAGATGAGCTTTCCGTTATTGTGTGCTGTCAGTGATACATCGCAGTGCGGGCATTTCATCACATGGCCGCATGCACGGCATGAGACGAAGCCCGCATAGCCTCTGCGGTTCAGAAACAGTACAACCTGTTCCTTTTTTTCAAGCCGTTTTTCGATCTCTTCCCGCAGTTTTCCGGACAGAATCGAACGGTTTCCCATCTGTAATTCTTCCCGCATATCCGCGATCCATACGGACGGAAGTGCTGCATTTCCGTACCGCGCATCCATCCGGAACAGCGCGTACGCTCCCGTCTCGCAGGCGTAAGAAGCATCCACCGACGGCGTTGCCGAACCCATCACCACATGGGCATGCTCCAGCCCGGCGCGGCGCACGGCGGTCTCCCTTGCATGGTAGCGCGGCGTCACTTCACTTTTATAGGAGGTTTCATGCTCCTCATCGATTACGATCAGCCCCAGATCCGGAAACGGTGCAAAGAGTGCGGAACGCGGACCGATCATAATACTGACCTCCCCGCGCCGCGCGCGCTCCATCTGGTCGGCGCGCTCGGACGGTGTCATCCGCGAGTTGACCACCGTGACCCTTGTTCCAAACCGTGCGCAGAACCGCTCCACGTTCTGATACGTCAGCGCAATCTCCGGGATCAGCACGATCACCTGTTTTCCTTCCTTCAGCACTCGCTCCATCAGCTCCATATAGACGAGCGTTTTGCCGCTTCCCGTCACACCGCGGATCAGGCAGGGGCGGTTCTGCCCTTCCCATTCCTTTTGAATGCCGTCCACCACGGCCTGCTGCTGTTCGTTTGGTTTTCCCGCAGTTGTTCTTCCTGCCGCATCAGATACCGGATTTCTCCAGGTGCTCGTACGGCGGATTTCCAACACGCCCTGCTCTTCCATCACGTGCAGCGTATCTGCCGTGATTTTCAGTTCCTTGCTCACAACCGGCCCTGGAAGAACCGGCTGGGCCAGCAGCGCGTTTAAGAGACGGATTCTCGCTTTATAATTTTTCTTTCTGTAGTTTTCCAGCAGCTCCTCACACTCTGCGGGATCTGCAAGAAGCGCAATTTCGCGGGTTTCTTTCCCGCGCGCCTTTACTTTGACCGGAAGCACCGTCTTTAACGCCTGGATCATCGTCGATCCGTACGTATGACGCATCCACGCGGCGAGCGCGATGAGTTTCGTCTCTACGGTCGCCGCATCCTTTTGTACCGCAAGGATGGCCTTCATCCGGTCCTGCGGATATTTCGGCTCGTTTCCGATGGAAAGCACATAGCCGGTGATCGTGCGGTTTCCGTTTCCAAACGGAATCTGTACCGCCGTTCCCGGACCGATCTCCCCTGTCAGTTCCGGCGGAACCTTGTACTGAAAGGTCCGGTCCAGTTTTTCATTTGTGATATCTACGATTACATCAGCGTAAACGCTGCTCATACATTCCCCTTACTTTCTTCCAGTATTTCCCGGATCAGCACGCGCTCATCCATCTCGTACCGTTTCCCCTTCCGGATCTGATACGTTTCGTGGCCTTTTCCCGCGAGCACCACGAGATCGCCCGGCTGCCGGTTTTCGATCACATACCGGATCGCCTCCTTACGGTCCGCAATCTCAACGAAAGCGCCTTCTGTTTTCCCGATTCCCGTCCGGATATCGTCCAGAATCGCCTGTGGTTCCTCATCCCGCGGATTGTCCGAGGTGATGACGGTCAGATCCGCCAGACGCCCCGACACCTCTCCCATCTGGAATCTCCGGTCCCGCGCGCGGTTTCCGCCGCAGCCGAAGAGACAGATCAGGCGCTTCGGATGGTATTTCCGCAGTGTCTTTAACAGGCTTTCAAGGCTCATCGCATTGTGTGCGTAGTCAATGAGAAGCGTCATTTCCGGATACACCGGAACTGCCTCACACCGCCCACGGACGCGGACTGCGGAAAGTGCCTCCTGCATCGCCTTTTCCGGGATTCCCATCTGCGCGCAGACCGCAATGGCGGCAAGCGAGTTGGAAACGGAAAACAGACCCGGCAGATCTACCCGTACCGGAAAATCCGCTGCGCCCTGCACCCGGTATGAGACACCGAGCACGCCGGGCGCCTGATCGAGTGCTGCATCTGCTGCCATAAAATCAGCTTTTTCCCTGCATCCGAATGTCACCAGACGGCAGGTGCTCTGCCTTATGATCTCCGGAAACCTTTTGTCATCCCGGTTTACAATTCCGGTTCTGCAGGTGCGAAGCAGCTTCTTTTTGCAGGACAGATATTCTGCAAACGATGCATGCTCCCCGGCGCCGATGTGGTCGTTTCCAATGTTGGTGAACACACCGTAATCAAACGTAATTCCATCACACCGGTGCTGTTTTTCCGCCTGCGAGGAAACCTCCATCACAACATGGGTGCAGCCCTCCCACATCATTTCAGAAAACAGCTTCTGCAGCACAACAGGCTCCGGCGTTGTATTTTCTGACAGAATGCTTTTTTCCCCGATCCTCGTCTCGATCGTTCCGATGAGTCCTGCGCGGATCCCTGCTTTTCGCAGGATTTCGTAAATCATATATGCAGTCGTCGTCTTTCCCTTCGTGCCGGTCACTCCGATTGTCACAAGGTGCTGCGCCGGATCGTCCTCCCAGGCACAGGAAAGCTGTGCGAGTGCTTCTCTGCTGTCCTTTACTACGAGTACGGTTACCTTTTCCGGAATCCCTTCCAGTTCCCGCTCCGCAACCAGGACAGCAGCGCCCCTCTCGACTGCTTCTTCTGCATATACGTGCCCGTCCATCCTGTTTCCGCGGATGCAGACAAACACGTTCTGCGGCTGTACTTTTCTGCTGTCGCATGTGATTCCTGTAACTTCCGCATCCAGACTGCCCTGCTGGAGCTGATATGCGATCCGCTTTTGTAACGTGCGCATGTTTTTCATGCCGGGACCTCCCTTTCACGTTTCAAATCCCTACGACTCAGATACTTTTATAGAATACCATAGTCCGAAAAACATTTCAATGTGCGCAATGTCGGTTTCTTCTTGATTTTTGCTCCCATAAACTTTATAATAGTTTTATATTGATGCCTGGTTTTTTCGTATCAAAATCTATGAACTGCAAAGAGAGGTATCTTCCAATGAAAAGAAAAAAAATAGTTGTTGCACTGGGACACAAAGCTCTTGGAACGACGCTGCCGGAACAGAAAGCAGCCGTAAAACGTTCCGCAAAAGTAATCGCAGATCTCGTTGCTGCCGGCGCTGATGTTGTCATCACCCACAGCAATGCGCCGCAGGTCGGCATGATCCACATGGCGATGAATGAATTCGGCAAAATGCACACCGACTACAGCGCAGCCCCGATGTCTGTCTGCTCCGCTATGAGCGAAGGCTACATCGGCTACGACCTGCAGAACGCCATCCGTGCTGAGCTTCTCCGCAGAGGAATCTTCAAAACCACATCCACGATTCTTACACAGGTTGAAGTAGATCCGTACGACGATGCCTTCAACAATCCGGTCAAACTGATCGGCCGTACGCTTACCAAAGAGGAGGCTGACGCAGAGGAAGAAAAAGGAAACTACGTAACGAAAACCGAGGACGGCTACCGCCGAATCGTTGCTGCTCCGAAGCCGCAGGATATCGTAGAGATCGACTCCATCCGTCTTCTTCTCGATGCCGGACAGGTTGTCATCGCAGCAGGCGGCGGCGGAATCCCGGTTCTCCCGCAGAATGAAGAGTTAAAGGGTGCATCCGCAGTCATCGAAAAAGACCTCACCAGCGGCCTGATGGCAGAAATGCTGAACGCAGACATGCTGATGATCCTGACCAGCGTGGAAAACGTTTCCATCAACTACGGTACCCCGGACGAAAAACCGCTGGAGCACATCACCGTTGCTGACGCGAAGAAATACATCGCAGAAGGCCAGTTCGGAGAAAACTCCATGCTGCCGAAGATGGAAGCAGCTGTTTCTTTCCTCGAGAAAGGCATCGGCCGTACCGCAGTCATCACTTCCATTGATTCTGCACTCGCCGGATTCCAGGGAAAAACAGGTACGATTATCGAGTAATACAAAGTATACAAAAAAGGATTCCCGCGAGTGGGAATCCTTTTTTCTACTCTTTTTTCGGACTAAAAAGCCAGATTAGAAAGTAAATTTATCTGCAAAGTAAGCATCGAGATCCTCAATTTTAATTCTCTCCTGCTCCATGGTGTCACGGTCACGGACGGTAACAGCACCATCGGTCTCGGAATCGAAGTCGTAGGTGATGCAGTACGGAGTACCGATCTCATCCTGACGGCGATACCGTTTTCCGATATTTCCACGGTCATCAAACTCGCAGTTGTATTTCTTGGACAGCTCTGCAAAGACTTTCTCAGCGCCCTCGTTCAGCTTCTTGGAAAGCGGAAGCACACCGATTTTTACCGGTGCCAGTGCCGGATGGAAATGCATCACAGTACGAACATCATTCTTCTCTGCGTCGAGAACTTCCTCGTCATAAGCGCTGCACAGGAATGCCAGAACGACACGGTCAGCACCAAGAGACGGCTCGATAACATACGGGATGTATTTCTCGTTCTTCTCTGGATCGAAATAGGTCATATCCTGTCCGGATACATTCTGATGCTGGGTCAGGTCGTAATCGGTACGGTCTGCGATTCCCCACAGCTCGCCCCATCCGAACGGGAACAGGAACTCGATATCGGTTGTTCCCTTGCTGTAGAAGCACAGCTCTTCCGGAGAATGGTCTCTTGCACGCATCTCTTCGTCTTTCATGCCGAGGCTCTTCAGCCAGTTGATGCAGAAGCCTCTCCAGTACTGGAACCAGTCAAGGTCGGTGCCAGGCTCGCAGAAGAACTCCAGCTCCATCTGCTCGAACTCACGGGTACGGAAGGTGAAGTTACCCGGTGTAATCTCGTTACGGAAAGATTTACCGATCTGACCGATTCCGAACGGAATTTTCTTTCTGGAAGTACGCTGTACGTTTTTGAAGTTTACGAAGATACCCTGTGCAGTCTCCGGACGAAGATATACGGTGTTCTTCGCATCCTCTGTAACACCCTGGAAGGTTTTGAACATCAGGTTGAACTGACGGATATCGGTAAAGTTATGTTTTCCGCAGGACGGACACGGAATCTGATGCTCCTCGATGAAGTTCTTCATCTCTTCCTGGGACCATGCGTCTACACTGCCGCCTTCGATTTCAATGCCTTTTTCCTCGCAGAAGTCTTCGATCAGCTTGTCTGCACGGAAACGCTCGTGGCACTCTTTACAGTCCATCAGAGGATCGGAAAATCCGCCGAGATGACCGGAAGCTACCCATGTCTGCGGGTTCATCAGGATCGCGCAGTCAACACCTACGTTGTGCGGGCTCTCCATCACGAATTTCTGCCACCATGCTTTTTTCACGTTGTTTTTCAGCTCAACACCGAGCGGGCCGTAATCCCAGGTATTTGCCAGGCCGCCGTAGATTTCGGAACCCGGATATACAAAACCTCTGGATTTTGCTACTGCCACAATTTTGTCCATTGTCTTTTCCATAGTTAGTTACTCCTCTATTTTATTTGTTTACTTACCATAAACAACAATAACAGGACTGGCAAGAAGAACGTCCTGCTCATATTCCTGCTCTGTTTCTTCTGTCTTAGTCTGCTCTGATGATGACGCAGAAGCACTCTCTGTGGACTTTGTGGTCCACTCGCCGGCCGTATCCACCGTGTTTTTTCCTTTGATCACGGCTGTACCGAAAACGCAGAGCACCGGATCTTCCGTTACGATTTCCAGCGGCTCCTCGCAGACAATCACGCGTACATGCTTAACGCCTTTGACCGCATCTTCGACTGAAACCTCATTGCCTTTAGAATCGACAAAGGAAGCGGAAAAATCATATCCCGCTTCTTCTGCCTCATCCAGCGTGCCTGCGAAAAATTCTGCTCCGTGATAATCCGCGTAGGACTGGTAATCTCCGTATTCCATCCGGATCTCCACCTTGTCCTCTTTGATCTGGCATTTTTCCAGCTTCACGGAATCCGCATCGCCGCGCTCCTCTGTGAATTTTTTGATGTCATCCTCCACAAAGACCTTCAGTTCGTCTTCCGTGTAATCATCGTCTTTGCTGTAATCTTCCACAATGGCTTCTGTCACAACACCATTTTTGCTCACATAGACAGATGTCGTTGTCACATCTTTTAACTTCTCACAGCCCGACAGCAGCACGGAAGCCGCTGTCAGAACTGCGAGAAGCTGTCCTGCTTTTTTCATAAAAATCCTCTAAAAACCGCCTGAATTATTTGTTGCGGTAAATGATATCGTCTCTTCCCGGCCCGTTGGAGATCATGGTGATCGGGAATCCGATTTCTTTCTCTACAAACTCGATGTAGTTTCTGCAGTTCTCCGGCAGATCCTCATATTTCTTGATGCCGCGGATATCGCATTTCCAGCCCGGAAGCGTTTTCAGCACCGGTTTTGCTTTCTCAAGAATGCTGGTGTTCGGGAAATCGTGGATTTCTTTTCCGTCTACTTCGTATGCTGTGCAGACCGGAATCTCATCCAGATAGCCAAGTACGTCAAGTACGGTGAACGCTACATCGGTGGTACCCTGCATTCTGCAGCCGTAACGGGAAGCAACACAGTCGAACCATCCCATACGTCTCGGGCGGCCTGTGGTTGCACCGAACTCTCCGCCGTCTCCGCCGCGTCTTCTGAGCTCATCTGCCTCATCGCCGAAGATCTCGGAAACGAAAGCACCTGCTCCTACTGCGCTGGAGTAAGCTTTGCATACGGTTACGATTTTCTTGATTTCATATGGCGGAACACCTGCTCCTACTGCGCCGTAGCCGGCCAGTGTGGAAGAAGAAGTTACCATCGGGTAAATTCCGTGATCCGGGTCTTTTAAGGAACCAAGCTGACCCTCAAGCAGGATCTCCTTGCCTTCCTGAATCGCGTTCCACAGGAATGCGGAAGTATCGCATACGTATGGCTCAACCATTTTTTTGTATTCCATCAGCTCTGCATAGATCTCATCCGGATTTAACTGCGGTTTGTGATACAGATGCTCGAGCAGAATGTTCTTGGTTTCGCATACGGATTTCAGTTTCTCTTTCAGGTGCTCATCGTCGAACAACTCGTTTACCTGGAAACCGATTTTTGCATATTTATCTGAGTAGAACGGAGCGATACCGGATTTGGTGGAACCAAAGGATTTTCCGCCCAGACGCTCTTCCTCATACTGATCGAACAGGATGTGGTACGGCATTACCATCTGTGCACGGTCGGAAATTTTGATCTTCGGTGCCGGCACTCCCTTCGAAACGATCTCATTTAACTCTTTGATCAGAACCGGAATATTGAGTGCAACACCGTTTCCGATTACGCTTGTTGTGTGGCTGTAAAATACGCCGGATGGAAGGGTATGAAGTGCAAACTTTCCATAGTTGTTTACAATGGTATGGCCTGCATTCGCACCACCCTGGAAACGGACAATAATGTCTGCCTCTTTTGCGAGCATATCGGTAATCTTACCTTTTCCCTCGTCTCCCCAGTTTGCTCCTACTACTGCCTTAATCATGTGACATCCTCCTAATTCAACGTATACTTGCGGCCTCTTTGTTTCGGCCGTTCATGCATAGTATACCATGTTTTCTTCATAAGTAAAACTTATTATTACTTATAAAATTTGTTTTTTTATTATTTCTGTTTATCAAACGCATCAGACGTTGATTTCCGCAGTCATGCCAAGTGCCTCTTTGTTTGCCTCAAGCACCGGATTAACTACGTTCTTCAGGAATGCGTCAACCTGTACGGATGCGCGGCCTGTGTATTTGGACGGATCCATCGTCTTTTCCAGCTCTTCTTTGGTCAGATGGAACATCTCATCCGCTGCGATCAGATCCAGAAGATCGTTGTCGCGGCCTTCCTCTTTGACATGTTTTCCGGCGATCATGGACAGCTCGCGGATTCTCTCATGCAGCTCCTGACGGTCGCCGCCTGCTTTTACCGCATCCATCATGATATTCTCAGTTGCCATAAACGGAAGCTCTGCCATCATGTGTTTTAAGATAACCTTTGGATAAACCACAAGTCCGTCTACGACGTTCATGCACAGATCCAGGATACCGTCGATGGCAAGGAAGCCTTCCGGAATGGAAAGTCTCTTGTTTGCAGAGTCATCGAGGGTTCTCTCAAACCACTGTACAGAAGAGGTGATGGCCGGATTTAATGCATCGGTGATCACATAACGGGACAGGGATGCGATACGCTCGCTTCTCATCGGATTTCTCTTGTATGCCATGGCGGAAGATCCGATCTGTCCTTTCTCGAACGGCTCCTCAACTTCTTTTAAGTGCTGCAGAAGACGGATGTCGTTGGAGAATTTTGTTGCGCTTGCCGCAATGCCTGCCAGAACGTTTAATACTCTCGTATCGACTTTTCTGGAATACGTCTGTCCGGAAACAGGATAGCAGTTCTTGAAGCCCATTTTCTCAGCGATCATCGGATCGATCTTGTCGATGGTCTCCTGATCTCCGTCGAACAGCTCTAAAAAGCTTGCCTGTGTGCCTGTTGTTCCTTTGGAGCCGAGCAGCTTTAAGGTGCTCTGTACGTACTCGAGATCTTCAAGGTCCATTAAGAACTCCTGCATCCACAGGGTTGCACGTTTTCCGACGGTGGTCGGCTGTGCCGGCTGGAAGTGGGTGAAGGCAAGGGTCGGCTGGTCCTTGTAGGTATCCGCAAATTTTGCCAGCTCAGCGATAACGTTCACCAGTTTTTTCTTCACCAGCTTTAAGGCTTCGTTCATGACAATGATATCGGTATTGTCGCCTACGTAGCAGCTGGTTGCTCCCAGATGGATGATTCCTTTTGCTTTCGGACACTGTACGCCGTAGGCATACACATGGGACATTACGTCATGACGGCAGACTTTCTCTCTTTCTTTTGCCACATCGTAGTTGATGTTCTCGGCATTTGCTTTCAGTTCTTCGATCTGCCCATCTGTAATAGAAAGTCCCAGTTCTTTTTCTGTCTCAGCCAGCGCAATCCATAACTTTCTCCAGGTACGGAATTTCATATCCGGGGAGAAGATGTACTGCATCTCCTTGCTTGCATAACGTTCGGAAAGAGGGCTTACATATCTGTCAGTTCCGCTCATAGACACGATTCTCCTTTTCTTGTCAAAATGTGTATTCGGTTTCTCTTTTATCCCCGCTCTTTTTCATCCCCAAAAACAGAACGGGGCGTATAAAGAGCGTGTTTGAAATACGTTTCAACCACGCTCTAGTATAACGCATGTTGTTTTTTTAGGCAAGTGCAACGTCGTTACTTCTCACGAAATTTTCCCAAAAAGCCCTGCATTCTGGCATTTTCGGAATCGAAGACTTCGTCCGGCGTTCCTTCCACGGCGATCACGCCCTGGTCCATAAAGATGATGCGGTTGGAAATCTCCCGGGCAAAATTCATCTCGTGGGTAACGATCACCATGGTCATATTCATCTCCGCAAGGGATTTGATGACCTTCAGCACCTCGCCTGTCAGCTCCGGGTCGAGCGCCGAAGTCGGCTCATCAAAAAAGAGCACCTTCGGGTTCAGCATCAGCGCACGCGCAATCGCAACCCTCTGACACTGACCGCCGGAAAGCTGACACGGATACGCCTTTTCTTTTCCTGTGAGTCCCATTTTCTGCAGCAGCTCTTCTGCCTGTGCTTCCACCTCCGCACGATTGCGTTTCTGCACATGAATCGGCGCATCGCAGAGGTTTTTCATCACATCATAATGTGGAAACAGGTGGAAGCTCTGGAATACCATTCCAAAGTTTTCCTGAATTTTCCGCAGCACGGCCGGCTTTGCATAAACGGATTTTCCATTTTGCATGGTGACTGCCTGCTCGCCAAGATATGTCAGGTCACCGCCCTCCATCGTCTCCAGCATCGCCGCACACCGCAGCAGCGTCGATTTTCCCGATCCCGACGGGCCGATGATCGAGAGCACCTCGCCCTCTTCTACTTTGAGGGAAATATCTTTTAACACTTCGAGATCCCCAAAGCTCTTTCTTACATGGTTCATTTCCAGATAAATCATATCGTTTTCCGCTCTCTTCTATAGTTAATGATAATAAGAAAATTTCTTTTCCAAAAGTTCCATCACCCACGCCACGACAAAATTGAAGATGTAGTAGAAAATACCGGCGGCGACGAACGGAACCATCGTGGTCTTGGCCGCCGCGATCTGTTTTGCGATCGTGAACATTTCCACATAGGAAATGGAAAAGGCCAGCGACGTATCCTTGACCAGCGTAATCACCTCATTGGTGATCGCCGGCAGAATCCGTTTCACAACCTGCGGCAGAATAATGCGGACAAACGTCTGTCCCTTCGAATAACCAAGAAGCTTTGCTGCCTCGTACTGTCCACGATCCATCGAAACGATGCCGGAGCGGTAGATTTCTGCAAAATAGGCGCCGTAGTTTAAGGCAAATCCGGTGATAATCGCCGGAAAGCGCCATTTTCCTATGTTCATACCGAACAGATAGAACGGTCCGAAGTAAACCACCATGAGCTGCAGCATCAGAGGCGTGCCGCGCATCAGGGAGATATAGAGCCGGAAAATTCCGCTCACAATCCGGTTTTTCGACATACGCCCGAAGGCGATCAGCAGACCGAGCGGCAGGGAAAATACGAGCGTCAGGACAAATATCGAGATCGTTCCCGCCATTCCGGTACTAAGCTGTGATAGAATCATGGACAACTTCATGCTGCTTTACTCTCCTTTTTTCTCCAGACACACCATGTCTGCGATTCCGTATTTTTCTGCGAGCTTGTCGAATGTTCCGTCGGCCAGAACCTGCTGCAGGCCTTCGTTTACTTTATCGCAGAGCTCGGTATTTCCTTTTTTGAATCCGATCGCATATTTCTCAGAGTTCAGGTGCTCGTCGAGGATTTTGTATCCTTCTCCGCGGCTTTCCAGCTGATATTTGGCAACGCCGATATCCATGGCAACCGCATCGATGGAACCTGCCTGAAGCTCTACAAACGCATTGTTGTAATCCGGGAACTGCTGCAGAGCGGCGAAAGTATCGGCGAGTTCTTTCTGACCGCCTTCTTCCTCACTCTGTAAAAGATCGAGTGCTGCGGATGCTGCCTGCACACCAACCGTCTTTCCTGCCAGATCGGACAGGCTGTTGATGCCGGAATTCTCAGATACGACCATCACCTGGCTGTTGTCCACGTACGGATCAGACCAGGTGTAATCGTCCTCTCTGCCGTTCATGGTAAAGCCGTTCCAGATGCAGTCAATCGCACCAGAATTCAGCTCGGTATCTTTCGCATCCCAGTTGATCGGGGTTTTTACCAGCTTCCAGCCGTAAATCTCGCAGACTGCCTCGGCGAGCTCCAGGTCAAATCCGGTGTAATCGCCCGTCTCATCGTCCATGTAGCCGTACGGCGGGTATTCTGCATCGAAGCCTACGGTAAAGGTTGTCGTTCCGTCTGCGGAAGAGGATGCTGCTCCTGCTGATGAGGCAGATGTTTTTGCTGTGTCTGCAGAGCCGCAGCCAGCCAGCAGGGCAGATGCACAAAAGGCTGCTGTCAAAATGCTAACCATTTTCTTTTTCATAATAATCTTCTCCTTTTCTACGTGATCATGTTATCACTGTACTACGCTAAACTAATTGGTATCCTACCATACTCCGGCACCGCCTGTCAACCCGCACCGGTTAAATAATCCAGAAAACCTGTTCCAACACAAAAAAGTCTCCGAAACGGTCAGCAGATTCTGCTTTTTTCCGTCTTCGGAGACTTTGATTTTTCTATTTTGGATAACTATTTATAAACCCTTGTTACACGGCTGCTGATATCGCAGAGCATCTCGTAATCGAAACGTGCCGCCGGATTGGCGATCTCTTCGATCGTGATGGTCTCATCCCCGTCGGTTCCGACAAGCGTTACAACGTCCTCCACCTGCACATCCGGGATGTCGGTCACGTCCACCATCATCTGATCCATACAGATTCTTCCGATGATCGGTGCTTTTTTCCCGTGGATCAGCACACAGCCCTGGTTCGAGAGAGCTCTCGGATAGCCGTCTGCATAGCCGGCTGAAACAGTTGCGATCCGTGTCATCGGTTTCTCGGTCACATACGTGGCACCGTAGCTGACGCCGATGCCCGGGCCGACTTCCTTCACATGGATGACATGGCTCTTCCAGGAAAGCGCCGGGATCAGATCGAGACGCTCTTTTTTTACCTCCTCGGATGGGTAAATGCCGTAGGTGATGATACCGGAACGCACCATCTCAAAGCGGTGATCGTCAAATTCCATGATTCCGGCGGAGTTGCAGATATGGCGAAGCGGAATCGTCACGCCGCGCTCTGCTAAAAGTGCCGTCATCTTATCATATTTTTCCATCTGCATCGAACAGTACGTCTTGTCTTCCTGATCGGCGCAGGAGAAATGCGTAAACATACCTTCCAGCTCGATGTGCGGAAGATCCGCGATTTTTGCCGCCTCATCCGCATCGTGCTCCGTCACCTGGAAGCCGATCCGCGTCATGCCGGTATCGACCGCAAGGTGTGCTTTTGCTTTCCGGTTCTGGCGTGCTGCCTCTTTTTCGAGGGCAAGCGCCTGTGCGTAGCTGTCGATCGTCTGAGTGATGTCGTATTCCACAAGGTCGCCGTACTGGGACGGGGACACGTAGCCGAGAATCAGGATCGGCGCGGAAATGCCGTTTTCTCTGAGCTCGACAGCCTCCTCGATGGTTGCGGTTGCAAAATAATCAACCTGGTTTTCCAGATAGGATGCTACCGGAACGGCACCGTGGCCGTAGGCGTTCGCTTTTACAACGCCAAGGAGTTTCACGCCCTCCGGTAGTCTTTTTTTCACTTCTCTGATGTTATGCCCGATCGCTTCGAGTGAAATCTCTGCATAACAGCGTAAGTATCTGTTCACTTTTTTCCTTCTTTCTTTCCGTACTTTTTCTGAGACGCCAAAACGTGCCTGAAAACTCTTTCGGATTATTTTCAGACACGCTCTCGTATCAGATTCCGGCTGTGCCGGTTTTTATTTGTCCGGTCTGCGGATGGCGGAATAGATATTTTTTACATTTTTCAGCACTACATGCGTTCTTGTCGCATCGACGCCCGGAAGGCTCATCACCTGGCGGTGGATTTCTTCGAGTTCGTCGGATGAGTGACAGGAAATGCGGATAATCAAATCAAAATCTCCAGTCTGATAATAGCAGGATACGATGTACTCCAGTTTCTGGATCGCATCTGCAAAACTGTCAAAGAACTTCGGATGCTCCAGGCTGACTTCCATCAGCGCGGTCATCTCATTTCCCGTTTTCTTTTCGTCTACAATAATGGTGTATTCTTTAATCACTCCGGTTTCTTCCATTTTACGGATTCTCTCGATGACTGCAGAAACCGATAAATGAATCTCTTTGCTGATATTGGAAGCCGTCTCGCGGGCATTTTTCTGCAATATCTTCAGAATCTTATAATCAATGGCATCCATGTATTTTTCCTCCCATAAGAATTGACAGGGCCTCTCTTTCCAGATCTTAGCGTAAAATTTCCCTGTCACTACCTTTCTATTATATCAAATTTTTCAGATAAGTCCAGTTTTTCCCAAAATATTTTATAGAAAGATTAGAATTTTTCTTTAAATTGCACAGATACCGGTTTTTCTATTCTTCGAAGGTTTCTGCAATATCCTGCATCAGAATGCCGATCCCGAGGTGCTGCGGGCACTGCTTTTCACAGCGATAACAGTTGATGCAGTCATCGGCACGTTTGTCCTGACGCTCATACTCTGCACGAACCGCTTCGACGCCTTCCGTCGCTGTCCGGTTGTAAAGCGCAAACAAACCCGGGATGTTGATTTTTACCATGCACGGCATACAGCTCTGACAACCGGTGCAGCAAACCAGAAGTTCTGTTCCATTTTCCTGCATAGGGAAATTCCCCCTTTTTTGCTTTTCCGTTTTTCTATTATAGTACATTTCCCGTTCTGGAACAAGGCTGATCTTTGCGGACATTTTCACGCCCCTTTCACCCTGAATTTTCTCCTTTTTCAGTGTTTTGAAAATTTTTTAATTTTTTTCAAAAAAGGGGTTGACTTTTTCTCATCTTTCCTGTAGAATACGTTTTGTCAGTGAGGCACGGCAGTCAACAAGACAGAGAAAAAAATCAGTGCCCATCATCTGCGGGTGTAGTTCAATGGTAGAACACCAGCCTTCCAAGCTGGATACGTGGGTTCGATTCCCATCACCCGCTTCATCCAAAAGGATGTATATGCGCGAGTGGCTCAGGGGTGGAGTACAACCTTGCCAAGGTTGGGGTCGCGGGTTCGAATCCCGTCTCGCGCTCTTTTTATTACCGAAATTTCTTCACAGGAATTTCGGTTTTTTGTTTTATCAAAAACTTTTTTTACCAAGGAAAGGAGTTCTTATGATTCAGGATATCGCTCCGCATAAATATTATGTAGATTACCACCCTTCCACACCGAACGATACCGATCTCGTTTTCATCTACGGTCATCACACAATTCTGTGCAATTTTGAAGATCCGCAGATCCGCTATCCTTCGATTGCAGAAATTGCACCTGTTTTCCCGGAAATCCGGGAAAAAGCAAAATTTCTGTTCCGTATCGACGAAACCAATTACTATGAACTGCGCCGCCCGCAGCTTTCGGAATTTGATATCTGGAAATATGAAAACACACTGATTCTGCGCCGCGCCGTTCCGGGATGGCTCGGATTCGCCGGCATCACCGGCTACCAGATCCACACCTGGTACACAGACCACACCTACTGCGGCCGCTGCGGAACCAAGATGCACGCGCCCGGAAATGAACGTGCGATGCAGTGCCCGTCCTGCGGCGCACTCTCCTATCCGGTGATCTGCCCAAGCGTCATTGTCGCCATCACTGATGGCGACCGCCTGCTGCTCACGAAGTATGCGCCATCCCACAGCAGCCACCGTTCCTATGCCCTCGTCGCAGGTTATACAGAAGTCGGCGAGACACTGGAACAGACGGTGCACCGCGAGGTTATGGAGGAAGTCGGATTGAAAGTCAAAAATCTGAGATACTATAAGAGTCAGCCATGGTCCTTCAGCGGTTCGCTGCTTGCCGGCTTCTATTGCGATGTAGACGGCGATCCATCCATCACCCTCGATCGCGACGAGCTCTCCACTGCCGAATGGTTTGACCGCGGTTCCCTGCCCGAAACGCCAAATCTCATCAGCCTGACCGGCGAAATGATCGAATGTTTCCGCCAGGGAAAAGAACCCAGATAGTTTTGTGACTTAGTCACAGAACTTCCCGTTCTGCTGTGATATTCTACAGTCACAACAGAAAAACAGTTACCGGGAATTACCCGTACAATAAAAAGGAGGACTTCTATTATGTCATTAATTCATGTTACATCCAAAAACTTCGAAAAAGCTCTGCAGGCAGCACCTGGCGTTGCCGTTGTTGATTTCTTTGCTACCTGGTGCGGACCGTGCAAAATGCTCGCCCCGGTCATCGAAGAGGCAGCTGAGGATATGCCGGAGATCCAGTTCTACAAAGTAGACGTTGACGAAGCACCGGAGCTGGCAAGATCCTTTAAAGTCATGAGCGTTCCGACCCTCGCTTTCTTCAAAAACGGCGAACTCGTAAAGAAAAACGTCGGCGCCGTTTCCTATGAGGAGCTGGAAGAGCTGATTAACTCTGTAAAATAAACAGCGTAATATTGGAAATGCAAAAAAAACGTATCGGCACAAAAACCGATACGTTTTTTCTTGCATTTCTTTCTGTTCTTTTCTATCATGGAAGAAACGGCTGCTGCCGTAGTTTACAAAAGAACGTTCTTCTTCCGAAAGGAGTTTTATTTATGTCATCTTTTCTGGAATCCTGTTTTCAGGAGCATTATCCATTTTATTCAAAGCTTACCGCCGATGAACAGCAGACACTCGTGCTCTCTTCCGTCCTGACGACGTATCAGCGCGGCGATTTTCTCTACAGCTGTGACGATGACTGTCTCGGCGTTCTGCTTGTCCTCTCCGGCAAGCTCCGCATCTTTATCCAATCCGGCGAGCAGCGGGAAATTACCCTGTTTACCACCGGTCCCGGCGAAGTCTGCACGCTGTCTGCCTCCTGTGCGATGCAGGAAATCAGCTTTGATATTCTGATTGAGGCCGAGGAGGAGACGAAAGTTCTCATCACTCCGGCCAGCACGTTCCGCAGACTGTTAAATCAGAATATTTACGTTGAAAACTACATTTACCGGGAAACAACGGAGCATTTTTCCGAAGTCATGTGGGCGATGGGCCAGCTTCTCTTTACGCGGCTTGACCAGCGCCTTGCCGGATATCTCGAGGATGAACGCATCCGCACCGGTTCCCCGGTGCTCTCCACCACGCACGAGCAGATCGCGCGGAACCTCGGCAGTGCCAGAGAGGTCGTTTCCCGCACCTTAAAGTCGTTCGAGAAAGACGGCATCGTCGCACTCTCCCGCGGCACGGTCACGATTCTCGATGTCAAAAAGCTCCGCGGCATCTGCCGGATGCGCCGATAGTTCTTCTACGCGCGCAGACATTTTCCCACAGGTTCTGCCCTGCCGCTCGAGAAAATATTTTTCAAAAGCGTTCTAACGGCACTCCATCTTAATTTCAATCTCATTTCCTTCCACGGCCACCTTCGCATAACTTCCGACGATCAGCGGCATCGCCGGATGAAGGTGTCCGATGTCGAGATCCATCACGATCGGCACGTTGTATTTTCCAAGCAGATCCGTCACGGCGCGGTACTGGTCGAGTTCCCCGAATTTCTGTCCGAACTGCAGCGGGCGGCCAATCAAAAAGCCTTTCACATATTGGAACCAGCCGGCGTGCTCCATCTGCCAGATTGCGCGGCGGATCGCAAAGACGTTCAGATCGCACGCTTCCAGAAACCAGACAAAACCGTCCTCTTTATATTTTTCCACAAAATCAACCGTTCCGTCGTACTTCGTTCCAAGAATATTGACGAGACAGTCGAGACAGCCGCCGATGAGCCGTCCCTCAAATGCACGGTCCGCATCCGGGAAGCGGCGCAGAACGCGCGGTTCTGTAATCTGGTACGGCAGATACGGATTTTCCTCGCTTCTGCCCTTCGCATCGTCTCTTTCCCATCCCTCATAGCCGCGGACGGTACGCACTTCTCCCGTCAGTACGCCAAACGCATCCGCTACGGATTTATGCCACGGCTCCATGCCGAAATCACTCGCACACGGACCATAAACAGCCGCCGTATCGCAGATGGTCGGCAGAAGATACGTAAAATGCGTATTGTCAGAATAGCCGAGATACCATTTCGCCGGTGCCTTTCTGATCTTTTCAAAATCCACGTAATCGAGATCCTCGCACATCAGCTCTCCGCCGCCGCAGGAAATCAGACAGTCATTCTTCTCACTGACATAATATTCCGTCAGCTCTTTTCCGCACTCCTCCGGTGCCGCGCTGATTCCGATGCCGTGCTCTGCATAGCAGTTTGGCCCAAGATCCAGCTGATATCCCATCTCTTTCCATTTTTTCTGTGCATTTGCAAACGCGGACTTGTATGGCTCTGTTGTGCATCCAAACGATGGTGCCACAAAGCCGATCGTTCCGCTCTTTTTCAGATTTTCCGGAAACCTCATGTCGCATCCTCCTTTATCCTAATTCTTCTGCCTCCAGATTCTTATACTGCGTCAGCGCATCCCCGAAGATCAGCTCTCCGTCGTTCTGCGCAAAGTACAGCTCCTCTTCTTTTTCCAGTTTTGCCTTTCCGTTCGTCCCCTCGGTAATCTCCGCGCAGAGACGGTCCACCTCCGTTTTCGGAACGAGAACGCGGATTTTCACCTGATCGGTGTACTCGGATTCCAGAATCGGAATCCCCCGCTGGCCGAGCAGATACTGGATTTTACCGATGCCGTTGTAATCCGTCTCAATCAACAGCCGCACGCCGCAGATCTCGTCAATCAGAACACTGTTTGCCAGCCCCTCCTGCACCGCCTGCGAGTACGCGCGCACCAGGCCGCCCGTTCCCAGCAGCGTACCGCCGAAATACCGCGTCACCACAACAAGCACATTGCGGAGGCCTGCTCCCTGTACCACATCGAGCATCGGCCGCCCTGCCGTGCCGGAAGGCTCCCCGTCGTCGCTGCAGCGCACCGTCTCCTGATTTTCTCCAATAATATACACAAAACAGTTATGCCGCGCATCCCAGTATTTTTTCCGCAGAGCTTCCAGGCAGGAAAGTGCCTCCTCCTCAGATTCCACCAGACGCACCGTCGCAATAAAACGTGATTTCTTCTCCACGATTTCCCCGGTTCCACCCCGGTAAACCGTCCGAAACTGATCGATCATATGTCCTTACTCCTTCACCCAAATATGTACCTATCTTACCATATCATTTCTGAAAAATCAGCATTCTTTTCAGAAATACTTTTATTCCAGCCCTTTATTTGGTATAATAAAAATAAGTATACCCTGCTTTTTGCAGGGCAGGAACACCATTGATTACTGAACTAAATCAGTTTTGCAGGAACATGACATAAGGAGGATTTTCTATATGCACTTTGGAAAAAGTCATCTGGAAGACAAACGTGAAGATCTGCGGTCCCATTACGGAAAGATTGAAAAGACGGCCGGCGTGACGGCGCTGCGCATCGCGTTCTGTCTTCTTCTTGTCGTTCTCGTCTGCGGTGCCGGGCTTGTGATCGGCGCTGTCCGCGGCGTGATTGACAGTGCCCCTGATATCTCGGAGGCAAATATCATGCCGCTCGGCAACGCGTCGTTTATCTACGATGCTGACGGCAACCAGGTACAGAAGCTGACCGGGGCTCAGGGAAACCGTGTCTCGATTTCGATTGAGGAGATTCCGTTCGATATGCAGCACGCGATCGTCGCGGTTGAGGATGCCCGTTTTTATGAGCACAACGGCATCGATCCGAGCGGTATCATCCGTGCTTTCGTTGTCGGCGTCAGCCACGGCTTTCATTTTACCGAGGGCGCCAGCACGATCACACAGCAGCTCTTAAAAAACAATGTTTTCACTGACTGGATGGAAGAGACGCGGATGCAGAGCTTCAAGCGGAAGATCCAGGAACAGTACCTGGCGCTGAAGCTGGAAAAAACACTGACCGCAGAGGGTGAAAACGCCAAAGACGTTATTCTGGAAAATTATCTGAATACGATCAACTTAGGTTCCGGCTGCTACGGTGTCCAGACGGCAGCGCAGACGTATTTCGGAAAGGATGCAAAAGATCTGACGCTCTCTGAATGCGCCGTTCTTGCCGCAATTCCAAAGGCGCCGACGGCATATAATCCGAAAAACCACCCGGAGAAAAACCAGCAGCGCCGCGACAAGATCCTGAACAACATGAAAGAGCAGGGCTACATCACCGAAGAAGAATACACCATTGCCATGAACGACAACGTTTACGACCGCATCGCCATGCACACGCAGTCCCAGGCGGAGAGCGCGCCGTACTCCTACTTTATCGATGAAGTCATCACCAACCTGATCAACGATCTGATGGTACAGAAAGGCTACACCGAAGTGCAGGCAAAGAACGTTGTCTACAGCGGCGGCCTCAAAATTTATACCACACAGGATTCCTACATGCAGTCAATCCTCGATACGGAATTCCAGAATCCGGAGAACTTCCCGGCGAACACGCAGATCGGTCTCGACTGGGCGCTCACCGTAGAGCAGGCAGACGGCGAGGTACAGAACTACAGCAAAGAGATGCTGCAGCTCTACTTCCGCAACAGCGATCCGAATTTCGATCTGCTCTTTGACTCCCAGGAGGAGGCACAGAGCTATATCGACCAGTACAAAGCCGCTATCATGCAGGAGGGCGATACGATTGTTGCCGAGCGCAGCAGCTTCACCCCGCAGCCGCAGGCGTGCATGACCGTTATGGACCAGCGCACCGGTTACGTGAAAGCCATCGTCGGCGGACGCGGCGAAAAAACAGCAAGTCTTACCTTCAACCGCGCAACCGATAATTATTCCCAGCCGGGTTCCACGTTCAAGATTCTTTCCGCGTACGGACCGGCGCTCGACCTTGGAAAGATTACACTCGCTACGGTAATTAAGGATGAGCCGTTCAACTACAGTGACGGCACACCGCTGCAGAACTCGGATCTTACCTACCATGGTGATGTTACCGTCCGCCAGGCGATCATCAATTCCATCAATATCCCGGCCGTCAAGGTACTGACCGAGCTTACGCCGAAGGTCGGCTTTGATTATCTGAAGAAGCTTGGTTTTTCCAAACTCTCCGAGGAATACGATGTGATCCAGCCGCTGGCTCTCGGCGGTATCACCTACGGTGTCAGTGATCTCGAACTGACGGCAGCCTACGCGGCAATCGCAGACGGCGGCCAGTACCGCAAGCCGGTGTTCTACACAAAGGTTACCGACAGCAAAGGAAATGTTTTAATTGACAACACAGAAAACAAGGCAACGCAGGTCTTCAAGGCAAGCACTGCCTCCCTCCTCACCAATGCCATGGAGGATGTTTTGGAAAAAGGTACCGGTGTTGCCGCCCGCCTCGACAATATGCACGCAGCCGGAAAAACCGGTACGACGAACGAGGCCAAGGATCTTGTTTTTGCAGGCTTTACGCCGTATTATACCGCTGCCATCTGGGCAACGTATGATACACACGCGGAGTTTCCGGAGAGCGACCGTGAATTCCACAAACGTCTCTGGGCAAAGGTCATGAATGAAATCCACGAAGGCCTTGCCGATATGGATTTCGAGACTTCCGCAACAGTACAGGAGGCAACGATCTGTACGAAGACTGGCCTGCTCGCCCGCTCAAGCTGCCCGTCCATCACCGAATACTTTGCGGTATCCGATCTGCCGACCGAGCGTTGCAAGGGCCACTACACCGCGCCGGCCTCAACACCGACGCCGACCAGAACCCCTTCTGCAGCATCAACTCCGCAGACAACCCCGACACCGACGGAGGCACCGCAGGAAACTCCGGCTCCGACCGAAACACCTGCCGATCCGCCTTCTAATACACCGGAGACTCCTGACACACCGGATACCCCTGATGCACCGTCAGAACCGGATACCCCGGCGGAGATATCGGAAGTACAGCTGCAGTCCGAAGAGAGCGGCTCTTCCGAATAACTTTTTCAGTCAGTCTATACACAAAAAACCGGCCCTCTGGCATATGCCAGCAGGACCGGTTTTTCTATACTTCTTTTTCCATCTGAATCAATTAGTCAATCAGCATTTTTGCTGCGCCGTAGATACCAGCATCGTTTCCAAGGGAAGCGAGTACGATCGGGGTATCTTTGCATGCGATGAATGCTGCTTCACGGTAGTATTTAGCTACGCCGTCGATCAGGATCTGGCCTGCTTTGGATACACCGCCGCCGACTACGATAACTTCCGGGTCAACAACGCATGCGAATACTGCAAGTGCTCTTCCGAGGTACTCGGAGAACTCCTGAACGATTGCTTCTGCTGCTGCATCGCCTTCTTTTAATGCATCAAAGACAGCTTTTGCACTGATGGTCTCTCCTCTTTCTCTTAAAGAAGACGGAGTATCATGGGATGCCAGATATTTCTTTGCCAGACGAACGATACCGGTTGCAGATGTCATCTGCTCGAGGCATCCGTGGTTTCCGCAGTTGCAGACCGCTTCTTCTTCCGGATCAACACATGCATGACCAACCTCGCCGCCTGCGCCGTGAGCACCTGCTACGATCTTGCCGTCCACGATGATTCCGCCGCCGACACCGGTTCCAAGGGTAACCATAACCAGGTTCTTGCTTCCCTTTCCGCCGCCTGCCCACATCTCACCGAGAGCTGCTGCGTTTGCGTCGTTTGCTGCTTTTACTGCCATTCCGCCGAGTTCGTCGGAAAGCTCTTTTACGATATTTTTATATCCCCAGTTCAGGTTGACTGCGATGGAAAGCTCACCTTTGTCATTAACCGGGCCAGGTACGTCAATGCCGACACCGGCAACATCATCTGCTGCGATACCCTTCTCAGCCATTTTTGCTTTTACGCTTTTTGCGATATCCGGCAGAATTTCGCTTCCGCCGTTTTCGGTGCGGGTCGGGATTTCCCATTTTTCCAACAGAGTTCCGTCTGTCTGGAACAGTCCGCATTTTACTGAAGTACCCCCAACATCGATTCCAAATACATAGTTTGCCATTTTCTTACTTCTCCTCTCTTTTTTTCACTAAGTTAGCCTGTACACGGCGGTACAGCTCCTGTGCGGCATTGTAGCCCATCTTCTTCTGTCTGTGGTTGACAGCAGCGGTTTCTACGATGATCGCCAGGTTACGGCCCGGACGGATCGGAAGGGAATGGCAGACAACCTTGTTTCCAAGGAACTCAATATACTCTTCTTCCAGGCCCAGACGGTCGTATTCTTTCTCTTTGTCCCACTCTTCAAGCTTGATAACAAGGTCGATAGACTGGGTATCCTTTACGCTCTCGACACCAAACAGCGTCTTGACGTCGATGATACCGATACCGCGCAGCTCGATAAAGTGACGCGTGATATCCGGTGCCGTTCCGACCAGCGTAATGTCGCTGACACGGCTGATTTCAACCACATCATCACTGACGAGACGATGGCCTCGTTTGATCAGCTCCAGTGCAGCCTCGCTCTTTCCGATTCCGCTCTCGCCCATGATCAGAACGCCCTCGCCGAATACATCGACCAGCACGCCGTGGATGGAGATCATCGGGGCAAGCTGGACATTCAGCCAGCGGATGATTTCAGCCATGAAAACGGAAGTCGATTTGTCTACCGCAAAGGCCGGTACCTGATAACGATTGCACAGCTCCAGAATTTCCGGTCCCGGAATCATCTTCGTGGTGAAAATGACACATGGGATCTTGCGGCTTACAAACTCTTCAAACGCGCGGACGCGCTCGCTCTCTTCAAGATGCTGCAGATACGTGAACTCTACATAACCTATGATCTGCACACGCTCATTGGCAAAATGCTCATAGTAACCGGTCAGCTGCAGTGCAGGACGGTTGATATCCGGTGTGGCAATGACAAGATCTGTCATATCAACCTCTGGTGTCAGGTTGCGGAGATCCATTTCCTCCACCATTTTGGTCATTTCAATTTCTTTCATTTTCCTGTCCTCCGACTTCATTCGACGTCTTTTTAAATCCGTCTCTTCTATGATTTTAGCACAATAAAGCATCACGGGCAACCTAGAAATTTAACTATTTTGACGAATCCTCATTTTCCTCCTGTGCAGGTGCGTGAAAGAATGTGTAAACCTGCTCCGCTGCCTTTTTATTCATGCCCGGAAGTCCGGAAAGTTCTTCCACGGTTGCCGCCTTGATATCATCAATTCCCTGAAAGTGGCGCATCAGTTCTTTCCTTCTTGTCGGCCCGATGCCCGGGATGTCGTCGAGAATCGAGTGGACCTGGCCTTTGCTCCGCAGCAGGCGGTGGTATTCGATTGCAAAGCGGTGCGCCTCGTCCTGCACGCGTGTGATCAGTTTGAAGCCCTCGCTGTTCCGGTCGATCGGGATTTCCACGTTTCGGAAATACAGACCCCTCGTGCGGTGCTTGTCGTCCTTTACCATACCGCAGACCGGAATCGCAAGATCCATTTCTTCAAGCACCTCAAGCGCAATGTTAACCTGGCCGCGTCCGCCGTCCATCATGATCAGGTCCGGCAGCCGCTCGAAACCGCTGTCCTCCTGGATGCCGCGCAGAAAACGGCGGCTTAAGACCTCTTTCATACTGGCGTAATCGTTCGGTCCCTCGACGGATTTGATCTTGAATTTTCGGTAATCGGCGCGCTTTGGCTTTCCTTTCTCGTAGACGATCATCGAGCCGACCGACTGGAAACCGCTGATATTGGAGATATCGTACGCCTCGATGCGGTCGATCGACGGCAGGTTCAGCCATCTGGCGATCTCTTTTACGGCACCGACCGTCCGAC
Source organism: Blautia sp. TF10-30 (assembly GCF_003481245.1). Classification (NCBI taxonomy): domain Bacteria; kingdom Bacillati; phylum Bacillota; class Clostridia; order Lachnospirales; family Lachnospiraceae; genus Blautia; species Blautia sp. TF10-30. Next base: position 106,284 of record NZ_QUKM01000008.1, read on the forward strand.
CCTCTTCCCGCTTGATCCGCTCGCGGTCCTGGTCGAGAACGATCTGTGCGTTCCGCTCTGCCAGTTCCACCATTTTTTCCTTGCTGCCCTTTTTCGGCACGCGGATGCGGACCTTCTGGCCCCGTTTGCTGCTTAAATACTCTTCCATCAGCTCCTGCTCGGCAATCTCCTCGGAAATCATGATTTCCCGCGGGATGAACGGCGTGCCGGAATAGAACTGTTTCATAAACGTGAGCAGCACCTCGCTTTTCTGCTCCTCCTCGCCGATCCGCAGATAATAATGCTCCCGCCCGATCAGCTTTCCGTTCCGGATAAAGAAGACCTGCGCCACCGCATCCTCTTTGTCCATCGCAAGCGCAATGACATCCTTGTCCTCGCCGTCACTGTTCGTAATCTTCTGCCGCTCGCCGATCCTGCGCACGCTGTCGATCAGATCACGGTACTCCGCCGCCTGCTCGAACCGCATCTCCTCAGCCGCCTCCGTCATTTTTCCAGTCAGCTCTTTGATCATGTCATTGTAATTTCCATTCAGAAAACTGATCGCCTTTTTGATCTGCTCGCCGTACTCTTCTTTGGAAATGTATCCCTGGCACGGCGCCTTACACTGGTGGATGTGATAGTAAAGACACGGGCGGTCCTTGCCGATCTCCTTTGGCAGGCTCTTATTGCAGGAACGGATATCGTACAGCTTCCGCAACAGTTCGATCGTATCTTTCACAGCTCCGGCGCTCGTGTACGGGCCGAAATATTTCGCCTTGTCCTTCTTCATCTGATGGGAAAACAGAATGCGTGGAAAATCCTCGTTCACGGTCACCTTAATGTACGGGTACGCCTTGTCATCTTTCAGCATCGTATTGTATTTCGGACGGTGCTCTTTGATAAGGTTGCACTCCAGCACGAGCGCCTCCAGTTCGGAATCCGTCACAATATACTCAAAACGGGCGATATGCGTGACCATCCGCTCAATCTTCGGCCCTTTGTTGCGGCTCGTCTGGAAATACTGGCGGACACGGTTTTTCAGCGAAATCGCCTTTCCTACGTAGATAATTGTATCGTCCGCGTCGTGCATCAGATAGACGCCGGGTTTCCCCGGCAGTTTTTTCAGTTCTTCCTGGATATCAAACGCCATATGACCCTCCTCTTTTTGGGACTGTAATGTTGAAAATGCCCAGCGTGCAGAGATCGTTTTCTCTGCTCCCGCCGGGCCTTTTCGCTTTCTTTTTATATTTCTGGATTTTCAACCGCTTCTTCCGCGTTTCCATTCCGTTTTGCAATCACCTGATGAAAAATCTCCATAAATTCTTTTCCGGTGATCGTCTCTTTCTGGATCAGGTAAGCTGCGATTTCATCCATCGCATCGCGGTTAGCTGCCAGAAGTTCTTTTGCCTGCTCATACGACTCTTTCAAGATCTTCATGACCTCGTGGTCGATTTCGGTTGCTGTGGCATCGCCGCAGTTTAAGACCATTCTTCCGTCGAGGTACTGATTCTGCTGGGTCGCAAGACCGATCAGACCGAATTTCTCCGACATACCGTACTGCGTGATCATCGCGCGGACAATCTTCGTCGCTTTCTCGATATCATTCGAAGCTCCCGTTGTCACGTTGCCGAATACGATCTCCTCTGCCGCTCTTCCACCGAGGCACTCGACGATCATCGCCTCGAGTTCGCTCTTCGTGTTGAGGTATTTCTCCTCCTCCGGCACCTGCATGACGTAGCCGAGCGCACCCATCGTACGCGGCACAATCGTGATTTTCTGTACCGGCTCGGAATCCTTCTGCAGTGCAGTAACAAGTGCGTGGCCTACCTCGTGGTAGGAAACGATCTTTCGCTCTTCCTGGCTTAAGATGCGGTCCTTCTTCTCTTTTCCGACGAGGACAACCTCGACTGCCTCGAGAAGATCCTTCTGGGAAACGGCTTTTCTTCCGTTCTTGACCGCAAGAATCGCTGCCTCGTTGATCATATTTGCAAGATCAGAACCAACGGCTCCCGATGTCGCAAGTGCGATGCCGTCGAGATCAACCGTCTCATCGAGCGATACGTTCTTGGCGTGTACTTTCAGGATTTCCACACGGCCTTTCAGGTCCGGTCTTTCTACGATAATCCGGCGGTCAAAACGGCCTGGACGCAGCAGCGCCGGGTCAAGAACCTCCGGGCGGTTTGTGGCCGCAAGGATCAGAATACCCTTGGAGCTGTCGAATCCGTCCATCTCGGCGAGGAGCTGGTTTAACGTCTGCTCCCGCTCGTCGTTGCTGTTGTAGCTGTTGTCACGGCTCTTTCCGATCGCATCGATCTCATCGATAAAGATGATGCACGGTGCGTTTTTCTTTGCTTCCTCAAACAGGTCACGCACACGCGATGCACCGACACCGACGAACATCTCGACAAATTCCGAAGCGGACATCGAGAAAAACGGTACGTGCGCCTCACCGGCTACGGCTTTGGCAAGCAGTGTTTTTCCGGTTCCAGGAGGGCCTACAAGAAGTGCTCCTTTCGGAAGTTTTGCACCGATTGTCGTGTATTTTCCAGGGTTATGCAGGAAATCCACAACCTCCTGGAGCGATTCTTTTGCCTCGTCCTGTCCCGCAACATCGCGGAATGTCACGCCGGTTTCTTTCTGTACGTAGGCCTTTGCTCTGCTCTTTCCTACGCCCATGACTCCGCCGCCTTTGTTCATGCTGCGCATCACCCATACCATGACAGCGACAAGCATCACAACCGGCAGAATGACGGTCAGCAATGTGTAAATGATCGTTCCGGTAGAATCCGGCGGATCTTTGTGGTACGTAATGCCTTTCTCCTGTAACAGATCGACCAGCTCCTGCTCATCTCCCATCATCGTTACCTGATAGGTGATTCCCTCCGATTTCTGGTCTTTCGGCGTTACGGTCAGTGTTCCCGATTTCAAGACAACTTCCTGCACTTCATCGTTGTTTACCATATCCAGGAATTTGCTATAGTCAAGATCCTCGGAAGTAATTCCCCCAAGGGCATTGTTCAGAAGTCCCATCACCATCAGGCTGACGAGGAGGCAGATCAGGATAATGAGTATCGTCTGTCTGTTTTTCGGTCCTCCCCCGGAGCCGTTTTCTGGTTCCCGGTTCTGATTTTTTCTATCGTCCATGCTTTTCCTCCTTGTATGTCAAACCGCCCCTCTTTTTTTACGGACACTTTAACTCTTACATTATATCGGATTCCCTCTTAATTAGCAAGCCGGACTTTGTGAAAAAAGACTGAATTTATCTATACAAAAACGGCCCGCCGACACTCTTTCAAGTATCGGCGGGCCGCCAGATAACACTCACATTACATTAGTCGTTATATCCGTTCGGATTCTTCTGCTGCCAGTTCCAGGAATCGGCACACATCTCCTCGATGCCGTACTCAGCCTCCCAGCCAAGCTCCTCTTTTGCTTTGTCGCATTTGGAGTAGCAGGTTGCGATATCACCGTCACGGCGCGGTTTGATTTCGTATTTCAGCGGATGGCCGCATGCTTTCTCGAATGCGTGGATCACATCGAGTACGCTGTAGCCTTTGCCGGTTCCGAGGTTGTAAATGGAAACGCCCTCGTTGTCAGCCAGTTTCTGGATGGCTTTTACATGGCCGCGTGCCAGGTCAACAACATGGATGTAATCGCGGACACCAGTTCCGTCCGGAGTATCGTAGTCATCACCGAAAACGCCGATGCACTCGAGTTTTCCGATGGCAACCTGTGCGACATACGGAAGCAGGTTGTTCGGGATGCCCTTCGGATCCTCTCCGATAAGGCCGCTCTTATGCGCTCCGATCGGGTTGAAGTAACGAAGCAGGATAACATTCCATTCTGGATCTGCGGTGTGGATGTCGGTCAGAACCTGCTCGAGCATGCTTTTTGTCCAGCCGTATGGGTTGGTCGGGGTTCCCTTCGGGCACTCCTCGGTGATCGGAATCTGTGCCGGATTGCCGTATACGGTTGCAGAAGAACTGAAGATGATGTTCTTTACGCCGTGGTTTCTCATCTCATCGCAGAGAATCAGGGTTCCGGTCATGTTGTTGTGATAATATTCAATCGGTTTATGTACGGACTCGCCGACTGCTTTTAAGCCTGCGAAATGGATGACAGCGTCAATTTTCTCGTTGTCGAAAATTTTCTTTACGCCTTCGCGGTCCAGCATATCGGTTTTGTAGAAGGTTACTTTCTTTCCGGTAATCTGTTCTACACGCTCGATGGCTTTCTCGCTTGCATTGTAAAGGTTGTCCATGACAACAACGTCATAGCCTGCGTTCAGCAGTTCCACACAGGTGTGGCTTCCAATATAGCCTGCACCGCCAGTAACTAAGATTTTCATTTTGGTATCCTCCATGTTTTCCTTCGCTGCTGTTTTTTGCCGCAGCGGGTTAATTGAAACATTTAGTTTATTCTACAACGTTTCCATGAATTTTGCAAATGCACTTCTGCCTTCCTCGGTGCACTTGTAAACGCCGGCATCCTCGAGTACGCCGACAAAGACTTTTCCGACTTCCTCTTTCAGGATATCCATCACATTTTCGCTGTTCAGCTCCGGATGGCGCGGCAGGAATTCGTCTACCCAGTCGGCATGTTTCTCCAGCTCTGCGACAGCGCGGACATCTTTTCCCTCTACGAGGCATTTGGAAAGCTCTTCCAGCTCATCTTTTAAGCGCGCCGGCAGAATCGCAAGTCCCATAACCTCAATAAGGCCGATGTTCTCTTTTTTGATGTGATGATACTGTGCATGCGGATGGTAAACACCGAGCGGGCATTCGTCCGTCGTGATGTTGTTGCGCAGTGCCAGATCGAGTTCGAACGTATCGCCCACTTTTCTTGCGATCGGCGTGATCGTGTTGTGCGGCTCTCCGTCAGTCTCGGCGAATACAAACGCATCCTCATCCGTGTAACCTCTCCAGCAGTTCAGGATATGCTCTGCCAGATCGATCAGCCGTTTCTCATCTTTGTGGCGGATCCGGATGACGGACAGCGGCCATTTGACGATGCCGGTTTCCACATCCTCGTATCCTTTGATGGTAAAATGGCGCTCGATCGGCGCTTTCGCCATTGCGAAGGTATAGTGACCGCCCTGATAATGATCGTGGCTTAAAATGGAGCCTCCCACGATCGGCAGATCCGCATTGGAACCGATGAAGTAGTGCGGAAACAGCTTGATAAAGTCAAACAGCTTCACAAAGGTCGCGCGCTCGATCTTCATCGGGTTATGCTGGAAATTGAACACGATGCAGTGCTCATTGTAATACACATATGGCGAGTACTGGAATCCCCACTCCGTCTGATTGATCGTCAGCGGAATGATGCGGTGGTTCTGGCGCGCCGGGTGGTTGACGCGTCCCGCATAGCCCACATTCTCCTTGCAGAGCAGGCATTTCGGATAACCGCTCTGTTTTGCCAGTTTTGCAGCCGCGATCGCCTTCGGGTCCTTCTCCGGTTTGGAGAGGTTGATCGAGATATCGATATCGCCGTAGGCACTCGGTACGCTCCAGCGGATATCCTTTGCGATGCGGTATCTGCGGATGTAGTTGGAATCCTGGCTCAGTTTGTAGAAGTAATCGGTTGCCTCCCGCGGGCTCTTCGCATAGAGTTCCTCAAACTTCTTTACCACCTCTCCCGGGCGCGGCATCAGGCAGTCCATCAGTTTCGTATCGAACAGATCGCGGTAAACGACGCTGTTGTGTTCGAGAAGACCGCGCTTAGCTGCATCATCAAGCAGTTCATTTAAAGTCTCTTCCAGATCCGGGGTCTCCGGAATCTGCTCCGGCTCTTCGTAATCGGAAATCTGCATGACTTCCAGAATCCGGTTTGTCGCATAGATTTTATCCAGTCCCGAAACAAGACCGGCATTTTCTCCATATTTTACCAGTTTTGCAATACTCTCGTTAATCACTGTAGCTTCCTCCCTGCTGCCGATCCAGCTTTTTTATTTCTTATTTTAATACGCCTGCGCCGTCTCCGATGTCTACGACATAGAAGTCTGCGGCATAGCCGATTTTTTCTTTGTAAGCTGCGCCTACTTTTGCGATGAAGTTGTCAATATCTTCTGTTTTTACGATGCTGACGGTGCATCCGCCGAAGCCTGCGCCTGTCATACGGGATCCGATGACACCCGGGCAGTTCCATGCTTCTTCCACAAGAGTATCCAGCTCGATGCCGGTTACCTCATAGTCATCACGCAGGGAAACGTGGGATGCGTTCATCAGCTCGCCGAATTTTGCGATGTCGTTTGCCTTTAAAGCTGCAACGGCCTGAACGGTTCTCTGGTTCTCGTAAACAGCATGTTTTGCACGTTTCTGGCGGACCGGATCTTTGATGGCATCTTTCACTGCCTCAAACTCTTCCTCGGTCAGCTCGCCAAGGCTCTTGATGTCTTTGACTTTCTGAATCTCAGCCAGAGCAGTCTCGCACTCGCTGCGGCGCTCGTTGTATTTGGAGTCGCCAAGGCCGCGTTTCTTGTTGCTGCAGGAGATGACAATTCTTGCGCCTTCCAGTTTAACCGGTGCGTACTCATATTTCAGATCGCTGGTGTCAAGGAAGATCGCACAGTCCTTTTTGCCCATGGCGATGGCGAACTGATCCATGATACCGCAGTTGACGCCGTTGTAGTTGTTCTCGGAGAACTGGCCGTACAGAGCGATGTCGATCATGGAGATGGTGTCGTAGCCGAACATGTCACGCAGCATTACGCCGGTTACGGTCTCAACGGATGCGGAAGAGGAAAGGCCGGAGCCGTTCGGAATGTTTCCGTAGAGCACGATATCGAAGCCCTGCTCTACCGGGAAGCCCTTCTGGCAAAATGCCCACATCATTCCCTTCGGATATGCGGTCCAGTTGCCTTCTTTTCCCATCAGGAATTCATCGAGAGAAGATTCTACCACGCCGAGTTTTTCAAAGTTCATAGAGTAAAAACGAAGCTTTCTGTCGTCACGTTTTCTTGCTGCCATGTAGGTTCCGATGGTCAGTGCGCATGGAAATACGTGGCCTCCGTTGTAATCGGTGTGCTCACCGATCAGGTTCACACGTCCAGGTGCGAAGTAGGTGCGGATGTCGCCCTCTCCCCCGAACAGTTTTGCAAAACAATCCAGTACCTGCTGTTTCATTTTGTTGTCTCCTTTTCTTTTTGGTGTGTTGTTTTCATGGTTTCGTTTTGTGTGTTGTGTGTGTATTGTGTGTTTGTGTGTTTGTGTGTTTTTTCTTATCTTCTTAAGTATCATTATAGTGAGCCGTACGCCCATCTGCAACAACAATATTGGGGCAAACGATAATTATATTGAGGTGATCTTCGATTTTTTCTTGTTTTTTTTCCCTTTTTGCCGCATACTTTACTTATCGTATGATTTTTAATGGATTTTATGGATTGGAGGTACGTTTCATGCAGATCCGCATGGATAAAGAAAACCGTGAGCTGAAGGCCCACGGCAGCTATGAATTTCCTGTCAACATCAGTTACGAACAGCTCTCCCGCTACGAGCGCGGCTCCTTTTCCTGGCACTGGCACCCGGAAATTGAGCTGACGTTTGTCCTCTCGGGGCAGATCGGATATCAGGTCAACGGCAAATCGTATGTCTTAAAAGAAGGGGACGGCATTTTCTGCAACACGAATGCGCTTCACAGCGGCCACATGATCGACGGGATGGACTGCGTCTATATTTCAACCACGTTCGCCCCGCGCTTTCTCTATGGTTTTTCAAACAGTGTGATCCAGACGCGCTACGTCGAACCGGTGCTGACGGATATGCAGCTCGCCTCCATCGTCTTTTCGCCGGGGATCGACTGGCAGAACCAGGTACTTGCCTGTATGCACCGCATCTACGACCTCTCGCTTTCACAGCCGTCCGCGTTTGAGATGGAAATCCAGGAGCTTCTGCTGTCGATCTGGATTGAGATTTACCGCCACGCATCGTTTTCCGGTGAATCCCAGAACACGGCGGCAGCGCGTGATGTTGAGCGGCTCCGCATTCTGCTCGACTACATCCACCGCCATTATATGGAGCATCTGACGCTCGAGGATCTCGCCGCACAGATCCACATCTGCCGCAGTGAATGCTGCCGTTTTTTCAAAAAATGCATGAACGAATCCCTGTTTGACTATCTTCTCGATTACCGTATTGAAAAAAGCCTGCCGCTCCTTCTCGAGCGCCAGGCCAGTATCACTTCCGTAGCGGAACAGACCGGATTTTCCAGTCCTGCCTATTTTTCTAAAATTTTCCGGCAGCAGATGGGCTGCTCACCGAGCGAATACCGGAACCGTGCGGATCACACGTAACGTTCAGCGCTGCACCGAGATTTCATTTCCTGCTGCCCGGCTTTTGATCCGCTCTCACAATCCACCCTCTCCCAAAACGAATGGATTACCTCCGGGAGGCTGCTGCGCTGCACAATCCGGCAGTCCTCCCATTCTCTTGGGAACAGCTCGCGGTACTCCCGGTTTCGGAACCGCTCGTCGAGCAACAGAATCACACCCGTGTCCTCCGTCGTACGGATCACGCGCCCTGCCGCCTGCAATACTTTATTCATGCCGGGATAGCGGTACGCGTAGTCGAAACCGTTCTCTCCGCTGCGGTCGAAATATTGCTTTAAAAGTTCTCTCTCCGGCCCCACCTGCGGGATTCCGGCTCCCACAACGGCCGCGCCGATCAGCTTTTCCCCGTCCAGATCAATTCCCTCCGAGAAAATGCCTCCCATGATACAGAATCCCACCAGCGTTTTCTCGTTGTCTTTCGCAAACGCTTCCAGAAACGCTTCTCTCTCCTGCTCCCGCATCGCCGACTCCTGGATCAGGCAGGTCACGTTTTCATCTGCATACAGTTCCTCATAGACCGCATAGACATCCTGCATCAGGCGGTATGACGGGAAGAACGCCATATAGTTGCCCTTCCGGCTCTGGATCATCTCGTTCAGATAGGCGGCGATCTTCTCAAACTCTGCGCGGTTTCTCCGCTGATACTTCGTGCTGACCTCGCTTCCGATCGCCAGACACCGCTTCGTGGGATCAAACGGGGACTCCACGTAAATCGCGTAATCGTCCGTATTCGTGCTGAACATCTTCTTATAATACTGCACCGGCAGCAGCGTCGCGGAAAAGAAGACGGCCGACCGCCCCTGGTTGATACACTGCTGCAGATTCTCCGCCGGGTTGACGCAGAACAGGCGCAGTGCAAAATCGCCGTTATCGAGATAACTCGTGTAGATCAGATAATTTTCATCCACTAAATTGTAAATCTCGGAAAAATTTCGCAAGTTAAAGTAAAATTCCAGAACCTGCTTCCGGATTTCGCTTGTCTTATGCGCTTCCAGCCAGCCCGCCAGTTCTTCCAGCAGCTGATTGACCATCATAAGAAACGTCGATACGCTTTCCAGCTCCGTGCAGGAATCGCACTCTCTTTTGTAGACGAGCATCTGGTGATTGCAGCGGTTCAGCGCCTTCTCGAGCTTTTTGCCCGGTGCATACGGGCGGAGGAGCTGGCGGACCTTTAAAATCTCCTCTTTGACGAGCGTGGCACTGAACATATCGCGGCCCCGCTCGACCAGGTTGTGCGCCTCGTCGATTAGAAAGATGTAGTCACCCTTCGTTCCTTCTGCGAAAAAGCGTTTTAATTTCGATGTCGGATCAAACGCATAGTTGTAATCGCAGATCACGCCGTCCACCCACGAAGCCACATCAAACTGGAACTCGTGCGGGCAGACGTTCCATTTTTCCGCCTGGCGCAGGACTTCCTCTCTTGTGTAGGAATCGCATTCCGTCAGCATCTCGTACACCGCCGCGTTGATCCGGTCAAAATGACCTTTCGCACGCGGGCAGTGGATCGGATCGCATTCGGGCTCATCGAGGATGCACATTTTTTCTTTTGCGGTCAGCGTGATTGCTTTGAACTGCAGTCCCTTCTCTTTTAGAATGGAGACCGCCTCCTCTGCCACGGTACGGGTGATGGTTTTCGCAGTCAGATAAAAAAGACGGTCGCCGCAGCCCTCTCCGATCGCGCGGATGGCCGGAAAGACCGTGGACATTGTTTTTCCGATGCCGGTCGGCGCCTGGACGAAGAGTTCTTTTTTCCGCAGAATGGTACGGTAGACGCCGCTCACCAGTTCCCGCTGGCCTTTCCGGTACGGGAAGGGGAATTCGAGGTGCTGCATTGAGGCATCTCGCGCTTTCTGCCACTGGTACTGGAATTCCGCCCAGATAAACCAGGCGTCGAGTAGCTCATCGAACCACTGCTCCAGTTCCGGGAGCTTGTACGTCTGCAGAAAATGGCGGATGCGCCAGTTAGAGTGCTCCGGCTTTACCTCTTCTTTGGTGAGCGGGCGCAGAAGGCCTTCCTCCTCGGAGGAGAGCAGGGTGTACGTCATCAGCACGCCCATCTCCTCTTTGCGGTTCTGAAGGCCGTAGATGTAAGCGTAGCACTTCGCCTGTGCCAGATGTACCGGAACCGGCTCTTCCATCGTTTCGAGGTCACGGTACGTTCCCTTGATCTCCTCGATCACGGTCGTGGTTCCGTCCTCGTACATGCCGTCTGCTCTTCCCTCGACGCGCAGGATGAAATGCTCATATTCTTTTTCGTGAACCAGCGGAACCTCCGCATGGTAATCGGCGCCCCGTTTTTTCTGAATCTGCTGATGCACCCGCGTTCCCGCCTGCATAGCATCCCGCTCGCCAAAACCGCCCGACGAGTTGTCCAGATCCCCGCTGCGCAGAATAAACTCCACCAGATTCCGCACGGAAATCCGGATCTCTTTCTTCTTCTCTTCCACTAGCCCGCTCCTTTTCTAACCAGACTATTCAGAGCCCCATCTCGATTCCGCTGCGCTGCATCTCGATGTGGCTTCTCGCCATATGAAATTCCAGAAAAGAACGCTCATTCATGCAAGCATGATTCGTGTCCTTTTCTGGAATTTCGCATGGCTCTGAATAGTTATCATTATACAGAAAAAAGGAGACTGCCGCAACAGTCTCCTTTTTTCTCTCTGAAGTTATGTGTCTCGTGTGATTAGTTTTTCTTCAGAAAGTCCCCTGCGCAAATTCTGTCTCTACTCTCGCTGGCGGCGCAGGCTGAATTTTTTTCGTTTCCCTTAATAAAATTTATGCTACAGCAAATTTCTGCAGGGTTTTATTGAATGCCGGACTGTCACCATAGCAGTGTACGGTGAGATCACGGTTCAGATCCATGCTGAGGATGCCAAGAATGGATTTTGCATCAATAATAACGCGGTTGTAAAAAATGTCAATATCAAAATCACATTTGGAAGCTGCTTTTACAAACTCCTCTACTTCCTCAGTTCCATTGAGTCTTACTACGCAGTGTGACATACGATTCACCTCTTTCTTAATCAATAGCTGTTTGTTTTCCTATCGTTGAGGTAGATTATGCACTTTTTCTCTTTAAATGTCAATATTGAATTTATTTCCTTGTTTTTGCCATATTATGCATGTTTTTTATGCAAGTTTTTCTCATTAACCCTTCATATTTGTCGCTTTTTGTCTCATTTGCGCAGTCGTGTGTAACCGGTTACACAAAATCCGTTTAAAATAAAATAGTTTTTGCCAAAAGAAACGTAAAAATCTTGTCAAAAAAACCCGCTTTTCCTTGTAAAATCAAGGAAAAACGAGTTTTTCATGCCATTACTTGCTTCTATATTTAATGATTAGATGTTGATCTTTGCAATATCGGTGTTATCCACTTCTGCAAATCTTCCTTCGTCCACCAGCTCGGCAAACTCCGGATGAATCGGCATTTTGCCGAGAACCGGCACGCCGATCTCGGCTGCGATCTCGTCGATGTGGCTTTCGCCGAAAATGGACAGCTTTTTGCCGCAGTCCGGACATACGAGGTAGCTGTAGTTCTCTACGATACCGAGCACCGGAACGCTCATCATCTGTGCCATCTTGTAGGCTTTCATGACGATCATGCGCACCAGATCCTGCGGGGAAGATACGATCACTACGCCGTCTACCGGAAGAGACTGGAAAACGGTCAGCGGAACATCACCGGTTCCTGGCGGCATGTCGACGAAGAGATAGTCCAGGTCGCCCCAGATGACGTCGGTCCAGAACTGTTTTACGGTTCCTGCGATGACAGGTCCTCTCCAGATGACCGGCTCTTCCTCGCCCGGAAGCAGGAGGTTGATGGACATTACCTTTACGCCGTTTGCTGCAACTGCCGGGTAAACGCCCTTGTCATCTACGTTTGCAGGTCCTTTCAGGCCATACATTTTCGGGATGGACGGTCCTGTGATATCGGCATCGAGGATACCAACCTTGTAGCCCTCTTTTGCTTTCTGGTTTGCCAGAGATGCGGTTACCATGGATTTACCAACACCGCCCTTGCCGCTGACAACGCCAATGACATGTTTGATCGAAGAATCGGCATTCAGATCAATATGAAAATCCGGTTTACCCTGTCCTGCTTTGCTTGGACATCCTTCGCAGCTTTCTTTGGAACAGCTCGAATTGCTGCATTCTTTTGCCATGTTTCTTTCCTCTTTTCTTGTTTTTCTTGCTTATTTGACAAAGCGGTCGATCGCCTTATTCAGCTCCTGAATCGCTTTTGTGTCCCCATGCTCGACTGCATCGACGATGCAATGTTCAATGTGATCCTCCAGGATAATTTTTCCTGTATTGTTAATGGCCGCCTTCACGGCAGACAGCTGGATCAGAACCTCAGTGCAGTCCCGGCCTTCCTCTACCATCCGCTTGATCGACTCCATGTGTCCGATCGCGCGGGAGAGGCGGTTTAAGACTGCTTTTGTATTTGTATGATGGTGCCCGTGGGCGTGATCGTGGGAATGCTCGATCACGGTGCCGTCTTCCAGCACATGCACATGCGTGTGTTTTTCTTCACTCATCGTTTTTTTCTCCGCTTTTCTGGTATTTTCTGCGCGATTCAGATTTCTGTAAACGTAAACCGCTGGCGGATGCCGGAGGTCTCAATGTCAAAGACCAGAGATCCGTCCGCTTCCACCGTTTTTTCATATTTTAAGTTTTTGTCCGGAAATTTCTGACGGATATACGCCTCCGGGTCATCCGTCTCGATCTCGTCGAAAAAGACGTCCCGCATCTGATTATTGGCACACTCATTAAAAATCTCCCAGACGGTCTCGTACTCTTTTTTCATCCTGTCACTCTCCGTTTCGTAAGACTTCTCCGCACTGGCTCCACTCGCCAAGCAGCCGCTCCACAGACCATGCGGCGTTCGCGGGACTCGTCGACGGAAGGCGAACCGCTTCCCGTCCCAGCTGCTTCTCCTGGTACTTCCGGTAATACTTCCACGCGGTCGCCCCGTTGCAGTAAATCTGCCGGATATCGGCGCATTCCAGAATGTCCTGCAGCGGATTCGGCACAACATCGCGGATGCTCGCATCGCTCGAGCCTGTGATGACGCAGGACGCGATCACATCCCAGACAGCGATATGATTCCGGAGCAGAAACGCCTTCTTCTCCTCCACGGTCTGCGGCACCTCTTCCCCGCACACGGCTGCCGTCACTTTCCAGAAACGGTTCTGCGGATGGCCGTAAAAAAATCCGGTCTCCCTGGATTTTACGGACGGAAAACTGCCGAGAATCAGAATCCGGGAATCGGCGCGGTAAACCGGCGGAATCGGATGCACCGCCGGGTGCTCATTTTTGTTCTCGTCAGGTCGGCTCATCTTCATCAAACTCCACTACCGTATAGAATCCTCTCGGTGTCTCTTTTACTTCTTTTACGATTCCCTTCCGGGACTGCAGCCTCTCATACGCTTGATAATTCCTGCTCATGGCCACTGCCGGGGTAATCGTATAATAATAGGAGGTAGGCAGTGCGCTTTCTGTCACGTTGACTTCCTGGCCTTCCTCGAGAAGTCCCTGTCGCTCCATTTTAAATTCCATCTGCCGCATATTCCTCATCCTCCTTTTTGCAGCGGGCAAAAGATACGCCCATGGGGTATTTTATCACACTTTTCCGAAAAAGAACAGGGGTTTTCGACAGAAAAAGGGCGGTACCGCCCTCTTCCTGCTTATTTTTTATTCTTCAGAAAGTGCTACTCTCTCTTTGATGATACATGTGCGAAAAAAAGAAAGAATCCGGCCGCCCAGAGACCGGATTCTTTCTTCTTATATAAATATAAAACGCATTTCTTTTTAGTGATGGAACAGACGGATTCCTGTAAATGCCATCGCCATGTTGTACTTGTTGCAGCACTCGATGACAGCGTCATCACGAACCGATCCGCCCGGCTCTGCGATGTACTGGACGCCGCTCTTGTGTGCGCGCTCGATGTTGTCGCTGAACGGGAAGAAGGCATCGGAACCTAAGGTTACGCCCTTCATCTGGTCGAGCCATGCACGTTTCTCTTCTCTTGTGAAGACTTCCGGTTTTACTTTGAAGATCTTCTCCCATGCGCCGTCTGCGAGAACATCCATGTACTCCTCGCCGATGTAAACGTCGATCGCATTGTCACGGTCTGCGCGGCGGATGCCGTCTACGAACTGCAGATCCAGCACCTTCGGGCACTGACGCAGGAACCAGTTGTCGGCTTTCTGTCCGGCAAGACGGGTGCAGTGCACACGGGACTGCTGGCCTGCGCCGACACCGATGGCCTGACCGTCTTTGACGAAGCATACGGAGTTGGACTGGGTATATTTTAAGGTAATCAGTGCAATCTTCAGATCGCGTTTTGCTGCTTCCGGAATCTCTTTGTTCTCGGTTACCACGTTGGAGAGCAGCTCATCGTCGATCGGCAGCTCCTGGCGGCCCTGCTCAAAGGTAATGCCGAAGACCTGTTTGTGCTCGAGCGGAGCCGGACGGTAATTCTCGTCGATTTTGATGACGCAGTAGTTACCTTTTTTCTTTGCTTTCAAGATTTCCAGTGCTTCATCGGTAAATCCCGGAGCGATGACACCGTCAGAAACCTCACGTTTGATCAGAGATGCGGTGTCTTTGTCGCAGACATCAGAAAGTGCGATAAAGTCGCCGAAAGAAGACATACGGTCTGCGCCTCTGGCTCTTGCATAAGCGCATGCTAACGGAGAAAGCTCTCCCATATCGTCTACCCAGTAAATTTTACGCAGGGTCTCGTCCAGCGGAAGACCTACGGCTGCACCTGCCGGGGAAACGTGCTTGAAGGAAGTTGCTGCCGGAAGACCGGTGGCTGCTTTCAGCTCACGTACCAGCTGCCAGCCATTGAAGGCATCCAGAAAATTGATATAGCCCGGACGGCCGCTTAATACTTCGATCGGAAGATCTCTGTCATCATCCATGTAAATTCTGGAAGGTTTCTGGTTCGGGTTGCATCCGTATTTTAACGCTAATTCTTTCATGATTTTCTCCTTTCGCAAAACACTCGATTTCTTATTTATTTTTATTCACGATTCTTGTCTCATACTTGCCGGTTGCAATGTCGATATAGCGTGTGAAGAGGGACACCTTGTTGTCCTCGTTTAAGCTGCTCCAGAGCAGTTCGGTGAAAGCATCGATGTCATCCGGAATCTCGACCAGTTTTGGCTCACCCTCAAAGCTTGGCAGCGGATTGCCGTCGTGCATGTAGGTGTGGATGAAATGGCCTTCCCCTGCTACACAGTTATCATAGGAGAAGGTGTAGCGGTTGCACTGGGAAGGATCGCCGTTATTGCTCTTTAAGATCGACATCTGGTAGCCGTACGTTCCGTTCTCTACGTGCATCACACCGGAAATACGAGGAGTGTAGTTCGGTGCATCCGGCTCAAACTCTCTGCTTCTAAGGGATACCTCAAACGTTTTTCCCTGCTCCAGTCCTTCGTATACGGTATCGGTCTGGTCTCCGTTTGTTACGATCGTATCATTTCCCAGAACGCGTACCGGTGCGTAGATGATCAGGCTCGGATCTTCCAGCTTCGACGGATCAAACGCCTGTGTGCGGATTCCCTCACCCTCCTCAACAAAGACACGGTTGCGGCTGTTCTGGCTTCTGCCCATAATAAAGTATCCGGCAACGGCTTTTGTGCCGTCTTTGGATCTGCCGATCACAATTCCTCTTCCTGGATATGCATTTCCTTTTAATTCCTGTTCCAGTGATACTTTTTTCATCTTCTGATCTCCTTTTCAAGGTGGCTGGAATGGGATTTTCTGTTTTTGGATAAAAAAACAGACCCACTCCCCCAAGCATTCTTCTGCCCAGACGGTCGGCCTCTTCTCACGCTATACTCCCTGTGGTCATTTCCACTTCCGTCAGTCGTATAACTGCCTTTACCTTAACATGGAAAATCCCGCCTGTCAAGGGACACGGCGGGATTTTCTTAAAATAAAATTTTCAGAATGCACGAAGACAGCTCCGGTGGATTCTGCAAATGTGCGGGTGAACGTCAACTTAGAACCCCTCTCTGTGACGCTCTTTTCGCAGTTCATAGCGGCGTTTTCCGCCCTCCCACTCGGCCTCCTGCTCCGGGGATTCCAGAATCAGGCCCGGGACGGGAAGTGCGCGGCCGTTCTCGTCGATGGCCACCATCACCACGTAGGCACGGTTGATCATTTTCCGAATGCCGGTCGCAAGCTCTTCCACGTACGTGTCGACGCGCACCTCCATTGAGGTGCGTCCGACATACGTCACTCTTCCGACCAGTACGACGGTGTCGTTCAGAAAAGCAGGATGCTTGAAGTTCAGATTGTCGATGCACGCGGTGGTGATTTCGTGGCCGCAGTGGCGGCGTCCCACCAGACCGGCAAGCTCATCGATCCACGCGACCAGCTGGCCGCCGAACAGACGGCCATAGCCGTTGATATGGCGGTGCATCAGAAGATACGACTGCTCTGTCTCAGAATCTTTTACGCGTTTCTCTGCCATTTCTTCCATTTTACCAATACGCTCCTTTTCACATCCTGTTTTTTGTATCTTTATACGTTCGCAAGCGCCTGATCAAGGTCTGCAATGATATCGTTCACATCCTCAATGCCGACTGACAGACGGATCAGATCCGGCAGAACACCGGCTTCGATGAGCTGCTGATCGTTCAGCTGGCGATGGGTATGGCTTGCCGGGTGCAGAACGCAGCTTCTTGCATCGGCAACGTGTGTTACAATTGCTACCATTTTCAGGCCGTTCGTGAAGCGCATCGCGCCGTCTCTTCCGCCCTTTGGTCCGAAGCAGAGAACGCCGCAGGTTCCGTTCGGCATGTATTTTTCTGCCAGCGCATGGTATTTGCTGTCTGCAAGGCCTGCGTACTCAACCCATGCTACCTTCGGGTGGTTTTTCAGGAACTCTGCCACTTTCTCGGCATTTCTGCAGTGACGCTCCACGCGCAGGTGCAGGGTCTCCAGACCGACATTCGTCAGGAATGCATTCTGCGGGGACTGGCACGCTCCCATATCACGCATCAGCTGTGCGGTTGCTTTTGTGATATACGCTTTTTTACCGAATTTCTGCGTATAAATCACGCCGTGGTACGATTCGTCCGGTGTGGTAAGGCCCGGGAATTTGTCTGCATGCGCATCCCAGTCGAAGTTTCCGGAATCGACAATCGCTCCGCCGAGCGCCATTGCATGGCCGTCCATGTATTTTGTGGTGGAATGGGTGACAATATCTACACCGAACTCGAACGGACGGCAGTTGATCGGGGTTGCAAAGGTGTTGTCGCAGATCATCGGAACGCCGTGCTCATGTGCAAGTTTAACAAACTTGTCAATGTCAAGTACAACACCTGCCGGGTTGGAAATCGTCTCGGCAAAGACAGCTTTGGTGTTCGGCTGGAATGCTTTTTCCAGCTCCTCTGCCGGCGCATCCTGGTCCACGAGGGTAGTCTCGATGCCGAATCGTTTTAAGGTAACGGCGAGCAGGTTGGAGGTTCCTCCGTAAACCTTTGCCGCGCAGACAACGTGGTCGCCTGCCTCACAGATGTTGGTAACAGCAAGCATCGTTGCCGCCTGGCCGGAAGATGTGAGCATGGCTGCCACACCGCCCTCCAGATCGCAGATTTTCTGTGCTACGACGTCGTTCGTCGGGTTCTGCAGACGGGAATAGAAATATCCCTCTTCCTCCAGATCGAACAATTTTCCCATTTCCTCGCTGGTTGCATATTTGAATGTTGTGCTCTGGTAAATCGGAAGTACACGCGGCTCACCGTTTTTCGGCTGCCATCCTCCCTGTACACAGATTGTGTCCTGGCTGTATCCCATAATTTTTCTCCCTTCTGTAAGTGAAACCGGTCCACCGGGCCGATTTCTGCTGTGCTCAGCGCCATAATAATACCCCCACCCGGGATGCCCGGGCGAGGGTATCACTTTTTCCTATTATAACTCTGTTTGTTCTTTCCTGCAACTATATGCGCACAGATTTAGGAGAGATATTCATCCACATATTTCTGTATATTGGAAGCATTCACAATCTTCTGCGCCTGGCCGTCCTCCACAACGAGAAGAGTCGGTGCCTGCATGATGCCGTACTGTGCGGCAAGATCCGGGTGACGCTCTGCGTCGATCACCTCATACTGCTCCTCGGCGAGCATTTCTTTCGCCATTTTGCAGTTCGGGCAGGTGCTTGTCGTGAACAGGTACATGCCGTCTTCCTCGATTTTATCTGCTGCTGCAGCGGCTTTCGGCTCTTCTTTTCCAGCTGCCTGCTCTGCCAGTTTCTCTGCTGCGCCGTACGATTTCATTTTCTGCTCCGGCGATTTGGAGTGGATGATATCATATACAGTTCTGTTCTTGTACTCCTGGCGTTTTCCGTCGTTCCAGTTCTTGACCGGACGGTAATATCCCGTGATACGGCTGTAAACCTCTGCCTCTTTTCCACAGATCGGACATGTAAAATGCTCGCCGGCGAGATAGCCGTCGTTCGCACAAACAGAATACGTCGGGGACAGCGTGTAGTACGGCAGTTTGTAGTTCTCTGCAATCTTCCGCACAAGGGAAGCTGCTGCTTTCCAGTCCGGCAGTTTTTCGCCAAGGAACGCATGGAATACAGTTCCCGAAGTGTACAGCGTCTGCAGATCATCCTGAATATCAAGCGCAGAGAAAATATCCTCGGTATAGTCCACCGGCAGATGGGAGCTGTTGGTGTAGTACGGGGTATCTCCCTCATGGCCTGCGGTCTTGATATCCGGCCATTTTGCACGGTCGTGTTTTGCCAGACGGTATGCGGTCGACTCCGCCGGAGTTGCCTCAAGGTTGTACAGATCGCCGTACTCCTCCTGGTAATCAGAAAGACGCTCTCTCATATGGTTCAGAACTTCTTTCGTAAACTGCTGTGTCTTCGGATCCTCCAGACCCTTTCCGAGCCATGCGGCATTTAAGCCGGCCTCGTTCATACCGATCAGACCGATGGTTGAGAAGTGGTTCTCAAACGTTCCAAGGTACCGTTTCGTATATGGATACAGTCCCTCGTCCAGGAGACGGGTAATGACCTCACGTTTCGTCTTTAACGAACGTGCGGCAATATCCATCATATGATCGAGACGGCGGTAGAACTCTTTCTCATCTTTGGACTGATATGCGATACGCGGCATATTGATGGTGACAACGCCGACCGATCCGGTGCTCTCGCCGGAACCGAAGAATCCGCCGGTTTTCTTTCGAAGCTCACGCAGATCCAGGCGGAGACGGCAGCACATGGAGCGCACGTCGCTTGGTTTCATATCGCTGTTGATGTAGTTGGAGAAGTACGGGGTACCGTATTTTGCAGTCATTTCGAACAGCAGACGGTTATTCTCCGTATCGGACCAGTCAAAATCGGATGTGATGGAGTAGGTCGGGATCGGGTACTGGAAGCCTCTTCCGTTGGCATCTCCCTCGATCATCGTCTCGATGAACGCTTTGTTGACCATATCCATCTCTTTTTTACAGTCTTTGTACTTGAAGTCCATCTCCTTGCCGCCGACGATCGCCGGAAGCTCCGCGAGGTCATCCGGTACGGTCCAGTCGAGTGTGATGTTGGAGAACGGTGCCTGGCTTCCCCAGCGGCTCGGTGTGTTGACGCCGTAGATAAACGCCTCGATGCACTTCTTCACTTCGCCGTAGCTTAAGTTGTCCACTTTGACGAACGGCGCCAGATACGTATCAAATGAAGAAAATGCCTGCGCACCTGCCCACTCGTTCTGCATAATGCCGAGGAAGTTGACCATCTGGTTGCACAGAACCGAAAGATGTCTTGCCGGAGAAGAAGTAATCTTTCCGTTGATGCCGCCAAGTCCTTCTTTGATGAGCTGTTTTAACGACCATCCTGCACAGTAGCCGGTCAGCATCGACAGGTCGTGGATGTGAATATCCGCGTTGCGGTGTGCCTCGGCGATCTCGTCATCATAAATCTCTGATAACCAGTAGTTGGCTGTGATCGCGCCGGAATTGCTTAAGATCAGACCGCCGACAGAATACGTTACAGTCGAGTTCTCTTTGACACGCCAGTCCTCTACCTTTACGTAGCTGTCCACGATCTCTTTGTAGTCTACGATCGTCGATTTCATGTTGCGGATTTTTTCCCTCTGCTTGCGGTACAGAATGTAAGCTTTTGCCACTTCTGCGTAGCCGCACTGGATCAGCACGTTCTCCACGCTGTCCTGAATTGCCTCCACTGAAATTTTTCCGTCTTTGATCTTGGACTGAAAGTCCGCTGTTACGCGCAGTGCCAGCATCTGAAGCATGTCATCGCTGAACTGCATATCTTTTGCGCCGAATGCTTTTCCAATCGCATCGGTAATCTTTTTCATCTGGAACTCTGCAATCGTTCCGTCTCTCTTTTCTACCTGAAACATGGAATCCCTCCTGTTAATTCAACCGTTTCTGCAAGACCTTTTTAAGGTTCCACTCTTTGCAGTGTCTGAACCATATGATAGCAGAGCATGTTTCTCCCGTCAATAGTAAAAAGTACCATATCTAGTGTAAAATTTTCTAACATCACTAGATATGGTACTTTTACTTGTGTTCTGTCTCTTCCATTTTTCGGCGCTGTACGGCGCTTAAAGGGATGTACTGCCGTTTTTAAGCCCGCTTGCCATACCTCTATACCATCGGATAGATATCCTTCGGTACATAGGCTTTTACGCGGATGCCTTCCGGCAGATATTCTTCTTCGAGCAGAATTCCGTATCCGCGGATCAGTGAAATCGTTCCCGCCTTATCGTACGGATAGAGGCGCTCGATATAGATTTTTCCCTCCATCATCCACGAGGAGAGTAAATTTTTGAGGTCTTCGAGTCCCTGTCCTGTTTTGGCAGAGACCGCAAGGCTCGCGTCTGCCCGGAAATCTTTTACAACCACCGGGGCAAGAAGCTTATCCTGCTTGTTCAGCAGGGTGGCGATCTTTTTGTCCTCAACTTTCAGTTCCCGCAGCGTATCGTACACGACCTGCATCTGCAGCTCCATCTGCGGATTTGACGTATCCACAACGTGGAGAATATAGTCGGCATACCGTGCTTCCTCCAGCGTACTGCGGAATGCATCGATCAGATGATGTGGCAGCTTATTGATAAATCCAACCGTATCGGTCAGCAGGATTTCCTGTCCATCCGGAAGGGTCAGTGACCGCGTCGTCGTATCCAGCGTGGAAAACAGCATTGCATCTGCCAGAATTTCCGATCCTGTCAGTGCATTTAAAAGACTGCTCTTTCCCGCTGACGTATAGCCTACGAGCGCCGCTACCGGGATTTTGGAACGTTTTCTGCCTTCACGAAGGAGCTCTCTGTGCTGGCGTACTTCCTCAAGCTCACGTTTTAACTGCGTAATACGCGTGCGGATCAGGCGCCGGTCGGTTTCCAGCTTTTTCTCTCCCGGTCCTCTCGTACCGATTCCGCCGCCGAGACGGGAAAGCGATGTGCCAAGGCCGGAAAGTCGGGACGCACGGTACTTTAACTGGGCCAGCTCAACCTGGATTTTACCCTCGCTGCTCACGGCGCGCGCCGCAAAGATATCCAGGATCAAAAGCGTACGGTCCATGATCTTGCATTCCAGTGCTTCCTCCAGCCCTTTTAACTGGATCGAGGAGAGCTCATCGTCGCAGATGATGCCCGTCGCATCGCAGGCGCGCACCAGAATTTTCAATTCCTCTAATTTTCCTTTTCCGATGTACGTTCCCGGATGAATGGCCTCCCGCACCTGCACCAGGCGGCCCTCCACCTTCGCACCGGCGGTGCTGGCCAGTTCCGCCAGCTCGTCGAGCGATTCTTCTGCGTTTGCGCCGCCGTTTTCCTGTACGCCGACCAGAATCACGCGCTCCTGTTCTTCTCTTAAATCAAACAATCCAACTTCCTCCGTCTGTTATCGGTTCTGGAGAAACGTATTTTCCCGCTGCGCCGCGGTGTTTTCCGGGTATGCTGCCAGAAAATCCGCCATCAGCGACTTCGCGGTATCAAAATCCGCCCGTTTTTCATAGGATACAATCTGGTTGAACAGCAGATTTTCCCGGTTGGAATCCTCTGCCGTTTTGAGTCCTTCCTCGATATACGAGAGTGCACTGTCCGTGTCGTTTTCCGCAAGTGCGCAGAGCGCCAGCCCGTTGTTTGCTGCCGCCGCAAAGCCATCTGTCGAAAGATACGAAGAAAACAGTGCTTTCGCCTCGTCGTTCTGACCATTGGAAAGGTAAACCTCGCCGAGCATTTCCATCGCCGCGCTGCTGCCGTCCTTCATTGCCTTCGAGAACGCTTTGACCGCCTCGTCCTGCTCCTCCAGATAGTAGTATGCGCAGCCGATGTTATAATAATCCTCGGTCGTTTTCGGCTCAATCTTCACTGCCGCTTCGAGGTAACGGTCTCCGTCCGCCTTCATACTGCTCTCCTGATACAGCTCGTAAATGTCAAGGCAGAGCTGATAGCTCTCCTTCGTCTCCACTGCCGCATCAAAATCCACCTTCGCCTGCTCGTAATTCTTCTGCAGGAAGTACGCGCGTCCCCTAAGGAACAGCGCATCGGCATCGACCTTTTCTTCCTGAATATTGGTGCAGATCTCAATGGCTCCATCCAGATCTCCGGCCTGTACGCAGGTTTCCGCCTCGTAATACATGACATCGCGCGAAAACTCCGCGTCTTTGTGCTTCATGCTCGAAAGACTGCTCTTGAAAGCCTCTTTTGCCTTGTCATACTCCTGGCTTTTCAGATAAGCGATGCCGAGCGACCGGTAGCTCTCCGCCATTCGGTCGCCTGCCTTTACGGCTCCCTCCAGCATCGCAATCGACGTTACGTAGTCCTTCTGTTCGAGCGCCTCGATGCCCTTTTTATAAAGCTTTGAATTTTTATTTTCACAGCCGCCAAGCACCATTGCCGCCGCCAGAAAAAAGATTACCAGTCTTTTTTTCATTCTGTCACAAGTCCTTCTTTATGCATCACAGAAACAACCTGGTCTACGTATTTTGCACACGTTGCGTCGTCCGGTGCTTCCACCATGACACGGATCACCGGCTCGGTGCCGCTCTCTCTTACGAGGATGCGTCCGTCATCGCCCAGGGCCTCTGCTACGTCTTCTACTGCTTTCTGTACTGCCGGGTTGGCCTTTGCAGCTGCTTTGTTTGCCACGCGGACATTCTTTAAGAGCTGCGGGTAAATCACTACCTCGGCTGTCAGGGTGCTGAGCGGGAGTTTCTTATCTATCAGCACTTCCATCACCATCAGGGAGGTCAGGATTCCGTCACCGGTCGTCGCGTGCTTGCTGAAAATGATGTGACCGGACTGCTCTCCGCCGAGAGAATAGCCGTTTGCCATCATGTTCTCGCACACGAATTTGTCGCCGACTGCCGTCTTCTCATACCGGATACCGGCGCGGTCACACGCTTTGTAAAGACCGAGGTTTGACATGATCGTGGTCACGATCGTATCTCCGTTTAACTGGCCTTTTTCTTTTAAGTATTTACCGCAGACGTACATGATCAGGTCTCCGTCTACCACATTTCCCAGCTCATCGACAGCGATGCAGCGGTCTGCGTCTCCGTCGTAGGCAAATCCGACATCGAGGTGTTTCTCTCTTACATATTTCTGAAGCTCTTCGATGTGGGTGGAACCACAGCCGCGGTTGATGTTTGTTCCGTCCGGCTCGTTGTGGATCACATATGTCTTGGCGCCGATGGCATCAAACACGCTCTTGGCTACGGAAGAGGCACTTCCGTTGGAGCAGTCGAGTCCGACTCTCATGTTTTTAAAGGATTTTGTCGGAATCGAGATCAGATGTCCGATGTAGCGGTTTCTTCCGGCTGCAAAATCCACGGTGCGTCCGATGTCTTCTCTCGTTGCGAACGGGATCTTCGGTGTTCCGTCGTCGATGTAGGCTTCGATCTGCGCTTCGATGTCGGCTTCCAGTTTCTGTCCCAGGCCGTTGATCACTTTGATTCCGTTGTCATAGAACGGGTTGTGGCTGGCGGAGATCATAATTCCGCAGTCAAAGTTTTCGGTACGGACAACATAGGAAACGCTCGGGGTGGTCGTTACGTGCAGCAGATAAGCGTCTGCTCCCGATGCGGTCAGTCCTGCTACCAGCGAATATTCGAACATGTAGCTGGAGCGTCTGGTGTCTTTTCCAATGACGATCTGTGCTTTGTGGTCTTTTCCGAAATACCATCCGAGGAATCTTCCCACTTTATATGCATGCTCAACCGTCAGATCAATGTTTGCTTCTCCGCGAAATCCATCTGTTCCAAAATATTTACCCATGGTATGCTCCTTTCCCCTTTCGGGCAGAAAGCGTGTCTGAAATTTTTTGCAATCATTCAAACACGCTTTTTCTGGTTATTCACTCAAATAACAAAATATCGTAATTAGTCGTACAGCTTCTCGCTGTATACGCCGTCCGCAATCAGTTTGCGGAATGCTTCTGTTACGGAAGCTTTGTCTTCCTGATACGTTACGCCGAACCACTCTGCGTCGGTCGGAAGAACTTTTACTTCTGCTTTTCCTGCGTGCAGCAGCTCGTCGATGTAGATCGGAAGGAGGTACTCGCCTTTTACATCTCCCTCTTTCTGTGCAGAAAGGAATTCAACAAAGCCTTTCTCCAGAAGATCAATGAACTCCGGCTGCAGTCCCCACATGTTCATGGAAACAAGGGAGTTTTTGTCGATCGGATCAACCGTTCCGTCTTCTTTTTCAACGCCTGCGCCCTCTGCGGTCTTTACGATGTTTTTCGTCTCGTTGACACCGGTCAGGTTTCCGTTTTCATCAACGACGCAGACACCTCTTGTAACACCGCCGTTGTCACTTAAGGTGTTTCCAAGCACGAATCCTGCCATGGAGATCGGCATAACTTCATCCACATCATGCTCCTGTACGAGGTAGTCGTGCAGTTTTACGAACGGCTCTTTTCCGTAATAGTCATCAGCATTGATAACAGCAAACGGCTCTTTTACAAGACCTTTGCAGGCAAGAACGGCCTGGCCGGTTCCCCACGGTTTGGTACGGCCTTCCGGTTTTGCAAAGCCTGCCGGCAGATCATCGAGCTCCTGGAATGCATATTCCACCTCTGTGATTTTGCTGATGCGGTTGCCGATGACTTCCTTGAAATCTTTCTCCAGATCCTTGCGGATGATGAAAACTACTTTGTTGAAGCCGGCTTCCAGTGCATCGTGGATGGAATAATCCATGATGATCTCCCCGTTTGGTCCTACTGGCTCAAGCTGTTTGATTCCCTTTCCAAATCTGCTGCCGATTCCGGCTGCCATGATCACAAGTGCTGTTTTCTTCATAGCGTTTTCCCTTTCTCTTTTCCCCTTTTTTCTCTTGTTTATTCTATCAGCAATCGATCCTGTAGACCAATCGTGATTCGCAGCGTTTATTATTATGCTTCTTCCTGCATGCTGCTCAGCTTTGCGGCCTGATCGGCTGCAATCAGACTGTCGATGATTTCATCCAGATCGCCGTTCATGATGGCGTCCAGTTTGTATAAGGTCAATTTGATTCTGTGATCCGTCACACGTCCCTGCGGGAAGTTGTACGTACGGATCTTCTCGGAGCGGTCTCCCGTTCCGACCTGGCTCTTTCGAAGCTCGGCCATCTCATCGTGCTGTTTCTGCTGCTCTAAGTCGTACAGACGGGCACGCAGAATCTTCAGTGCCTTGTCCTTATTCTTTAACTGTGATTTCTCATCCTGGCAGGAAATGACGATGCCGCTCGGGAAGTGGGTCAGACGGACTGCTGAGTCGGTCGTATTGACACACTGGCCGCCGTTTCCGGAAGCACGGAATACATCGAATTTGTAATCTTTCGGGTCGATCTGTACTTCGACGTCGTCCACCTCCGGCATGATCGCTACGGTCATGGTTGAGGTATGGATTCTTCCGCCGGACTCGGTTTCCGGCACACGCTGTACGCGGTGCGTGCCGCTCTCGTACTTCATCCGGGAGTACGCGCCTGCTCCGTTGATCAGAAGTGTTGCGTCTTTAAAGCCGCCGATTCCGTTTTCATCGGCGCTGGTCAGCTCTGTTTTCCAGCCGCGGCTCTCTGCGTATTTGATGTACATACGGCAGATTTCTGCGGTAAAGAGTGCCGCCTCGTCTCCGCCGGCACCTGCGCGGAACTCTACGATAACGTTCTTGTCATCGTTCGGGTCTTTCGGCAGAAGCAGGACTTTGAGCTCCTGCTCCAGCTCCTCTACGCGTTTTTTCGCATCGGAGAGCTCTTCTTTCAGCATTTCGCGCATCTCTTCGTCGGATTCCTCCTCAAGAAGCATCAGGCTCTCTTCGATGGTCTGTTTCTGTGTTTTATAGTCCTTATATGCGTCTGCGATCGGCTGGAGTTCTGCCTGCTCCTTCATCAGCTTCTGGAACTTCGCCGCATCGGCAGCGACGTCCGGCTCGCTTAACTGATTCAGTACCTCCTCGAGACGCATGAGGATATCATCAAGTTTATCAAACATAAAATGACTGCTCCTTTTTGCTGTTTTCGTCTGTTTATGATGTCATTATGGTGTCAAAATTAAAATTCATTTCTGTCAGGGTTTTTTGTGCCAGATACCGGTCACCACGCGGTCCAGGCCTGCCAGATCTTTCAGAACCTGTACATCGGCAAAGCCGTGGGTTTCCATCAGCTCCCGCACTTCATCTCCCTGATCGTATCCAATTTCAAAACAGAGCTTTCCGCCCTCTTTTAAATAGCTTCCTGCCTGCTCTGTAATCTTCCGGTAAAAGACAAGACCGTCCGCACTGCCGTCGAGTGCCATCCGCGGCTCATGGTCGCGCACCTCCGGCATCAGCGTTTCAATCACATCCGTGCGGATATACGGCGGATTGCTTGCGATCACATCGAAGGTTCCCTCGATGTTTTCAAATAAGTTGCTCTTTACGAACGATGCCCGTCCGCCCGCCTGTGCGCCGTTCTTTTCCGCAACCTGTAAGGCTTTCTCGGAGAGATCCGCGCCGATTCCAGTGCAGTCCTCTCTCGTCACAAGAAGCGATATGAGAATGCATCCCGAACCGGTGCAGAGATCGAGAATCCGTGCATCTTTTGGAAGGCCGCGGAGCGCTTCCTCCACAAGAATCTCGGTGTCCTGCCGCGGAATCAGTACATGCTCATTCACAAAAAAAGGGATTCCGTAGAACCACGCCTCTCCGGTCAGCTGCTGCAGCGGAATGTGTTCGCCGCGCTTTCTGACCAGCGCTTCGTACTGCTCCTGCTGTTCTTTTGGCATTTCATCTTCACTGTGTACAAAGTAGGTGCTGTGGCTGATCCCGCAGACATGCTCCAGTAAAAGCCATGCGTCCTGCCGGGCTTCCTCCACCCCCTGCTTTTGTAAGTACAGAATAGCGGATTCCAGTGCAGATTTCAAGTTTTTTCTATCGTGCACACTCATCGGTCACGGCTCCTCATGTTCTTTCTTTTCGGTTTTGGCCGGGTACGTATAACCAAAGTTTTCGTTCAGGTACGCTCTCCAGTCAAACACAGCCTCCACAGCGGCGATCGCAACCTCTGCCATCTCGGCATCCGGCTCGCGCGTCGTCAGGCGCTGCAGCATCAGGCCCGGTTTACTGATCAGGTTGACCAGTTTATTGTCACTTTTTCCCGCCAGGCGGATAATTTCATACGAAACGCCCGCGATCACCGGAATGAGAAGCAGGCGGATCACAATTTTCAGCAGCGGGGAATCGACCCGGATGAACATGAAAAAGATGATGCTGATGACGATGACGTACATCAGAAAGCTCGTTCCGCAGCGCTTGTGCTCCCGGGAACTCTTTAAGACGTTTTCCACGTTCAGTTCCAGACCGTGCTCAACGCAGTTGATGCATTTATGCTCGGCGCCGTGGTACATGAACACGCGCTGAATGTCTTCCATACGGGAAATGGCTGCCAGATAGCCGAGGAACAGTGCCACACGCACAAAGGCCTCTGCCACCGCGGTCAGTGTCGTTCCGGCTCCCGCTTTGTGCAGCAGTTCGGACAGGAAGTACGGCACCATCAGAAAGAGAACGACGGCGATGACAACGGAAAATGTGACGGTTCCGTACATCATCAGCCTGTCTGTCTTTTCTTTTTTCGCTTTCTGCTGCTCCTCTTCCTCTTTCGTCGCCGGCTTTTTCTTTTCCTCCTCCTCGTCCTCATAGAACGAAGCGGAGTACATAAGGGAACTCATGCCGACGATCATCGAATCGGCAAAGCTGAAGACGCCGCGCAGAATCGGAACTTTTAAGAGCTCCTTGTGCTTCGTCAGCGGCTTGTGCTGCTCTACTTTAACTTCAATCTCCCCGTCCGGCCGGCGTACTGCGACGGAATAGCGGTCCTTGTTCATCATCATGATGCCTTCCATCACGGCCTGGCCGCCAATATTGGATGATTTCATAATTTACGTTTACCTCCTCAAAGGGGATTTTCTGCATCCGTAACGCAAGAACGGGCTGAGATCTTCCAACCTCAGCCCGTTTTTCATCTTGCTTGATTCAATTCTTATTTCATGCCGTATTTCTTGTTGAACTTCTCGATACGTCCACGAGCTGCAGCAGCTTTCTGCTGGCCAGTGTAGAACGGATGGCATTTAGAACAGATCTCAACGTGGATCTCTTTCTTGGTAGAACCTGTTACAAAAGTATTTCCGCAGTTGCAGGTAACAGTTGCCTGATGGTATTCTGGATGGATTCCTTCTCTCATTTTATTCACCTCTTCTTAATATTGTTATCTTCTCAGATTTACTCTGATGATTTCGTATTTCAGGCTGACAAAATCTCATCAACCTTGCACAGCTTTCTCATTGTATCACACAATTTTGAAAATTGCAAGCCTTATACTATTTTTTGTTTCTTTAAAATTTGAATCAGTTCGCCGTTGTTTCTGGTGCGGGCAAACATGTTCAGAATATTTTCCACGGCTTCCTCGGATTTCATGCCGTTTAATGCCCTCCGCATATTGTAAACGGCCTCCTGCTCATCTGGTGTCAGAAGCAGATCTTCTCTTCTTGTTCCCGATTTGGCTATGTCGATGGCCGGGAAGACGCGGCGTTCCTGCAGTTTCCGGTCGAGCACGAGTTCCATGTTTCCGGTGCCTTTGAATTCCTCGTAAACGACATCGTCCATCTTGCTTCCGGTGTCCACAAGCGCCGTTGCAAGAATCGTCAGGCTTCCGCCCTCGCGCATGTTTCTGGCCGCGCCGAAGAACCGTTTCGGCATGTAGAGTGCTGCCGGATCGAGACCGCCGGAAAGGGTACGGCCGCTCGGCGGAACGGTCAGGTTGTAAGCTCTGGCGAGACGTGTGATGCTGTCGATGAAGATCGTAACGTCTTTTTTACTCTCCACAAGACGTTTCGCGCGCTCAATGACCATCTCGGACACGCGTTTGTGGTGCTCCGGCTGCTCATCGAAGGTGGAATAGATGACTTCCACATTCGATCCCTGAATCGCTTCTTTAATGTCGGTGACCTCCTCCGGCCGCTCGTCGATCAGAAGGATGATCAGATACATCTCCGGGTTGTTCCGCAGGATGGATTTTGCCGCATCCTTCAAAAGCGTCGTTTTTCCGGCTTTCGGCGGGGAGACGATCATGCCTCGCTGGCCTTTTCCGATCGGACTTACAAGATCCACGATCCGCATCGCCATGCTTCCGCCCGGGCGCTCAAGGCGCAGCCGCTCATCCGGGAAGACCGGTGTCATATCTTCGAAATTGCCGCGGCGCATGATCTGGTCGAGCGGCAGATTGTTGACGCTCTTTAAGTATAAAAGGGCGCTGAATTTTTCGGTTGCGGACTTTACTCTCGTGTTTCCGCGGATGATATCTCCCGTTTTCAGTCCGAAACGGCGGATCTGGGACGGGGAAACGTAGACATCGCTGTCGCCCGGCATATAGTTGTCGGAGCGGATAAATCCAAATCCGTCCGGCATGACCTCGAGGATGCCGCAGGCCTCCTGGCCGCTGTCGAGCGTGCTGGTTTCCTGACGCGGTTCCTGTCTCGTCTCTGGTCTTGCTTCCTGACGCAGCGGCTCCTGTCTCATTTCCTGCCCTGCTTCCTGACACGGCTCCTGTCTTTGCTCTTCCTCACGGTTATTCTGATTATAATTCCGTGGTTCCTGAAATCTACGCTCATTGAAACGCGGCGCTCTTGGACGGTACTCCTGGCGCTCTCCGTTTTCACTGCGCTCTTCCCGGCGGACATACCGCGGTCTCTGGTACGGGCGCGCGGTGCCGTTTTCCGAGGTTTCCCGATTCTGGCGCTCCATACCGTCCTCCCGCTTTTCCTGCGGTTCCTGATTCTGATCCTGTACAGTTTCCGTCTTTTTTTCCTCTTTTAGAACCGTCGGCTCTTCCATGTTTTTCTGGTTTTCTTTCTGATCTTCTTCCAGCATCCGCTCAATCAGCGCTTCTTTCCGCAGGGTGGAAATCCCCTTCATGTTTCTGGATTTTGCCAGCGCTTTCAGCGTGCTCAAAGGCAATGACTCATACTTTTCTCTTGTCATACCATTTTTCCTCTATCTATTCTCTATTTGATTTTCGGTTCTGTTTGGAGTTTTTAAGATATTTGATGCGCGAATATTTTTGCTGCAATTATTTAGAATCTGATTTTTGTCATTTTACTACTGTGGATTTTTCTGCGGTTAGTGGGACTCGAACCCACACGCCGAAAGGCACAGGAACCTAAATCCTGCACGTCTGCCAATTCCGTCATAACCGCATATTATTTTTTCGAGAAAAAGAAAAATCCCATAGAAAACCTCCATGGGCGTTTTCTACGGGTTATTTAGTGAAGCATCGGGGATTCGAACCCCGGACAACTTGATTAAAAGTCAAGTGCTCTACCGACTGAGCTAATGCTCCGTATACTTTTGCATCCAACTGGGCTAGCTGGATTCGAACCAGCGAATGCAGCAGTCAAAGTGCTGTGCCTTACCGCTTGGCGATAGCCCAATGTTTCGCCTTGCTGGCAGGGTGGATAAAGGGATTCGAACCCTTGGCCTCCAGAGCCACAATCTGGCGCGCTAACCAACTGCGCTATACCCACCATAATTACGACTTACAGTCTTTTTTCACTATTTAATTTTAGTGAAGCGTGCTTGGAGGGATTCGAACCCCCGACCCACGGCTTAGAAGGCCGTTGCTCTATCCAACTGAGCTACAAGCACACAGCTTCTACAAAATCGTAGCAGCAAGCGGGTGATGGGAATCGAACCCACGTATCCAGCTTGGAAGGCTGGTGTTCTACCATTGAACTACACCCGCACGACATCGGGGTGACAGGATTCGAACCTGCGACCTCCTGGTCCCAAACCAGGCGCTCTAGCCAAGCTGAGCCACACCCCGTAAACAAGGTTTCCCGATTTGCGTTTAACCCTTTCGCGCTCGACGCAAGATTTATTATATTACATTGTTTTCGGTTTGTCAACACTTTTTTTCATTTTTTTCAAAATGTTTTTGTGTTGTTTTGCTCTCACCGGACAACAAAGAGATCTTATCATATCTTTTCTCATCTGTCAACACCTAAATTGTATTTTTTTGACAAACTTTTTAAGGATTAGTCAGAACCTGCTCCGGTACTACCCTGTTTTCTTTGGAATAGTCATGTTAGTTGCGATAATTCATTCGATTTTGGGCTGTTCTCCGCCCTTTTTCGACCCGTTTTTTAATCCAGATACTTGATTTCCACCGAAAGCTCATGCTCTTCGTTGATCGTCAGCATGGCATAGCTTGGTTTTCTTCCCATCTGACGCGGATACGTGAGGCTGCCCGGATTGACAATCCAGAGATTTCCACGCTTTTCTGCGACCGGCCGGTGCGTATGGCCGAACAGTACGATATCCACACCCCTGGAAAGCGCCTCCGCATAGATTCCCTCCAGGCCGAGCGATACGCCGTAGTTATGACCGTGTGTGATAAAAGCACGGTAATCATCAATGTTCACCTGAATCTCCGCCGGGAGGTTTGAAAACCAGTCGTTATTTCCCATGACCATATAGCACGGGCCGTTTACCTTGGATTTGATCAGGTCATCCATCCCTTCCACGTCACCGCAGTGGATCATGCCGTCGAACTCCTCACGTTCCATGGCCTCCTCGAGGTTATACATCCGTCCATGGGTATCGCTCACTATCAGAAATTTCATACTCATTCTCTTCCCTCTTCTTATTTCAAATATGATGCAATCTGTTCTTTCATCGCCGCCAGTGCTTTTCCTCTGTGGCTGACTGCGTTTTTCTCTTCCGGAGAAAGTTCTGCGGTCGTGCGGCTCATATCCGGCAGATAGAAAATCGGGTCATAGCCAAAACCGTTCTCCCCGCGTTCCTCGTAACCGATTTTTCCCTCGATCGTTCCTTTGGTGGTACAGACTGTTCCATCCGGGAAGGCAGCTGCAATCACACAGACGAATCGTGCCGTTCTTTTTTCCACCGGCACGCCCTCCAGGCGGTCAACGAGGCTCTGATTTTTGATGCGGTAGGACGTATCCTCTCCCATATATCTTGCCGAATAGACACCAGGCTCGCCGTTTAAGGCATCCACTTCCAGACCGGAGTCATCCGCCAGCACGATCATGCCGCCGTCTGTGCATCCGGCAACGGTCTGTGCTTTGATTTTTGCATTCTCCTCAAAGGTTTTGCCGTTCTCATCGATCTCGACCGAAATGCCGGCTTCTTTCATCGAATAAATTTCCACCGGCAGATCCGCAAGGATTTCACGGATTTCTTTCATTTTGCCGGCGTTTCCTGTTGCAAATACAATTTTTTTCATAACCGTTTTCCTTCTTTCACGCTGAAATAACTTGCGATCATTATACCGTATGTGTGACGCAAACACAAGAACCCTGTCACAAAAAAAGACCCCCGTTTTTATCCGGGAGCCTTTTTTTGTAATCACACATTATTTTGCTTTTTTCTGATTTGCCAGAGTCTTGAATCCATCGAAAGCCAGGATCAGCGCCAGGATGACAAGCAGGCCTGCCAGCACGATACGTGCTACGCACCAGCCGATGCCAACGCCTGCGCCAAGGCCCTTGAAGTTTGCGATCAGGGTCTGTACAAGGGATGTGATGGTTACGATCAGCATGAATACCATCGGGAACAGGAACATTTTGTTGTTTTTGCCGACTTTTCCGAGCCAGGTGGCAACAGCAAGAAGTCCGATGGCTGCCAGCAGCTGGTTGGATGCACCGAACAGCGGCCAGATTTTGGAGTAACCGGTCAGGCCAAGGCCGATGCCGAGTACTACAGTGATAACGGTTGATACAACCGGATTGGTCAGAACGGCTTTGTAGCCGGTTGCCTCTTTGTAAGTCTGTCCCGGCTCAAGCCAGAACTCCTGGAACATGTATCTTGCCAGACGGGTTGCGGTATCCAGAGAAGTCAGGCAGAATACCGATACAGTCAGAACCAGCAGAGAGTACAGTACATGGGTCGATCCGCCAAGTCCCGGAATGGTTGCTACCATCTCGGAGATACCGGTTGCAAATACAGCGGTCGGAACAACGGTGGTTCCGTCTGCGTATCTGGACCAGATGTAGCCGACTGCACACAGAGATACGATTGCAAGTGCACACTCAATCAGCATACCGCCGTATGCGATCGGGCGGGCATTTTTCTCATTGTCAAGCTGTTTCGATGTAGTTCCTGAACCAACGAGTGAATGGAATCCGGAAATTGCTCCGCAGGCGATGGTTACGAACAGGGCCGGGAACATAAATCCAAGAGAACTTCCGGTCGGAGCCAGCGTATCTTTGAATCCGGTGAATGCCGGGATATCCAGGGATGCATGGCCCATCAGAGCACTTCCGATGACACCGACAATGGCTACGATCATCATAAAGTACAGAAGGAAGGAGCTTAAGTAGTCACGCGGCTGAAGCAGAATCCAGACCGGCGCAACGGAAGCTACGGTGATATAGATACCAACAATCACCATCCATGCTGTCTCGGAGAGATAGATCGGATGGAAGTTTAATCCAACAACAACGCAGACAACGATTGCTGCAATGCCTGCGATGGTGGAAACGCCAAGAGATACATTTTTTCTGTATACCATGAAGCCGAACACAACGGCAAGTACGATGAACAGAATGGAAATCATAGCGGTTGTTGCATTTGCAGAACTTGCTGCCACATCGACAGCGCCGCTCTCGGTATAGGCTGCCTTGAAGGTATTGGCAACGATGGAACCGAATGCTGCGACAACGAGAATCAAGGTCAGGTAAGCAAATACGATAAAGAGCTTTTTCGCTTTGCTTCCCATCGTGTCTGCGATAACCTCACCGATAGACTGTCCTTTGTGGCGCAGGGACGCAAACAGTGCACCGTAATCGTGAACGCCTCCAAAGAAAATACCGCCGATGAGTACCCATAAAAGAACCGGAACCCATCCAAAGACAGCGGCCTGAATCGGTCCGTTGATCGGGCCTGCGCCTGCGATGGATGAGAAGTGATGTCCCATTAAGACAGGAGCTTTGGCAGGAACGTAGTCCACACCGTCCTCCTCGGTGAATGCAGGGGTTTTCCGTTTCGGATCAACGCCCCACTGCTCGGCAAGCCATTTTCCGTAGAATACGTATCCGGCGATCAAAATGCCGATTCCGACAACCAGTACAAGAATACTATTCATTTGTTTTTTCCTCCCTCTTTTTGGCAGAATAAATTTATAGATAACTAAGACCGGAACATCTTAGCATATCCCTTTACCAATTCCCAGGCCGCCCGGTTTCCAAACACTTTCTGTTCTGCCGTATCAAAGACGAGCAGCCGCACCTGACAGTAGCCTCTCAAAGAAAACCGGTAATTTTTATAATACTTATATTTTCGGATTCTCTTCTTTACGCTGTCCGCAACCGGTTTGTCCGCAAAAAAAATACCAGTGACCAGCGTGTACATGTGGTCGGTATCCGGTACTTCCTTCCCCTCGCGAACCACCTTTGGCTCTATCCATTCTGTCAGGTCCGTCAGAAATGTTTCGACGTCCTGGTCGTTCAGTTCTTCCACCGTTTTAAAATACGCATGCTCATGACAGCTGATCCTCCACAGCTCTGCTTTCTTTGAGAGCACGTATTTTGCGCCGCTCTCGTGGTAGCTTGCACAGGCATCGTATGTATGGCCGTTTACTTCGGACGGCTTTACGATATCGTAGCTCCTCTCGTAGGAATGCAGCAGCCTGTCTCTGATCTCTTGTCCGTTCATGGTTTCCTCCGCTTGATGAAAAAATTTCGCATGAGGACAGTTTAGCACAGTAGCGCAGTGATTTCAAGGAAATATTAAACCTTTCTAAAATTTTTCTTTTAATTTTTGTTATCAAAAAGGAGCAACGCCAAAAATCATTCGGCATTGCTCCTCCATTTGTATTATTTCTGTTCTTTTTCCCGGCGCGGCGGCTTCGGTCCCGCGTACTGGTAAAAGTAGGTTTTCAGCATTCCATTGTAAATTTTACGGTTTTTATCCGCCTTTTTGCCGAGATACCGCTCGGCATCCTCGTAGCTCGTGATCAGATACATCGACCAGGAATCGAGAACGCGGTACCGCTCTCCTAATGTCTGATACAGGGCCGGAAGATCTTTTTTGTCCTCCAGGCGCTCACCGTACGGCGGGTTGGTAATCAGAAAACCGTATTTTTTCGGGTGCGACAGCTCGGCAACCGGACGCTGCTGGAAATGGATCAGGTGATCCACACCGGCCAGCTTTGCGTTCTCTCTGGCACTCTTGATGACATCTCCGTCGATATCAAAGCCCTGAATATCTGTCTCAATATCGTTCCGGATCCGGTAGCGTGCATCCTCCGCCGCATCCATCCAGCATTTTTTCGGCACGAGGTGCGTCCATTGCTCCGCAAGGAAAGAACGGTTGAGACCCGGTGCAATATCGGCCGCCATCATGGCCGCCTCAATCGGAAATGTACCGCTTCCGCAGAACGGATCGACAAGAATCCGGTCACCCTTCCACGGAGTCAGCATGATAAGTGCTGCGGCAAGGGTCTCGGTGATCGGCGCTTTCGCGGTCAGCTTGCGGTAGCCTCTCTTATGAAGGGAAACGCCGGAGGTATCGAGTCCGATCGTAACCTCGTCTTTTAAAATCGAAACACGGATCGGGTACTGTGCACCGTCCTCCGGGAACCACTCCATGTGGTAGACCTGTTTCAATCGCTCGACAATCGCTTTTTTCATGATCGACTGGATATCGGACGGGCTGAAGAGCTTACTCTTGATGGAGTTTGCCTTCGTTACCCAGAACTTTCCGTTTTTCGGGATAAATTTCTCCCACGGGAGCGCTTTTGTCGCTTCAAAGAGTTCATCGTACGTCTCGGCGTGGACCTGTCCTACTTTGAGCAGGATACGCTCTGTCGTGCGAAGGAACAGGTTGGCGTAGGCGATTCCCTCTGCATCTGCAAGAAACGTTACTTTTCCATCCTCCACGCGCTCGATTTCGTAGCCGAGGTCGAGGATTTCACGTTTCATCACCGCCTCCAGGCCGAAGTGGCACGGGGCGATCAGTTCATATAATTCCATACTCTCCCGTCCCCTCTTATAATGTGAGCTGTTTTACGACGGTGCCGTCAAAGCCTTTGATCGTAAATACGCCGTCCTCGAGGATTGCATAGGTCGGGATATTGCCCTCTTTCGGCAGAGATACAGAACCCGGGTTCAGGAAGGTGTGTGCGCCTTTTTTCTCGGCACGCAGGACGTGGGTATGGCCGTACAGGAAGATATCTCCATCCATCAGCGGCGGCAGATTCTGCTCATTGTAGATGTGGCCATGGCTCATATAGAAGGTATGGCCTCCCTCGATCAGGATGCCGTAATCTGCCAGCACCGGGAACTCCAGTACCATCTGATCTACTTCTGCGTCGCAGTTTCCGCGCACGTTGGTGAGGTACTGTTTTTTCTCATTCAGCATGGCGATGACCTGTTTCGGTGCGTATTCTTTTGGAAGATCGTTTCTCGGGCCGTGATAGAGAAGGTCGCCTAACAGAAACAGGCGGCCTGCGCCCTCTGCCTCGAAGGCTTCCAGCATTTTTCTGCAGTAATAGGCAGAACCGTGAATATCAGATGCAAACATGTATTTCATATCGTGATCTCTCTTTCGTTTTGTGGTTTGGTTTTGTATTGTTTTCTGTTTCATCTTACCGTATCTTTTCCCGCTTGACAAGAAGAAATGTTGGATTGCCGCCCCATTACAGCTCTTCTCCCGCCACCAGATATCGTCCGCGGTATGCATGCATTCCGCCGATGACCGTTTTGACCTCGTATCCGTTCTCCGCCAGCCGCTTTCCCTCCGCCATGCTCGCGGCACCCCGCTCACAGCAGATCACAAGAATTTTGTCCCGCGGCAGACAGACCCGTTCGAGCAGATGGTCATAGGGAAGATTCACCGCTCCTTTCACATGCCCTTTTTCGTATTCCCGCCGGTTCCGCACATCGATGATCATCGCCCACGGTTTTCCCACGTACCAGTCCAGCTGGTCTGCCGCCAGCAGTGTCATGCCTGCCATATCCTGGTCCCCCTCTCCGGATCTGACTTTCTCTCCTGTTTTATATGTATGCAGAAACCGGCGGCAGAGTCCGTATGGGACCCTCCGCCGGCTTTTTCTGCCGGAATCCCAAGGTTTTACTTAGTATTTTTCATACTCATCCTTCTCGTCCTGCTCCCGGTTCTGCTGACCGTAGGATGACATCTCACGGTCTTTCACATGATTGCAGTCTCTGCTGTTCTTCTGGTTTTTGCTGTATTCGCTTTTCTCGTATCCGTTTTTGCTGTACTCGTTTTTGCTGTATTCATTTTTGCTGTTTCTGGTCATAATCTTGTTTCCTCCTGAATGTTTTTTTGTCCTGCGACATCCTTTAGTATCGCTTTTTCCGCGCAGATTATGCATCCAGAACCCTGTTTTTCCACGGTATCTGTTCCAAAGTGGGGAATGCAAGCCCAAAAATACAGTGTTTTTCCTGCTTTCGGACCACTGCTTTCCAAATTGTGGTAATTTTTTCCAACTTTTGAATTTCGATGTTGCTTTTTCCCGTTATCTGTATTATAATCAATTTTGTAAAAGAATTTACCCTTCATAAATTTTTTTACAATTAATAACCCCTTATTAATTATTTATACTCCCCTTGAAAGACCGGTAGCTCCCCTGCCGGTCTTTCTTTTTGCAATTATTCAGAGCCATGCAAAATTTCAAGAAGAACTGTGAGTCATGCTCGCATGAACGAACAGTTCTTCTTGAAATTTTATATGGCGAGAAGCCACATCGAGATGCAGCGCAGCGGAATCGAGATGTAGCTCTGAATAATTGCAAAAGGAAAGTCTGCATCAGCAGACTTTCCTCCTTTTTCCCGTTCTGTATATATGATTAGAATTCTACTTTTTCACCTTTTGCCGCTTTTGCTACGGTTCCTGCGAGGACGATCAACGCCATGAGGTTTGGAATTACCATCAGGCCGTTAAAGAGGTCTGACAGGTTCCATACGAGATCCACTTTCAGCAGAGAGCCGAGGAAAACGAACACAACGACGATCAGCGAGAACGGAACGACTGCCTTCTTTCCGAACAGATACTGTACGTTCTGTCTTGCGAAGAAGTACCATCCGACGATGGTCGAGAATGCAAAGAACAGAAGACAGATCGCTACGAACGCCGGTCCGAAGCCTTTGAGGCCGGTTCGGAATGCCGCCTGTGCGACCGGGGTTCCTACAACACCGGTACTCATCATCTCTTCCAGAACGCCGGAAGAAAGAATAACGAGAGCGGTCATGGTCAGGACAACGAAGGTATCAATAAAGACACCGATCATCGCTACTTCACCCTGATCCTCCGGGTTCTCGACATCGGCAATCGCATGGGCATGCGGGGTGGAACCCATACCGGCTTCATTAGAGAAGAGGCCTCGGGCAACACCGTAACGCATGGCTTTCCGCACGGTAATACCGGCTGCTGCACCAAATACGGCATCCGGACGGAATGCACAGATAAAGATCGAAGCAATCGCTGACGGCACATGCTGGATGTTGATCAGAATAACAACAAGGGCTCCGACGAGATACAGTGCTGCCATCACCGGAACAACTTTTTCGGTGAAGGATGCGATACGGGAGATACCTCCGATGAAAATGAATGCGGCGAGAACGGCTACAATCACACCCATCACCCATTTCGGTACGGAAAATGCGGTGTAGAACGCATCACTGATGGAGTTCGACTGTACCATATTTCCCATAAAGCCAAGCGCCAGAATAACGGCTACGGCAAAAAAGCCTGCCAGTGCTTTTCCAAACGTTCCCTTGAATGCGTGGGTAATGTAGTAAACCGGTCCTCCGATGATTTCTCCGCTCTCATCGCGGCGTTTGGAGATCTGCGCGAGATACGCCTCGCCGTAGATCGTTGCCATGCCGAAGAACGCAGCAAGCCACATCCAGAAGATGGCTCCCGGGCCGCCGGATACGAGTGCGGTCGCACATCCTGCGATGTTTCCGGTTCCGACCTGTGCGGCGATCGCTGTTGCAAGCGCCTGGAAGGAAGTCATGCCGTCTTTTCCGGCCTTCTTACCCTTTAACGAGAAACCGCCAAAGACGCGGTTCCACGCGGTCTTAAACTTTCTTACCTGTACAAAGCGGGTCCGAACAGAGAAATAAACTCCCGTACCTACCAGCAGAAACAGCAGTACGCTGTTCCAGAGCACATCACTGATCTGCGCAATTGCCTGATTCAATGCATCCATTTTCTTTTCTCCCTTTCCATTCGACGTATGGTCTGAACAATGTGGATCACACATCCGCACCGTTTTGAGAAAAAAAATACCATCTCCTGCGGGACTTTTCCTGCAGAACATGGCTCTGATTGAAAAATACAGCAAAAAACCGCGCTTCCGGAATTTTTTCGTTTCTGCGCACCGCTTTTTTTGTTCCGCGGCTGTTCTTCTTCTGTATCTTTTTTGACTCTGTCCTTTTGCCTGAGAGATTCTGCATCGCTGCATTGCACCTTCGGCACTCTTTTCAAGAGCTTCTCCAGAGACCACTCCGTTTTTAGTCCTCGCCGTCTCCCGTCCGTTCTTGTTTTAAGAAGAGAACCAGCACCTGAAAGTTTTACTTCTTCGGTCGTGCACCTTTCGAAAATTAAATTTCCAAAGGCTCTCCGCACATTTTCTAAAAACTTCTACGTCTTTTTTTATTTTTGTAAAACTATAGCACCTGTGATAGGATTCGTCAATACCCCATGCCGTATTTTTTTCAGAATATTGCAAAAACATATAAAAAATCAGCAGATCTGAGCGCGCACGCCTCAAAATCGCATGCGCGGCACAGATCTGCTGTTCTCTTTTCCAAATATCTTTTATGACGCCTGGAACTGGCTGTTGTACAGATTGTAGTAGAAGCCTTTCTTCTCAAGAAGCTCCTCATGGCGTCCCTGCTCGATGATCTTTCCGTCTTTCATGACGAGGATCAGCGAAGCGTTGCGGATCGTGGACAGACGGTGGGCAACGACGAAACTCGTTCTGCCCTGCATCAGCTTGTCAAACGCCTCCTGAACCTGCAGTTCGGTACGGGTATCGATGCTGGAGGTCGCCTCGTCGAGGATCAGCATCGGCGGCAGGCAGAGCATGACACGGGTGATACAGAGAAGCTGTTTCTGCCCCTGGCTGATGCTGTCTTCGCTGAGAACCGTGTCAAGTCCCTTCGGCAGACGCTTGATAAACTCCCAGCTGTGTGCCTCTTTGGCCGCATTGATGATCTCCTCTTCCGTCGCATCCGGCTTTCCGAAGCTGATGTTGTCGCGCACGGTTCCCTGTTTGATCCAGGTATCCTGCAGCACCATACCAAAGCAGCTGCGGAGCGCATGGCGGGACAGTTCGTCGATCGGCTTTCCGTCGATGCAGATCTTTCCGGCATCGACATCATAGAAGCGCATCAGCAGGTTGATAAACGTCGTCTTTCCGCATCCGGTCGGGCCGACAATGGCAACACGCATGCCCGGCTGTACGTCAAGATTAAAGTTCTCGATCAGTTTTTTCTCTTTGTCATAACTGAATGCTACATCATCGATCGTCACATTTCCCGTCACGGTATCGATCGTTCCGGCCGGGTCTGCACTTTCCTCTTTCTCTTCCAGAAGAGCAAAGATACGGCCTGCGCAGGCAAGCGCGTTCTGCATCTCGGTGATAACGGAACTGATATCATTGAACGGTTTCATATACTGATTTGCGTACGACAGCAGAACGGAAAGTCCGCCGACGGTCAGCGCGCCGCCCGGGATCATGAAAGCTCCCACAAGGGCAACACCGGCATAGATCACGTTGTTGACAAAACGGGTGGACGGGTTCGTTAAGGAACTGTAGAACACGGCCTGCTGGCTGTATTTCTGCAGATCTTTGTTGATCTCTGCAAAACGCTCGGAAGCTTTTTCCTCATAGCCGAACGCTTTGACTACTTTCTGGTTTCCGATCATCTCATCGATGAGTGCGGTCTGTTTTCCTCTCGTCTCACTCTGTTTCTGGAACATTTTGAACGAGCGGCCGGAAATAAATTTTGCCACGAAGAAGCTCAGAGGTGTCAGGCAGATCACAAGAAGGGTGATCCATACGTTCTTCGAGAACATGAAAAACAGTGTCACAATAATGGTTACGATGCCGGAGAACAGCTGCGTAAAGCCAAGCAGAAGACCGTCCGATAAGATATCGGTATCTGCGATAACACGGCTTACGATGTCTCCGGAGCTGTGCTGATCCAGATAGGACAGCGGCAGCACCTGGATATGACGGATCGCCTGGGAACGAAGGTCGCGCACGATGCGGTACGTCATACGGTTGTTGATCAGGTTCATGATCCATGCGGAAAGTGCGGAAACGAGGGTAAAGAATACGATTCGTTTCAGATAGAACCACATCTCCGGGAAATTGACCTGGTGGGCTGCAACAACCTCATCGATCGCATCGCCGAACAGGATCGGAATATAAAGCTGTAAAATAACGGTAACCGCAGCTAGGACAATACTAAGGCCTAAGAAAATTTTATAATTTCCGATAAACGCCATCAGCTTTTTCATGACCTGCATGCCGCTTTTTCCGGACTTGTTTTCTGTCTTTTTCATGCGATCACCCCGCTTTCGTTGTTATAAGCTGCACGCTCTTCCGGGAACTGGGAGAAGTAAATCTCGCGGTAAACCTCGCAGGTTTTCATCAGCTCGTCGTGTGTGCCGTTTCCTTCGAGCGTACCATTTCCAAGAACGAGGATCTGGTCTGCCTGACGGATGCCGGCGATTCGCTGGGATACGAGGAAGGTTGTCGTGTTTCCTTCGAGATTGTGGACGGCTTTGCGGAGTTTTGCATCCGTTGCAAAGTCAAGCGCACTCGAGCTGTCGTCCAGAATCAGGATTTCCGGTTTTTTTACCAGCGCACGCGCAATAGAAAGACGCTGTTTCTGTCCGCCGGAGAGGTTCTTTCCATTCTGCTCCAGCATAAAATCGAGCTGATCCTGTTTGCCTTCTACGACTTCTTTCGCCTGGGCTGTGGTGAGCGCCTCCCAGATTTCTGCATCGGTGGCGTCCTCTTTGCCCCACCTCATATTGTCGCGGATACTGCCTTTAAAGAGCACTGCTCTCTGCTGAACAACACCGACTTTATTGCAGAGCTCTTCTTTCGTGTAATTCTTTACATTCTCGCCGTCTACCATGACGTCACCGCTGGTCGCATCGTAGAAACGGGAAATCAGGCTGACCAGCGTCGATTTTCCGCTTCCGGTACCGCCGATGATTCCGATGGTCTGTCCGCGTTTTGCGGTAAAGCTGATATCCGATAAGCTCTCTGCGCCGGCTCCTGCATAGGTGAAGCTGACATTTTTAAATGTAACAGCTGCATCGCCAGTTACTTTCTTTGCAGCGCCGCCTTTTGCCGGGTAGTTCATGGTTGTCGGAACCGCCAGTACGCCGGAGACACGCTCTGCACAGGCAACGGATTTGTTTAAGGTGATGATGAGCGATGCCAGTTTGATCAGCTCCACGATGATCTGCAGCATGTAGTTGTAAAGTGCGACAACCTGTCCCTGCTGCATACTGCCGATGTTAACCTGAAGGCCTGCCTGCCAGATCAGGACAACGGCTGCGATGTTGATGAGGACATAGGTCAGCGGATTTAACAGTGCGGAAATTTTTCCGACAAACTCGTTCAGACAAGTCAGCTCATCGTTGCTCTTTTCGAAATCGGCAACAGACTGCTCCTCACGGCAGAACGCACGGATGACACGGACACCGTTCAGATTTTCTCTTGTCATTCCGGTGACGCGGTCGAGTGCCGCCTGTACCTTTTTGAACAGCGGGATGCTGACCAGCATAATGCCGAATACGGCAACGAATAGGATCGGAATAGTAACCAGGAATACGATGGCACATTTTACGTTGACGGTAAATGCCATCACAACGGAACCGAATACGATAAACGGACTCCGCAGCAGCAGACGCAGACCCATGTTGATTCCGTTCTGCACCTGGTTGATATCGTTGATCAGACGGGTGATCAGCGTATCGGTTCCAATGGTATCCAGCTCCGTAAAGGACAGAGCCTGGATGTGATCAAAGACCGCCTGGCGAAGCTCGGTTGCACAGCCGACGCTCGCTTTTGCCGCGAAATACTGCGCGGTGAAGCTGCAGCAAAGTCCGACTGCCGCCATCAGAACGAGGATTCCAAAACGGCTGACGATGTACGGACGGTTATTGCCTGCGATACCCACATCGATGATCTGGGCAACAACCATCGGCACCAGAAGGTCGAATACGACTTCCAGAAGCTTGAACAAAGGAGCGATGATGCTCTCTTTTTTGTAGTGCTTCAAGTAGACTCCAAGACTTTTCATCTTCTTTTTCACTCTCCATTTCTTTGTTTCTTGACATTGACAGTATAATCTCATATGATTAATACGAATAGTATTGTTTTTATAGCTTAGTGATACAATTTTAATATCATAAATAATTTCACGAAAGGAAGTCTCTTATGGAACTGCGCCAGCTTGAATATTTCCGCGTCATCGCCGAAACCGAAAGCATTCACGAGGCCGCCCGCCGCC
The DNA here is from genome assembly GCF_003481245.1 of Blautia sp. TF10-30. Taxonomy (NCBI): domain Bacteria; kingdom Bacillati; phylum Bacillota; class Clostridia; order Lachnospirales; family Lachnospiraceae; genus Blautia; species Blautia sp. TF10-30. The sequence continues at coordinate 150,617 of NZ_QUKM01000008.1, forward strand.
TCAATATGTCCCAGCCGCCGCTCAGTTATCAGTTAAAGCAGCTGGAAGCCGAACTGAACGTCACTTTATTTGAACGCACCCGCCAGGGCGTCCGCCTGACCGAAGCCGGAAAACTGCTGTACGACCGCTCCGCCAACCTGCTCGAGTACGTGAAATCGACGGAGCTTGAGGTCGCAAAGGTCGGCAAAAAGCGGGTTCTGCGCCTCGGCATCACACCGACCACCGTTGCAACGATCATGCCGTGCGTCTCGCTTTTTTCCCGCCGCAATCCCGATGTCAACTTCGAGGTGCACGACGGCATCACCTACACGCTGTACCGCTATCTGATGGACGGCATCATCGACATTTCCATCGCCCGCACGCCGCTGCGGCTCGACGATGTCGACTATAAAATTTTAAGCTCTGAACCTATGATTGCCGTTTCTTCAAAAGATATGCTTCCCGAGAAGAACGGATCGCTAAAGCTCCCGGATCTTTTGAATATTCCGCTCATCATCTACCGCCGGTATGAGGCACTCATCATGGATGCATTCCACTCGCGCGGCATGGAACCGGATCTCTTCTGTGTCTGCGACGATCCCCGCGGCGCGATGCTCTGGGCAAAGGAAGGCCTTGCCACTGCCATTTTCCCGCAGTCCATGAGCTCTCTCTGCCAGGGACTCCGCATCCAGCCGCTCGCAGAAAGCGACCTGGAAACGCAGATCGCCGTGATCTGGAAAAAGGGGCGGAAACTCTCTCCGCTTCTGCAGGACTTTGTCGATGCCTGCATGGAGAGCATATTATAATAGAAGAAGTCCGCTGCGCCGGTCTCTTTTTCAGGGATCAGCACAGCGGACTTCCTTTTTTTTATTTCTCATTCTTTTTACTGCACAAACAGCAGCGCGATATTCAGCAGTGTCACAATCACCGCAATCGCAAACAGGGCAATTTTCAGCTGCAGACTGTTCGCGTATTTTCCCATGACTTTTTTCGAGGACGTCAGATAAATCTGTGTAAATACCGTAATCGGGAGCTGCATTCCAAGGAACATCTGTGAATAGAGAAGGCCCTGGAACGGGGAATCAATCAGAAGAATGACCGCTGCGGCCGGGATCATGGTAAGAAGGATTCCCCAGCGTGTCTCCTTACTCTTGATCTCATACGGCTTGTTAAAAATCCCCGAAAAAATCGTTCCGCCCGCCATTCCCGCGGTGATGCTCGATGAAATTCCGGCGAGCAGAAGCGCTGCTGCAAAAATCACCGATGCGGCATTTCCAAGGAGAGGTGTCAGCATCTTTCCCGCCGTTGCGAGATCATCCACCTGCTTTGCATTCTGCGGCTGGAAAAACGTTGCGGCCGCCATCAGGATCATTGCACTGTTGATGGCCCATCCGATGATCATGGAAAACAGGGTGTCTTTGAACTCATACTTTAACTGGCGCGCAATCACCTCATCATCCTCAAGATTCCACTGGCGGCTCTGAATAATTTCCGAGTGGAGAAACAGGTTGTGCGGCATGACGACCGCACCGAGGACGCTTAAGATGACCGGCATTGAGTGCTCTGGAAACGACGGTTTTACCCAGCCGACAGCCGCCTGCGCCCAGTCGATATCGGCGATCCAGACCTCAAAGAGGAACGAAAAGCCGATCAGCGAGACAAACACAATGATCAGTTTTTCAATCCGTTTGTAAGCACTTGTAAACTCACAGATCAGAACCAGCACGAGAATCATCATGCTGCCGAGCTTGATCGGAATGCCGAACAGCATCTGGAGCGCAATCGCACCGCCGAGGATCTCCGCCATTGCGGTCGCCACCGCTGCCATCATCGCCGTCGCAAGAATCGTGTTTTTCAGCCACGCAGGCAGATAGAGGCTCGCCGCCTCCGAGAGGCACTTTCCCGTGACAATGCCGAGATGTGCCGCATTGTGCTGCAGAAAAATCAGCATGATCGTGGACAGGGTGACCATCCACAGAAGCTCGTAGCCGTAACCCGATCCGGCGGCAATGTTGGATGCCCAGTTTCCCGGGTCGATAAAACCGACCGTGACAAGAAGTCCCGGGCCGAGATAGCGGAGAAAATTCATGCCCGCCGTCTCTTTTCGTTTTCGATTTTGTTTCATATTCTTTCCTTTCTGACAATTTGATGCGGAACCGGCCCATCCAGGACCGGCAGAAATCGTTGTGTTGTGGTTTTGGCTGCTTTAGTTAGTTACAACTAACCGCATTGTACATGGGATTTTTCAAAAAGTCAAATCCTGTTTTCTCTTTCTTGTGCTTCACCGTCCGCTGTGCTACAATAAAACTGCTTATTTTGAACTAAAAGGAGAATTTTTATCATGATACGACTTGCCGTCCCGGAGGATTTTACTTCGCTCATGTCAATCTATGCGTACGCCCGCTCTTTTATGCAGGAAACCGGAAATCCGAATCAGTGGGGAAACCATTTTCCGCCGGAGGAGCTGATTCACAACAGAATCCGTGACAAACAGCTTTTTGTCCTGGAAGAAAACGGCACGCTGCACGGCGCGTTTGCCTTCATCATCGGTGAGGATCCGACGTATCTGCAGATCGACGACGGCTCCTGGCTCTCCGATGCGCCGTATGGCACGATCCACCAGGTTGCCTCAGACGGAACAATCCACGGATTTTTCTCCCAGATCGTCGATTACTGCTGGACACAGATCCCGCACCTGCGCGTCGATACGCATACGGACAATCAAATCATGCAGCATCTGATCCAGAAAAACGGATTTGAACGACGCGGCATCATCTACGTACTGAACCACTCTCCGCGGATTGCATTTGAGCGCGTAAAATAAAACACCAAACGAAAACACCGGATCGTCACCGCTTCGCAGACTTTTCAGCCGCGGAATCACCGTTGGATCCAGGTAATATAAGGATCCGACGACCTGTCCCATCATCCCCTTTTTCGATCTTTCGTGTGTCATTTTTTTACCAACCTTATATCTTCTTACCCTCCAATATACACTTGCCCGTACCGAAATGCAAAGAAAATCCGCTTTTTCCCCTCTGTTTCTGCACATTCCTTTGTGCAGAATACAGATGCAGAAAAAACGGATTTTCTTTTGCATTTTTCTTTATGCGTGGATTCCTCTGTTCTCGTCTCCGGTCTCGTTTACGCCGAATTCGTAATCGTTGCCCGGCAGAATCATGTTCAGCAGGATTCCTGCGATGGCTGCAATGGCAAGTGCAGTCAGGGTGACGGTCGTTCCGCCGATCGTAAAGGAGAGACCGTTGCTGAAGCCCAGTCCGCAGACAAAGATGACGCCCGCAATAATCAGGTTTCTTGATTTCGTCAGGTCTACCTTGTTCTCAACCACGTTGCGCACACCGATGGCAGAAATCATACCGTACAGCATGAAGCTGACGCCTCCGATGATGGAGGACGGCATGGTGCTGATGAGTGCCGATACCTTCGGAATGAAGCTGACGATAATCGCAAAGACTGCGGCAATACGGATGACTCTCGGGTCATGTACGCGGCTCAATTCCAGAACGCCGGTGTTCTCGCCGTACGTCGTGTTGGCCGGTCCGCCGATGAAACCTGCCATTGCGGTTGCAAGACCATCACCGAGCAGGGTTCTATGCAGGCCCGGATCAGAAAGGAAGTTCTCTCCTACGGTTGCAGAGATCGCCGACATATCGCCGACATGCTCCATCATAGTCGCGATCGCGATCGGTGCCATGATCATAATGCTGGTCAGATCGAATTTGCAGAGCTGCAGCGGCGGAAGTCCGACGATGCCTGCCTGTGCAACCGACGCAAAGTTGATGATCACGGATCCGTCCGGATTTTTGATGCCGAGTGCATTCAGGACAACTGCCACAGCGTAGGCAATCACAACGCCCATCAGAATCGGAATGATTTTGAGCATTCCTTTTCCCCAGATGTTGAAAATGATGATGACTGCCAGCGCAACCAGTGCCAGGAACCAGTTCGTCGAAGCATTATTAATGGCGGAACCAGCAAGGCTGAGGCCAATGCAGATGATAACCGGACCTGTGACAACCGGCGGCAGGTAGCGCATCACGCGTTTGACGCCGACCATGCGGATGATCAAGGCAAAAATCAGGTACAGAAGACCTGCTACCACAATACCTCCGCAGGCATAGGCTGCCTTGTCGTTGACACTCATGCTGGCATATTTTCCGGTATTCAGGTTTGCAACAGCGGCGAAACCGCTTAAGAATGCAAACGAAGAACCAAGAAATGCCGGTACTTTAAATTTCGCGCACAGATGAAACAGCAGGGTTCCAAAGCCGGCGCAGAACAGTGTGACGGATACGGTAAGACCGCGGGACGGCCCCTCGCCGCATGCGTCTACAAAGTAGCTGTTTACCAGAATCGGCACCAGAATGGTTGCACCGAACATGGCAAACATGTGCTGCAATCCGAGAATCAGCATTTTAGGAATACCGAGCTTTCTCGCATCGCGGATGACTCCATTAGACTCGTTCATACGTCTCTCCCTCTCTTTTGTTTTTCTTTCCCATTATAGGCGTTATGTTGTTCAAATACAAGCGAAAGATTGCGGGCCTCTCAATTTTCAAACGGGCGGACACGTAAAGTAACTCCTAAGGTATCGCAGATCTCCTGGCACTTCTGAATTTTCTCCTCTGGCATGACTTTCTCGACAACCGTCATCACAACATTCGGCACATACTGTTTGGAAAGAACCGCAAACTCCTTGATCGCCTCGTACGACTGGATGCCGAATTTCGACCGCGTGAGCTCCAGAAATTCCTTTTCATCCGGCGCGTTTAAGGAAATCGAGACGGTATCGAATCTTCCCTTTAATTCCGGGGTGACATCTCTTCCATAGATCAGGTTGGCAAGACCGATCGTATTCAGACGCACTTTCAGGTTCGGATACGTTTCTTTTAAGGAATCGATCACCCGACAGACATCCTCAAGCCGCTCAAGCGGTTCTCCGAAGCCGCAGAAGACCAGTTCATTGATCACGTTCAGATCGTACTGTGCGAACAGCTCCAGCATCGTCTCAACGGATGGCTCGCCCTCTTTTAACCACAGTGTATTTCCCTCCTGCTGCTGTTTCGTCTGGCGCAGACAGAACACACAGCTGCACGGGCATTTGTTTGTCATGTTGACATAGACATTTTTTCCGGTAAGATCGCCGCTCTTTGCAAGGTCGAGATACCCTTCCTCGCCGACGGCTCCGGTTACAGTATATAAATACATTACGCTTCCTCCGTTAAGTCCTTCATAAACATTTCAAAGCAGAGTCCCCAGTAGCTCGGCACTTCGTTTTCTTCGCAGTAGCGGATGCATTTCGATACGTAATCCGCCGCCTTTTTCACCGACTCGTACAGGCTGTGGCCGTTCAGATACATGCCTGCGATAATTGCCGCAATGACATCTCCCGTACCGCTCCGGTCGCCGCCGATGCGGTCTACCATGACAATCTGGAAGTCTTCGCCTTTGTTATAGATAAAGTTGGCAATCTGCGTCTGGTTAAAGTGGATGCCCGTCACAACAATATGTTTCGGTCCCCGCTCCGCCAGTTTTCCGCACATCTCTTTCAGCTCCTCAATCGAAGCCCCGTTCTCTGGATACGGCGCATCGAGCAGTGTACAGAGTTCTGTCAGGTTCGGTGTGATGATATCCGCGTAGTGAACCAGCTCTTTCATCTTGTCGCACATCTCTTTCGTGTACGTCCGATACAGCTTCCCATAGTCTCCCATGACCGGATCGACGATGACAAAGTTGCGGTCCGTCTTGAAATGGCGGATAAAATCAAGCACAATATCCACCTGCTGTTCCGATCCTAAAAAGCCGGTCGAGATCGCATCGAAATCGAGCTTCAGATCCTTATAGGTCTGAATGTAATCCTTCATCCGGTCAGTATAATCATCAAAGTAATACGTCGGAAACTGCGTGTGTGCTGAGAGAATTGCGGTCGGAACTGCCACCGCCTGAATCTTCATCGCCGACACGATCGGCGCCATCACAGCCGTTGAGCACCGGCCAAAGCCTGTCAGATCGTTAATCAGCGCTATCTTTTTCTGTTTTTCCATGTTGTTCTCCTCTTTTTTTCAGGATGCCTCCGCATCTGTTTTATGTCTATTTTTGCACACTCGCGTCTTATTTACAAGTTTTTTCCGTACAAAAAGAAAAGGGACTGTCGGGATTGATATGTGAACCGCTGATATGCTCCCTTCTAGGTAGACAAGTGAAATAATAAAAACTTGTCACTTA
>NZ_QUKM01000009.1:0-148555 GCF_003481245.1 Blautia sp. TF10-30
GTTCACAAGATGGAATGATAGATGTGTAGTGTATGCGGTTTTGAAGGTATATCGGAAAAACCATCGGAGAGATCCGATGGTTTTTTACTGTTAAAAAATAAAAGAAAGAGCGCTGCTAATGAGAAAAAATACTCATTAACAGCGCTTTTCATTTCACAGAAAAAGCAGTATTATGGGGTTAGAAGAGTCTAACACAAAACAGACTCTTACACACTCAGGAAAAAAGATGCAGGGAGGAAAGTTATGTTTCTTGAGATTAATAACCTGAAGAAGAGTTTTGGAACCGGTGAAAGCCGTGTGGAGGTCTTAAAGGGAATTCAGTTTTCTGTGGAAAAAGGTGAAATCTGTGTTCTCCTCGGTCCATCTGGTTCCGGTAAATCGACACTGTTGAATATTATCGGCGGAATCGACGAGGCGGACAGCGGTTCGATCGTGATTGAAGGCGAAAAAATTGAGGATATGAATGAAAAAACGCTGACACGGTATAGACGAAAACATTTAGGATACGTTTTCCAGATGTACAATCTGATTCCAAACCTGACGGTGAAAGAAAATATGGAAGTTGGCGCATACTTAAGCGATCATCCGCTCGACATCAACGATCTGTTAAAGACACTGGGGCTCTATGACCACCGCGACAAGCTGCCGAACCAGCTCTCTGGCGGTCAGCAGCAGCGTACTTCAATCGGAAGAGCTATCATCAAAAATCCAAGCATTCTGCTCTGTGATGAGCCGACAGGTGCACTCGATTACCATACTTCAAAAGAAATTTTGAAGCTGATCGAGGACGTCAATCAGAAGTACGGCAACACCGTCATCATGGTAACACACAATGATGCGATCAAAAACATGGCGGACCGCGTGATTCGTCTGCGCGACGGCCAGATCCGTAAAAACTACGTCAATGAGACCAAAATCGCCGCCGGCGATCTGGACTGGTAAAGCGGGGTGGAAGTATGAAAAATCCATTACGAAAACGCCTGCTGCGGGAACTGAAGAACGATATTGGAAAATATCTCGTTATTTTTCTGTTTATGACGGCGACGATTGGCTTTGTGTCCGGTTTTCTCGTTGTGGATGAGAGCATGCTGTATGCTTACGATGAAAGCTTTGAAAAATACAACGTGGAAAACGGAAATTTTACAACAGAACAGAAGCTCACCGACAACCAGAGAACACGGCTGGAAAAAGAGAAGGTAACGATTTACGAGAATTTCTATAAAGACGAAGATGCCGACACGGATCTGGATTCGGAACCAGAGAGCACGATCCGTCTTTTTAAAAACAGAACAGAGGTCAATCTGGTCTGCCTGATGAAAGGCGAAATGCCGCAGCAGAAGGATGAAATTGCAATTGACCGTATGTATGCGGACAATAATGACCTGCAGGTCGGTGATGTGATCTCGGTTGATAAAAAAGAACTGACGGTTACCGGTCTTGTGGCACTTTCGGATTACAGTGCGCTGTTCAGCAATTCGAGTGACATGATGTTCGATGCGGTTAAATTCGGTGTGGGAATCATGACCGAAGAAGGGTATGATGCCATTACCGATGACCATATCAAATACTGCTATTCCTGGAAATATGATACGGAACCGAAAGATGAAAACGAGGAAAAAGAATGGTCCGATGATTTCGTCGAGGTTCTGGCGGCTCATTCCTCGCTGACGGGTTATCTGCCGCGCTACGGCAATCAGGCAATCAAATTTACCGGCGACGATATGGGCGGTGACAAGGTGATGGTGGAGGTACTGCTGTACATCCTGATTGCCATCATGGCGTTTATTTTTGCAGTTACGACAAACAATACGATTGTAAAAGAAGCGTCGGTGATCGGAACGCTGCGCGCATCCGGCTATACGAGACGGGAACTTCTGCTGCATTATCTGTCCCTGCCGGTACTGATTACGATTTTGTCGGCGGTGATTGGAAATATTCTGGGATACACCGTGTTTAAAGATATCTGCGCCGGTATGTATTATGGAAGCTACAGTCTGCCGACATATCAGACGCGGTGGAATGCCAATGCATTTCTGCTCACGACCGTAATTCCGGCAATTCTGATGTTTGTGATCAACGCGGTGCTGATTTCCGGCCGTCTGCGTCTGTCACCGCTGCGTTTTCTGCGCCACGATTTTGCAAAGAAAGGAAAAAGCCATGCGGTGCGTCTTCCGAACTTCCGGTTCTTCTCGCGGTTTCGTCTGCGGATCCTGCTGCAGAACAAATCGAGTTACTTTACCCTGTTTCTCGGTATCGTATTTGCCAATATTCTGTTGCTGTTCGGTATGATGATGAAACCGCTGCTGTCACATTACCAGACGGAGGCGGTGGAAAATATGCTGGCAGATTACCAGTATATTTTAAATGTCCCGGATCCGATCGATGAGGATGATGAGTACACGCTGATGGGAATTGTGCAGAAACTTCTGACGCCATCGCTGAAGACAAATACGGAAGGCGTGGAAACGTTTGCTCTTACATCGCTGAAAAATATTCCGAAAAACCGGGAGGGCGAGAGCATTTCGGTATATGGAATTCAGAAAGACAGCAAATATGTTTCCGCTGAACTGTTTGAGGACGGCGTGACGATTTCCGACGGTTATGCCGAAAAATATGGAATGAAAGTCGGCGATACACTGGAACTGAAAGAGCCGTATGAGGACAAAACGTACAGCTTTGAAGTAAAAAGCATTTATGCCTACCCGGGAGCCCTTGCGGTATTTCTGCCGATGGATGTCTTCTGCGAGGAATTCGATCATCCAGAGGACTACTTTAACGGCTATTTCTCCAACGAGCCGATCACGGACCTGGAGGAATCGTATATCGCGACGAAAATTACGGAAGATGATATGACAAAGATTTCACGGCAGCTCAATGTGTCGATGGGAGAAATGTTCCAGCTGATCAATGTTTTCTCGATTGTACTGTTCATGCTGCTGATTTATCTGCTGACGAAGCTGATCATCGAGAAGAATACGACTTCGATTTCGATGGTAAAGATTCTCGGCTACGAGAACAGGGAAATTTTGAGTCTGTATTTGACGGCGACAACCTGGGTTGTGATCGTCTCAATCGGTGTCAGCCTGATCATTGCCTCCGCGCTGATCCGCCAGATTTATGTCATTATGCTTTCCGAGTACAGCGGCTGGCTGACATACTATATTGATCCGGCAATTTACGGAAAAATGTATCTGATGGGCCTTGCGGCGTATGCTGTTATCGCTGTGCTGCAGTTCCGCCACATCCAAAAGATTCCGATGGACGAGGCACTGAAAAATGTAGAATAAAAAAAGTTACAGGAGAAATCTTGACAAGCCCGGGCAAAGTGTGGTATATTGCTCTCAAACTTGGTGTGGATTTTTCAACTTGTAATAAAGTTCTTTTCGCCACGCAATTATCGAAAGCAGATAATTGCGTGGCTTTTTTTGTGGCAATGGAGCAAAGTCCGTGCCTGCACGTAAGCCCACCAACAGAAAAGATCACAAATGGAGGTAATAATGAACGAAAACTTTATGAAAGAAAAGCCAGTATTTCCACTGCTGGTTTCGATGGCGCTTCCAATGGTAATCTCGATGCTGGTCAATTCCTTATATAACATTGTGGACAGCTTCTTTGTCGCACAGATCAGCGAAGATGCCATGACGGCGCTCTCCCTGGTTTATCCGGTACAGAATTTTGTAAATGCCGTTGCCATCGGTTTTGGAATCGGACTGAATGCGGTGATTTCGTATTATCTGGGAGCGGGTGACAAAAAGGCAGCCGGCTGTGCTGCAACACAGGGCCTTGCCCTTACCATGCTGCATGCGGTTATTTTAACGATCGGAAGCCTTCTGGTCATCGAGCGTTTCCTGCGGATGTTTTCTTCTTCCGAAACTGTCATCGATCTTGGTGTCCGGTATTCACGGATTATCTTTCTGTTTACCATAGCAATCATGGCAAACCTTTACTTTGAAAAGGTTTTTCAGGCAGTCGGCCGGATGAAAGTGACGATGACCGGTATGATGGTCGGCTGTATTGTCAACATCATTCTGGATCCGCTCATTATTTTCGGAATCGGACCGTTCCCGCGTCTTGGAATTGAGGGTGCGGCACTTGCAACCGGCATCGGTCAGGTGACACCGGTCGTGATTTACTGGATCATTTACAAGATCCGCCCGATTTCGGTCAAAATCCGTCCGGAATATTTAAAAGAAGGAAAAAATCTGGTCGGAAGACTGTACGCGATCGGCGTCCCGGCGATCCTGAACCTGGCGCTGCCGTCTCTTCTGATTTCCGCACTGAATGGAATCCTGGCCGTGTATTCCCAGAGCTACGTTGTCGTGCTCGGCATTTACTACAAGCTGCAGACGTTCATCTATCTGACAGCAAACGGCATTGTACAGGGCATGCGCCCGATTATCGGCTTCAACTACGGCGCAGGCGAGCATAAGCGTGTGCGGAAGATTTATGAGATTACCCTGATTATGTGTGCGGTGATCATGCTTATTGGAACCGGCATCTGCCTTGCCATTCCGGAACAGCTGATCGGACTGTTCAGCAGCAATCCGGAGACCATCCGTCTTGGCGGACAGGCGCTGACACGCATCAGCGTGGGCTTTTTGATTTCGGCAGTTTCCATCACATCCTCCGGTGCGCTGGAGGGACTCGGAAAAGGCGGATCTTCCCTGATCATTTCCCTCTGCCGAAATGTCATTGTCATTCTCCCGGCAGCTTACCTGCTGTCCCATCTGGGAGGCGGCGTTTTCGTATGGCATGCCTTCTGGATCACAGAGGTCATTTCCGCAGCGGTTTCTCTTGTGGTATACCGCCGCGCAGTACGAAGATAAAAAATATAAGAAGAAAAGAAAAGCGGCCTCTTGTGGAAGGAGGCTTTTCTTTTTATAATAGATAATACAGACGTAAGAATTAAGTAAAGATTTTTTTGAATATTCATGGTACCATTACGGTAGTTAAAAACAGAGAGGATGGAAACGACGTGGAAGAAACAAATATTTTAGTTGTGGATGATGAAAAAGAAATCGCGGATCTGCTGGAAATTTATCTGATCAGCGATGGATTTCAGGTATTAAAAGCGTACAGTGCAAAAGAGGGACTCCGCATTCTGGAGGAGAAAAAAATCGACCTGGTGCTGCTCGATGTGATGATGCCGGATATGGACGGTATTGCGATGTGCCGCCGCATCCGGGAGACGAACAACATTCCGATCATCATGGTAAGTGCCAAAACGCAGGATATCGACAAGATCGTCGGTCTGTCAACGGGAGCAGACGATTACGTGGCAAAACCGTTCAATCCGCTGGAGCTGATGGCGCGTGTAAAATCCCAGCTCCGCCGCTACCGCGAACTGAATCCGTCGAAGCCGCACGAGCGCCAGGAAGTGATTTCCTTAAAGCATCTGGAAATCAACAAGGTAACCCATCAGGTTGTCTGCTACGGAGAAAGCATCAAGTTGACACCGATTGAATTTGATATTCTGTATCTGCTGGCCTCCAACCCGGGCCGCGTGTTCGGTACAGACGAAATTTTCGAGCGCGTCTGGCATGAAAAATTCTATGAGGCGAACAACACGGTTATGGTACATATCCGCCGTCTGCGCGGAAAAATGAAAGACGACACAAGAGAAGATAAGATTATTACAACAGTCTGGGGAGTGGGATACAAAATTGAAGCCTGATTTTATAAAAAACTTCAGCCAGAGGATGGTCTTTGATCTGATTGTAAGTGCACTTGTCACGGTGCTTGTAGTGACGCTTACCGACGGGATTCTGACCTTTTTCGGCAATGGACTGATGAACATCGGTTACCGGAGCGCCTGGATCGGACCGGGAGGCCTCCGCCCATCGGTGCGGACGATGATTCTGACGGCGGCTGCGCTGCTTTCGTTCTGCCTGACCTTTTATTTCCTGATGCGCGAAACCATCCGATACATTGGGAAGATTCTGGAAAAGGTAAAGGAGATATCAGCAGGGGATTTTGATCATCCGATCGAGGTAAAGGGAAATGACGAGTTTTCTGTGATGGCGGAGAACTTAAATACGATGCAGCAGAATATCAAGGAAATTATGGAACGGGAACGGATCGCGGAGCATACGAAAAACGATCTTGTCTCATCCGTGGCACATGACCTCCGTACGCCGCTGACTTCGATTATCGGCTATCTCGGCTGGGTGCGCACGCGGACGGATCTGGATGAGGAGACGAGAAATCATTATATCGATATTGCCTATCAGAAAGCACTCCGTCTGGAGCAGCTCACGAACGAGCTGTTTGGATTCGTCAAGCTGGAGCACAAAGAGATGCAGCTGCATCTCGGAAAACTTGATCTGGTGCAGCTGATGGAGCAGATGCTCGACGAGATGACGCCGTCTTTTGTGAAAAATGAGCTTCAGGTGGAATTTCTGCATGCGGAACATGCGATTTTTCTCGAGGCGGACGGTGAGCTGCTGGCACGGCTCTTTGGAAATCTGCTGAACAATGCTGTCAAATACGGAAAAGAAGGAAAACAGATCCGCGTCTCAATGGAAAAAGAGGGCGAATATGTGGTCACGCGTGTCATTAACTACGGACGGATCATTCCAAAACAGGAACTGGATCATATTTTCCAGAAATTTTACCGGACAGAGCAGTCGAGGAGCCGCGATACCGGCGGGACGGGACTTGGACTTGCGATTGTACAGCAGATTGCGGAACTGCATCATGGACAGGTGCGGGTAAAAAGTGATCTGCAGGGAACCGTCTTTGAGGTGGAACTGCCGGTCGGAATGCCAAAGGGGAAGAAAGAGGACGAAAAGCGATGAACAGGAAAAGAAGAAGCAAAATCTGCTGTCTGTCCGGTATTTTGCTGCTGATTCTGCTTCTGGCGGGAGTTCAGAGGGTGTCTGCGATGACAACGCGGACAGAACTTTATCAGAACACGCCGTCGGATGGCGGAAGAAGCGGCGGGAAAGAAAAGCAGTTTCTTGCCAACAGCTACGCAGGGGAATACCAGATTGATTTTTCTTATGGATTCGAAGGAAACTATCAGGATGGGAATCACGTACCGATTCGTGTGACAATCACAAATGAGAGCGCTGTTGAATTTGAAGGATACTTTGTTTTTCAGATAAAAAACGCCGCGGAATCGATTTACCGCAGAAACAGTGGAGAAGGCATTCTCTCAAAACTGTTTTTGGGGGTCAAGCGGTCGGGCGACGGAAGAAACAGCCTTTTTACGTACCGTTTTCCAATCTATATTCCGGCGAACGGAACCGTTACAAAGACTTTTTCGGCAGGGCTTCTGGTGGAAAATACGTCTTTTTGTGTCCTGTGCCTGGAGAACAGCCAGAGGGACACGGTGTACAGTCGGGAAGAAACGATTTCGAGTGAAGGCTTCTTCCAGTCCAAGGTGGAAGTCTGCGTTGTGGAAGAAGAAACTAATTACGGGCAGCAGCTGAATGGAGTTACGCTGAACGACGGGATTTATGAGGTGGAAGCTGCATCTGTCCGGGCAGAGGAGCTTGTCGGGCTTGCGGAGTCGTATTCGCCGGATGTGCTGATCCTTCTGGAGCAGTCAAAAGAAGAACTGGATGAGACACTCCAGAAAGAAATTGATCTCTGGCAGGCAGAGGGAGGCCTTCTGATTACCTTTTCGGGAAACGAGACATTTGCGGAAAGCCAGCGCAGTGCGTTTAAAGAAGCGCCGGTAGATTTTCTGAAAAATATTCTGGACGAAGAGACCACCAGCCGCCTTCTGGCAAAACGAAATACGAATTATCAGAAATACTATACGATTTCCGATCTTCTGGAAAACACTAGGATCCGGAACCGTCCGAATACGGTGCTGTACGGCGGCCTGATTCTGGTCTATCTGGTTCTGGCAGGGCCGGGATTGTATTTCTTTTTGAAAAAAACAGGAAAACGTCAGTATCTCTGGGGGGCGATCTGTGCCTGCTCGGCCGTCTTTGTTATGCTGATCAGTCTGTTTGGCCAGAGCACGAGGCTCAAGGCCCCGGTGCTGACGTATGTAAGAGAAATCTGGCAGTACGATACATACCAGAAAGATTACATTAATTTCTGTGCACAGGCGCCGTACAATGCTTCCTATGAGCTGTATCTGGATCCGTCCTACGATCTGGTGACGTACAACCGTATGGACTATATGTCCAACAGCACGGCACAGCCGGAAACGGAGGATGCGGAATATGAAAAGACGGAGATCAGTTTCGGAGAACAGAAAAACAGGGCAGAAATTTCCAATCAGGCTGCATTTGCCCTGAATGAGTTCGGCATGCAGCGGATGGAAACGCTGGACGAAGGCGAAGGACTGAAAGGCACGTTTCATTTCTGGGATCAGAAGATCAGCGGAACCGTGGAAAATAAGACAGGCTATGATCTGGAGAGCTGTGTGATCGCCGTTCCAGGTTACTGTGCCCTCATTGGAGACATCAAAAACGGGGAGACGATCACGCTGGATGGAATAGAAGCGGACAGCGTGCGGGATTTCGGAAATTGGAGTGCGGCAGAAGATCTGCCGGAGATAGAGAAAAATTATCTGGACGGCGTCATCTATAATCACATGCCGAACCGGAGTGACAACTGCCTTTTCTTTGGAAAGCTGGCAGGCAATGACGATACGTTCCAGCTTGACAGCGGATACGAAGCGTATGGAATCTCGTATTACTATCAGGAAGTGTTTGTGGACATGAAAGAGGCCGGCGTTGTGTACTGTCCGTATGCGCAGGAGTACAGCGGATGGGACGGCGGAAACACGGTAAGCTTTGAAATGGGACCGAATTCCGGCGGAATCTCGGAAGAGGAAACAGAAGTAACGTATTATCTGAACGGTGTCTTTGAAAACAACAACATCTGGTGTCTGTATGGAATGTATGCTAAAGGCGTGATGCAGCCGGATTCCGAGGGAATCTATGATCCTGCATTCTGGCCGTATGCGATGACGGCGTTAGAAGATAAGATCCAGGCGGCAGAAACCGGCGGGGGAGGAAAACGGGGAACCATTCTTTCGCTTGCTTTCGAGAAAGCCCGCACGGAGGATGGGACCAAGATCCGGAATTTCAATGGAATCATTGATCTGTACAATTTTCAGACGGGAACGTATGATAAAATTTCCGACTGGGAGATCGATTTTGCGAGTGATCCGGCACTGGAGGCGCAGTATGTGAATGCGGACAACCAGATCCGTGTGCGGTACCGTCTTTCCGAAGAGGAAAAGGGAGAAGAGTATCATGAAAATTATGGATACTATGAGGCACCGAATCTGATCGTAAAGGCGAAAGAGATCCCACCGGAGCAATATCTGGAGAATCTGTTAACGGAGGAGCCAAATGCCGATACTGAAAATTGAGAAACTGACCAAAAAATACGGAAAAACATATGCCCTGAACGGTCTTGATATGGAAGTAAAAAAAGGCGATATTTACGGCTTTGTCGGACCGAATGGTGCGGGAAAAACAACGACGCTGCGCATTATTTCAGGGCTTTTAAAGAGCGACGGCGGCGATCTGTGGCTGGACGGCGTGCGGACGACAAAAAATATTCTGAAGCAGAAAAGCCTGATCGGCTTTGTGCCTGATTTCTTTGGCGTCTATGAAAACTTAAGCGTGATAGAGTATCTGGAATTTTTTGCCGCATCGTATGGAATTTACGGGCGGGCAGGAACTGTCCGTGCGCGGGAAGTGCTGGAGATGGTCGAACTATCGGGAAAAGAGGAGCAGATGGTGGATTCGCTCTCAAGGGGCATACAGCAGCGGCTCTGTCTGGCGCGCGCGATGATCCATAAACCGAAGCTTCTGGTGCTGGACGAACCGAATTCCGGTCTGGATCCGCGTTCAAGAAAGGATTTTCAGCTTCTCCTGCAGCGATTGGCGCGGGAGGATTATACGATTCTGATCAGCTCCCATATTCTTTCGGAATTAGCAGATCTGTGCACCAGCATCGGTGTCATCAACGGAGGTGTCATGGTACAGCAGGGAAAGCTGGAAAACATTATGCTTGCGATCGACAGCTCCAATCCGCTGCGCATCACTGTGCTGAACCAGGTGCCAAAGGCGCTGGAACTATTGCGGCAGGATCCGCAGGTCAGCCGCCTTTCTGTGGATGAAAACAAGATTGCGGCCTGGTTTTCGGGAAGCCGGGAGGAGGAGGCGTATCTGCTGCAGAAACTGGTGGATGCCGGAATCCTTGTGGTTTCATTTGCACGGGAACACAACAGCCTGGAGTCCCTGTTCTTTCATCTGACCGGGGAAACGGAACAGAAGAGCCGAAACACAGAAACGTTCGGAAACACGATCGGATAAGGAGGGAACGAAACGTGCGGTTAAATCCTGTATTTGAAAAAGAAATGAAGCGGAACTCGCGGTCATCGCGGATTTCCTGGATTATTTTTGTCTGCAATCTGCTGCTTGCCGTGGTTGCGTTTGTCTGCTATTTCGGGGAGAGCAGCCAGCTTGGCTATCTGGCACCGGTCAGCTACAGCGTTCCGATGAACTGCTATATTCTGATGACGTATCTTCTGTTTATTCTCGTTGTCCTTTCGGTTCCGGCGGTTGCGGGAGGAAGCATTTCGCTGGAGCGTGAGAAAAAAACGCTGGATGTGCTGCTGACGACGAACCTGAACCCGTGGAGAATCATTACGGGAAAGCTGGAGGCATCGCTTGGCGTTGTTCTGATACTGACGGTTTCGGCACTGCCGGTGCTGTCCCTTGTTGTGGTGTTCGGCGGTATCGGCCTTGGCGGACTGCTTCTGATGGCGGGAGGACTTCTTCTGACCGGAATTTTTGTCGGCAGTATCGGCATTTTCTGTTCGGTTGTTTTTAAGCGGACCACACTGGCGACCGTTCTTTCCTATGTCATTGTCGTTTTTCTGGTCGTAGGAATATGCGCCTGCACGGGGCTTGCCTACTACGCAGGACTGCTGCAGCAGGAGATGACGGCAGCTTATCAGCAGATCGATGTAGGAGGTGTAATTTACCTTCTTCTTTTCAATCCGTTTACCTCGTTTGCGGGGATCATCAGCCGCCAGCTTGGGAATGGAAGAGAGATGGAACAGCTCTGCTATCTGCTTGGAAATTACGGACAGAATCCGCTGATCCATTATCTGCCGGAGGCGAGTGCCGTTCTGCAGCTTCTGATATCAGCCGTTCTTCTTGTGACGGCGGGAAGAAAGCTGAATCCATTAAATAAATAACAGGAGTAAAAGAGAAGATGAAACCATTTTGTTTTAGCCTTTCCGGAATTTATGAGTCCGAAGGATATGCCTGGGAGCAGGCGGGAAAGATCTGGGATCTGAGAGAGCTCCGGGGAACTGACGGTTATCTCGATCCGGAGACGGAGCAGTTTCTGGAAGCGGAACTTGGCCGAAAAAAAGAAACGAAAGAGCTGCCGCGGATCCGCCTTCTGGATTCTGGCAATTATCACTATATGAGCAAATTGCTGCTGGGACTGGAAAAAGAAGATTTGTTTTTAGCCGTATTCGACCACCATACCGATATGCAGCCGCCGGCGCTTCTTCCGGTGCTCTCCTGCGGTTCCTGGATCCGGGATGCTGCCGGGGCGTATCAAAACATCAAAGGAATCTGTGTAATCGGCCCGCCGGAGGCGTTGGTGCGGGAAACGGAAGCGATGGAGCATGTCTGGTTTGTGACACAGGAAGAGCTCGACGACGGAAGCGGAGCGGCGAAGATCAAAGAGGTTTTTGCATCCCATGCGGGAACATTTCCGGTATATCTGTCGGTCGATAAGGACATTCTGTCAAAGGAGGAGCTTGATACGAACTGGGATCAGGGAAATGTGCGTGTGGATGAGCTGCTGTCCCTTGCAAAGGACTGTCTTGCGGGGAGAAAGGTGCTCGCGGTCGATCTCTGCGGAGAGCCGTCGGCGAACGCGCCGGAGGCGGAGTGCAGCGCGGCAAGTCTGGTAAACCAGAAGCTGTACGGCGCGCTTGCGGCAAAAATCGAAGATTGACAAAGCCTGGGCAAAAGAGTATCATAAATTCATACCCAGACGGGGTATATAGAGTGACGGAACACAAGGAGGAAACCTCATGGGTGAATGTTGTACACACTGCAGTGAATGCGACCGGAAAAAAGTGCGGGACGAAAAAGAATACAAAGATCTGATCCACCGTCTTTCGAGAATTGAAGGCCAGGTGCGCGGAATACGGGAAATGGTGGAGAGCGACCGCTACTGCGTCGATATCCTGACCCAGGTATCCGCGATCCAGTCTGCATTAAACAGCTTCAACAAGGTACTGCTTTCCAGCCACATCAAATCCTGCGTTGTGGAGGATATCCGGCAGGGAAAAGAAGGCGCCGTGGATGAGCTCTGCAAAACCATCCAGAAGCTGATGAAATAAGAAGGAGAAGAAGAAAATGAAAGCATATGAAAGATTACTGAATTATGTTAAAGTGCCGACACCGAGCGATGAAAGAAGCGGAACACATCCGTCTTCCGCGTGCCAGAGAGTCCTGGCGGAGCAGCTGGTAAAAGAAATGAAGAAGCTTGGCGTGTCGGATGTCCGCATAGATGAAAAATGCTATGTATATGGAAAGATTCCTGCAACGAAGGGATATGAGAGCAAAACAAAGCTGGGTTTTATCGCCCATATGGATACCGTATCGGATTTTGCGGACCATGCTGTAAACCCGGTGGTTCATGAAAATTATGACGGAAAGGATCTGAAACTGTCTGAAAGCGGCAGAACGCTGGAGACTGCGGTATTTCCGCATCTTGCATCCCTGGCCGGTAAAACGCTGATTACAAGCGATGGAACGACGGTACTCGGTGCAGATGATAAGGCAGGAGTAGCAGAGATTATGACGCTGGCAGAAGCGCTTCTTGCCGGAGAATTTCCACATGGGCAGATTTCCATCGCCTTTACACCGGATGAAGAGATTGGAGAAGGTGCTGACTTCTTCGATGTTCCGGGATTCGATGCAGAATTTGCTTATACCGTAGACGGTGGGGCAGAGGGAGAGATCGAGTTCGAAAACTTTAATGCAGCCGGTGCAAAATTTACCGTGACCGGATTTAATGTTCACCCGGGCAGTGCGAAAGATACGATGATTAATGCGATTGCTGTAGCGAGCGAGATTCAGTCTCTCCTGCCGGAAGCAGAGTCTCCGAGAAACACAGACGGATACGAAGGCTTCTATCACCTGACCGGAATGAGCGGTGATGTAGCACATGCCGAGTCGGAATATATCATCCGTGATCACGATGCAGAGAAGTTTGCAGCAAAAGAAGAGAATCTGCGCCGGATTGAAAAAGAGATGAATGAAAAATACGGGGCAGGAACCGTAAAGCTGGAGATCAAAGAGCAGTACCGCAATATGTCCGAGAAGATTCGTCCCTGCTACCATCTGATTGAAAATGCAGAAGAGGCAGCCAGAAGAGCCGGCATGGAGCCAATCATTCTTCCGATCCGCGGCGGTACAGACGGTGCGCGCTTAAGCTTCATGGGTCTGCCGTGCCCGAACCTTGGAACCGGTGGATATGCGTATCATGGACCGTATGAGCACATTACCGTCGAGGGAATGGAACTGGCGGTGGCAATGCTGAAAGAGCTGGTTAAGATTTACGCAGAGTGAAGCTGAAAAGAATAGAGAATGATAAAATAAAAAGTCCGACAGGAAAGCTGCCGGGCTTTTTCAAATAGACAGGATGCAAAGCAACAAAAAACGGAGCCGCACAGGCTCCGCTTCAAAACAGTTCGTAGGGGAATCGAACCCCTGTTTTCGCCGTGAGAGGGCGACGTCTTAGCCTCTTGACCAACGAACCATATGATATAGAACAGAATTTTTAAAAGAGAAGGAACTCTGTGAAACCTTCAACAGTTCGTAGGGGAATCGAACCCCTGTTTTCGCCGTGAGAGGGCGACGTCTTAGCCTCTTGACCAACGAACCGTATGATATAGAACAGAATTTTTAAAGAGAAGGGATTCTGCAAAACCTTCAGCAGTTCGTAGGGGAATCGAACCCCTGTTTTCGCCGTGAGAGGGCGACGTCTTAGCCTCTTGACCAACGAACCATGTCGCTTAAAACAGAATTTTTAAGAGAGAAGGCATCCTGCGAACCTTCAGCAGTTCGTAGGGGAATCGAACCCCTGTTTTCGCCGTGAGAGGGCGACGTCTTAGCCTCTTGACCAACGAACCGTACTCGCTTATAATACACGATGTCTGGAGAAAATGCAAGTGTTTTTTTGAAAAAAATTTAAAAAATTTCAAAAAGTAGCGAAATTCGCATTTTACTTGCATTTTTTGCCAGTTATGGTATGATAAAACAAACAAATGTTCTAAGAAAAACAGAAATACGTTCTAAAAAGAAAGAAAAAAGATTAGAATAGAGAAGGAGAAGACAAATGAAACAGTACAAAGGAGCCATTTTTGATCTGGACGGAACACTGCTCGACTCGATGTGGGTCTGGGATGACATCGATGTTGCATTTTTAAAGAAGAGAGGACTTGAGGTTCCGCCGGATTATCAGGAGGCGATTACACCGCTCGGCTTTCTGGAGGCTGCCCGCTACACGATCAGACGGTTCGGCTTTCCGGAAACGCCGGAAGAGCTGATTCAGGAGTGGCATCAGATGGCGGTCGACGCC
Source organism: Blautia sp. TF10-30 (assembly GCF_003481245.1). Taxonomy (NCBI): domain Bacteria; kingdom Bacillati; phylum Bacillota; class Clostridia; order Lachnospirales; family Lachnospiraceae; genus Blautia; species Blautia sp. TF10-30. The sequence goes on from NZ_QUKM01000009.1 coordinate 14,596, forward strand.
TATACGTATGAAGTGGAGTTAAAAGACGGGGCAGCAGAATATCTCCGCTATTTAAAAGAAAAAGGAATCCGCATGGCGGTTGCTACCTCATCGAGCCCGGAGCTGTATGAGCCGGCCTTAAAGAGAAATGGGATTTATGAGTGTTTTAAAGCATTTGTCACCGTCTCGGAAGTAAAGCGCGGCAAGGGCTTTCCGGATATCTACGAGAAAGCGGCTGAAAAGCTGTCTCTTCCGCCGGAAACGTGTGTGGTATATGAAGATATCCTAGCGGGAATCCGCGGCGCCAAAATGGGCGGATTTGCGGCTGTGGGCGTGTATGACAGAAGCGGGGAAGGAAACCGCGCAAAGATGGAGCAGGAAGCAGACCGCTACGTGACTTCTTTTAAGGAGCTGATGAACGGAGGAGATTCTTTCTTCTAAAGAAAATCTTGCTATTCCGGGAAGAAAAATGATATAATAAAATACTGTGCCCCAAAAGGGGACAGACAGAAGTATTTTTAAGAGAAAAAGACAGTAACACATAAGTGAGGATAGAACAGTTATGCCAAAAAAAGAAACGTATGATGCCAGCAGTATTTCCGTGCTGGAAGGTCTCGAAGCAGTGCGTAAGCGCCCTGGTATGTATATCGGAAGTACCTCGCGGAAAGGCCTGAATCATCTGATTTATGAAATTGTAGACAATGCGGTGGACGAGCATCTTGCGGGCTACTGCGACACCATTCACGTAACACTTGAAGCAGACGGCTCGGCGACCGTGACCGACAACGGCCGCGGAATTCCGGTCGGCATGCATGAAAAAGGCGTTCCGGCGGAGCGTCTCGTTTTTACAACCCTGCACGCCGGCGGTAAATTCGACAACAATGCGTACAAGACAAGCGGCGGTCTGCACGGTGTCGGTTCTTCGGTTGTCAATGCGCTTTCCACCTATCTTGACGTACAGGTCAGCCTCGGCGGCTGGGTTTATCACGACCGCTACGAACGAGGTGTTGCCGTACAGGAACTCGATGAGGATGGGCTGCTGCCGAAGATCGGAAAAACGAAGAACAGCGGAACCCGCATCAACTTCCTGCCGGATCCGGAAATCTTTGAGAAAACACGTTTTTCCGCAACAGAGGTCAAAAGCCGTCTCCATGAGACTGCATATCTGAACCCGGCGCTTACCATTTATTTTTCCGATCTGCGCGATGGAAAAGAGGAGCACCTGACGTATCACGAGCCGGACGGCATTGTTGGTTTTGTGCGCGATCTGAATAAGAACAAAGAGGCAATCCACGATCCGATTTATTTCAAAGGGGAATCTGAGGGCATTACCGTAGAATGTGCGTTCCAGTATATCAACGAATTCCAGGAAAACGTGCTCGGCTTCTGTAATAATATCTACAACGCTGAGGGCGGTACCCATATTTCCGGTTTCAAATCGACCTTTACGACGATTATGAACAGCTATGCCAGAGAGATCGGTGTCTTAAAAGAAAAAGACAATAACTTTACGGGATCGGATATCCGAAACGGTATGACCGCTGTTATTTCGATCAAGCACCCGGATCCGCGGTTCGAGGGCCAGACAAAAACGAAGCTGGACAACCCGGATGCGGCAAAGGCCGCCGGAAAAGTAACAGGCGAGGAGATTCCGCTGTATTTCGACCGCAATCTCGAAGTGCTGAAAAATGTTCTTGCCTGCGCTGAGCGATCTGCCAAAATCCGCAGAAGCGAAGAAAAAGCCAAGACAAATATGCTGACCAAGCAGAAATATTCGTTTGATACGAACGGCAAACTGGCAAACTGCGAGAAAAAGGATCCGTCGCTGTGCGAGATCTTTATCGTCGAGGGAGATTCTGCGGGCGGTTCCGCAAAGACGGCGCGTGACCGTAATTTCCAGGCGATTCTGCCGATCCGCGGTAAGATTCTGAACGTAGAGAAGGCTTCTATTGATAAAGTTCTGGCAAATGCCGAGATCAAATCCATGATCAATGCATTCGGCTGCGGCTTTTCCGAGGGTTACGGCAACGACTTCGATATCACAAAGCTCCGTTACGATAAAATTATCATCATGGCAGATGCCGATGTCGACGGTGCGCATATTTCAACGCTGCTGCTGACACTGTTCTACCGTTTCATGCCGGAGCTGATCTACGAGGGACATGTCTATATCGCGATGCCGCCTCTTTACAAGGCAATGCCGTCCCGCGGAAAAGAAGAGTATCTGTACGACGACAAAGCACTGGAAAAATACAGAAAGACACACAAAGAAAAATTTACGCTGCAGCGCTACAAAGGTCTTGGCGAGATGGACCCGGAGCAGCTCTGGGAGACGACACTGAATCCGGAGACGAGACTTTTGAAGCGTGTGGAGATCGAGGATGCCCGTATGGCCTCCGATGTGACGGAAGTACTGATGGGAACCGAGGTTCCGCCGCGGAAAGCATTTATTTATGAGCATGCAACCGATGCAGAGCTGGATATTTAACAGGAAGGACAAAGGAAGATGAAAGAAAAATCAGAAGATCAGATTATACGGACCGAATATTCTGAGGTCATGCAGAAATCTTATATTGATTATGCGATGAGCGTCATCATTTCCCGAGCGCTTCCGGACGTGCGGGACGGTTTAAAGCCGGTACAGCGCCGTACTCTGTATGACATGTATGAGCTCGGCATCCAGTACGACAAGCCGTTCCGAAAGTGCGCGCGTATCGTCGGCGATACGATGGGTAAATACCATCCGCACGGCGACAGTTCCATTTACGATGCTCTTGTCGTAATGGCACAGGATTTCAAAAAAGGGCAGCCGCTTGTGGACGGTCACGGAAACTTCGGGTCGATTGAGGGTGACGGTGCCGCTGCAATGCGATATACCGAGGCGAGACTGCAGAAAATTACACAGGAGGTCTATTTAAAGGATCTCGACAAAGACGTTGTCGATTTCGTACCGAACTTCGACGAGACGGAAAAAGAGCCGTCTGTTCTGCCGGTGCGCGTGCCGAACCTTCTGTTGAATGGCGCAGACGGTATCGCTGTCGGTATGGCAACAAGCATTCCGCCGCACAACCTGTGTGAGATTGTGGATGCGGTCAAGGCCTACATGAAAAACAACGACATCACCGTCAAAGGTCTGATGAAATACATCAAAGGACCGGATTTCCCGACCGGCGGTATTGTCGTCAATCAGGATGACCTGCTGTCGATCTACGAAAAAGGTGTCGGAAAGATTAAAATCCGCGGAAAAGTGGAAGTGGAGAAAGGCAGAAACGGAAAGCAGTATCTTGTGATCACCGAAATTCCGTACCCGATGATCGGTGCGAACATCGGAAAGTTCCTGAACGATGTGGCGGGGCTTGTGGAGAGCAAGAAAGCGCCGGAAATCGTCGACATTTCCAACCAGTCCTCGAAAGAAGGAACACGCATCGTGCTCGAACTGAAAAAAGGCGCGGATGTGGAGCGGATCACGAATCTGCTGTACAAGAAAACACGTTTGGAAGATACGTTCGGTGTCAACATGCTCGCCGTGGCAGATGGAAGACCGGAGACGTTAAGCCTTAAACAGGTGATCGAGCATCACGTTGATTTCCAGTTTGAAGTGGCAACCCGCAAATACCAGAACCTTCTCCGCAAAGAGATGGAGCGCCGCGAGGTGCAGGAAGGTCTGATCAAGGCATGCGATGTGATCGATCTGATCATTGAGATCCTGCGCGGAAGCAAGACACAGAAGCAGGTCAAAGAGTGTCTGATTATGGGAGTGACCGATGGTATCCGCTTCAAATCAAAGTCAAGTGAGCGTATGGCAGCACAGCTCTGCTTTACGGAACGCCAGGCAACGGCGATTCTGGAGATGCGTCTGCAGAAACTGATCGGACTGGAAGTGGAAGCACTCTTAAAAGATCATGAGGCGACTGTGGCGAAGATTACAAAGTACGAGGATATCTTAAATCATTACGACTCGATGTCGGAAGTTATTATGGAAGATCTGACGCAGATAAAAAAAGAGTACGGCCACAAGCGGAAAACGGCGATTGAAAATGCTGAGGCGATTGTTCTTGAGGAGCCGAAGGTCGAGGAGATGGATGTTGTCTTCCTGATGGACCGCTTCGGTTATGCGAAGACGATCGATACGTCTGCTTACGAGCGGAACAAAGAGGCTGTGCACAACGAGAACAAATATGTGTTCCAGTGCAAAAACACCGATAAGATCTGCGTCTTTACGGATCTTGGCATGATGCACAGCATCAAAGTAATGGACATCCCGTATGGAAGATTCCGTGACAAGGGAACGCCGATCGACAACCTTGGAAATTACAGCAGCCAGAAGGAGCAGATGATTTACGTCGATGCACTGGAAAATATCAAGAACAATAAGCTGCTGTTCGTCAGCGCGGCCGGTATGGTAAAACTTGTCGATGGATCCGAGTTTGATGTCGTAAAACGAACGATCGCGGCGACGAAGCTTTCATCCGAGGAGGACCGTCTGATTCTTGCCGAGGTCTGCCAGGAGCAGGAGTATGTGGTTCTGCAGACGAAAAACGGTGTCTTCCTGCGCTTCCTTACGAGTGAAGTGCCGGAGAAGAAAAAAGCAGCCGTTGGTGTGCGTGGTATCCGTATGGCAGAGGACGACGCGGTAGAGCATGCGTATCTGCTGGCAAGCCGGATGGATTACACGATCACGTATCACGACAAAGAGATTTCTCTGACAGCGAAGATTAAGCTGGCAAAACGAGACACCAAGGGAACAAAGATCCGGGTATAACGCAGAGTTTTGTTTATAACCATGAGAAGCACGCTCCGCGGGTTTTTCGAGAGATCACTTGGCAATAAAAGGACACCTGCCCGATACCAGAACGGTACGGGCAGGTGTCCTTTTCGCATAATTTTTTAGTTATTTGAAAAACTGTGGGAAGTCTTTCTTGGGGTTCTTCTTTCAATGGCAACGTACGGACGATGATGACCGACATATTTATAAGCCGGACGGATGATCTTTCCTTCGTTGACAAGCTCTTCGATCCGGTGTGCGGACCAGCCGGAGATACGGGAGATAGCAAAGATCGGGGTGTAGAGCTCTTTTGGAAGGCCAAGCATTGCGTAGACGAAACCGCTGTAGAAATCAACATTTGCACAGACTGGTTTGAGCAGACGGCGCTTTTGGGCGATACACTCGCCGGCAATGCGTTCTACAGACTCATAGAGAGCAAATTCTTTCTCGCGGTGCTTCTCAGCGGAAAGCTTCTTTGCATATTCTTTCAGAATCACACAACGTGGATCGGACAGGGTATAAACAGCATGGCCCATACCATAGACAAGACCAGTTCCATCGAATGCTTCACGATCAAGCATTTTGGTCAGGTAGGTGCGCAGTTCGTTTTCGTCTTCCCAGTTTGTAACATTCTCTTCAATATTTTCAAACATCTCCATAACCTTCAAGTTGGCACCGCCGTGGCGCGGTCCTTTTAAGGAACTTAAAGAAGCCGCAACAGCAGAGTAGGTATCGGTTCCGGAGGAGGAGACAACGTGTGTCGTAAATGTTGAGTTATTTCCGCCGCCGTGGTCTGCGTGAAGAATTAACGCAACATCGAGAACCTTTGCCTCCAGAGCAGTGTAATCTCCATCCGGGTGAAGCATCTGCAGAATGTTTTCAGCCATCGACAGCTCCGGTTTCGGATTTCGGATGATCAGGTTCTGGTTTTCGTGGTAGTGGCGGTATGCATGGTAGCCGTAAACGGCGATCAGCGGCATTTTGGCGATCAGACTCAAAGCCTGGCGGAGGACGTTCGGAATGGAAATGTCATCCGGCTTTTCGTCGTAGGAATACAGGGTCAGCACACAGCGCTGCAGAGTATTCATCATGTTTTTGCTGGTTGCCTTCATGACAACGTCGCGGACAAAAGTGTCCGGCAGCTCGCGGTAGATACTTAAAATTTCGTTGAAATCATTTAACTGCGGTTCTGTCGGAAGAGAACCGAACAGAAGAAGATAGGTAATCTCTTCAAAACCGAAGCGTCGTCCTTCCATACCTTTGATCAGATCTGCGACGTTATAGCCCTGAAAATAGAGACGGCCATCGGTCGGAACTTTTTCGCCGGTGCGCTCATCAATATCGAAGCCGATAACATCGGAAATTTCGGTCAGGCCGGTGAGAACACCTTTACCAGTGGAATCACGCAGTCCCCGTTTTACATCGTACTCAGTGTATAAAGATAAATCAATCTTTCCGGAATCTTTCGTATACTCTACAAGCTGACTGAGCTTGTCTTCCAGATTATCGTATTGCATGGTCATGACAACAGCCCCTTTCTTCCTTTAGTTAAAAACTATACTTACTTTTTTGGCGGTTGTCAATGCTTTTCTTTCAAAATACATTAATTTTTATAAGGAAAAGGGATGGTTTTCCTTAATTTTTGAAAGTAAGGACAAAGTTTATGCATAAAATTTGCGCCAGGGAGGTGAAAACAACAGGGATGGAAACGGCGGGAAATCAGTGGGGCGGAACAAATTTTAGAAAAAGATTCATAAATTTCAAAAAAATGCTTGCAATTTCAAAAAAATACGGTATAATAATGATTGTGTCATTCAGAAAATGAATTTCACAGGCCGAAATAGCTCAGCCGGTAGAGCACTTCACTCGTAATGAAGGGGTCGTCAGTTCGAATCTGATTTTCGGCTTATTCTTTAGAAACCCGCAGGACGTAAGGTTCTGCGGGTTTTCTGGTATCATGAGAAATATGACAGAAATACGAACGCCCTTTACAGGAAAAAGATCTGCTGCAAAGGGCGTTTGCTGTTATAAGTTTCAGGAAGATCAGTTCGTACAGCATATCCTGACGGAGCTTTTGGCCGGGCACTTCAAAGAGCACATCAGCTGTTGCCATTTTCCTGTGCTGCCACCCGTGCGTCGCGTTCCCGGCGGGAAAAGACGCAGCCGCAGTAGTCCTGGCGGTAGAGGCCGTATTCGTGGGAAAGTTCGATGGAACGCTGGTAGCCGCCCCGTTTCTTGAAATCTGAATTGAGATATGGGATCCCGTATTCGGCGGCAAGCCGTTCTCCGATTTCATTCAGCTTTTCCGCGTTTTTCAGCGGGCTGATGGAGAGGGTTGTTGTAAAATAGTCGAGTTTGAGCTGCTTTGCCATTTCGGCCGCTTCGCGGAGCCGCATTTCATAGCAGACAAAACAGCGCTCGCCGCCCTCCGGCACATTTTCCATCCCACGTGTCAGTTTATAGAACCGGTCAGAATCGTACGGGCCGGGGCAGAAGGAAATCGGATGCACCGCGGGAAGAGAGTGGATCAGACGCTGCTGTTCCTCCACGCGGTGCTCGTACTCCGTCGGCGGATAGATGTTGGGATTATAGTAAAAGAGCGTAATGGAAAAATACTGCGACAGATATTCCAGCACGTAACTGCTGCACGGCGCACAGCAGCTGTGCAGCAGCAAGGTCGGAACTTCACCGTGAAGTCCTGCAATCTTCGCATCCAGCTCCTTCTGGTAATTTCTTTTATTGGCCATAATGTATCTTCAAACCTCCTGGTATCTTTCAATCCTTTCTATTATAGCCTCAGCGCGGCTGGGATGCAAGCTGCATATGATATCTTATAGATAGAGGAGGATGCAAAAAAATGGATGATCAAATCCTGTCATTAGAGCATATATCACTGTCCTATCACACCATGAAAGGAGAAACACCGGCGCTGTGCGATCTGACTTTTTCGGTAACCCCGGGGGAATTTGTTGCGCTTGTCGGACCGAGCGGCTGCGGAAAGAGCACGATCCTGAACTTGATTTCCGGTCTTTTAAAGCCGGAGGCGGGAACTCTGCTGAGCCGCGGACGGCCGATCACGGAGGCGGATCTCCATATCGGCTATATGCTGCAGAGAGACCACCTGTTTGAATGGCGGACCATCTACAGCAACGTTCTGCTGGGCCTTGAGATTTCGCGCACGCTGACACCCGAGCGGAAAGAAAAAGTCGGGGAGATGATGGAGACATACGGCCTGAAATCCTTTTCCAATGCCCGTCCGTCCGAACTTTCCGGCGGTATGCGGCAGAGGGCGGCACTGATCCGTACACTGGCGATGGAGCCGGATCTTCTGCTGCTTGACGAGCCGTTCTCCGCTCTCGACTACCAGACGAGGCTGAACGTCTGTGATGATATCGGAAAGATCATCAAAAAAGAGGGAAAGACAGCAATTCTCGTGACACACGATATTTCGGAGGCCATCAGCATGGCGGACCGTGTGATTGTTCTGGCGGCACGGCCGGCATATGTGAAAAAAAAGATTCCGATCCGGTTTGCGATGGAGGAGCGCACGCCGATGAAAGCGCGCAGTGCGCCGGAATTTAAAACGTATTTCAATGCCATCTGGAAGGAGCTGAATGAAAATGCGTGAGCAGGCAAAAACGCCGGAGAGTAGCTTTCAGAGGGCGTATCTCCGGCAGAAAAAAAGAGAACGGGAGCAGGTGCGGGTGTTTCGGGCTTTGCTTCTCGTCAGTTTTCTGGTATTATGGGAGGTGGCGGCGGATCTGAGATGGATCGATCCGTTTATCTTTTCCAGCCCTGTGCGGGTGGGAAAAACGTTCGTGACCCTGCTGACGGAGCAGAACCTTCTGCGCCATATCGGGATCACGGTGTATGAGACGGGAATCAGCTTTCTGCTCGTCTCGGCACTTGGCATGGCGTTCGCTGTGCTTTTGTGGCTCTTTCCGCGCTTTTCTGCGGTGATGGAGCCGTACCTGGTAGTCCTGAACAGCCTGCCGAAATCGGCGCTCGCCCCGCTTCTCATTGTGTGGATGGGGGCAAACGTGAAAACGATCATCACGGCCGGCATTTCCGTTGCGATATTCGGCTCGGTGATCAGCATTTACAGCAGCTTTCAGAGTGTGGAGCCGGATATGCTCCGCCTGATTGCAACACTCGGCGGAACGAAGAAGGATATGCTGTTCCGCGTCGTGCTGCCGTGGTCGTTTCCGGGGCTGCTCGCCGTGTGGAAGGTCAACATCGGCCTGTGCCTCGTCGGTGTTGTAATCGGAGAGTTTATCGGGGCAAGAGAGGGGCTTGGCTATCTGATTATCTACGGCAGTCAGGTGTTCAGATATGCACACGCAAGAGAAGGGAGGATGACAGATGATTGGAATCGTATGTCTGGAAGAACGAAGAGGAATGCAGTTTGGCGGACGACGCGTTTCGCGGGACCGCGTGGTAACGGAAAAAATCTGCGAACTGTGTGAGGGGAAAACGCTCTGGATGAATCCGGCTTCGGAAAAGCTGTTCGCGGAGCAGAAGGAGAGTGGGAAGGTAACACTTCAGGCGGCGGCAGATTTTCTGGAGCAGGCAGGCGAAGGAGAATACTGCTTTGTGGAGAATACGGGACTGCAGGCTGTGGAAGCGAAGATAGAGAAAATCATCGTTTTCTGGTGGAACCGGCATTATCCGTCTGACCGGAAATTCGACCTGGATCTTTCCAAATGGAATAAAGTGTCCGAGGAGGAGTTTGCAGGCTATTCCCATGAGAAAATAACGAAAGAGGTATATGAGAAATGAAAAAACTAAGAAAACAGCTTCTGCTGCTGGCGGCGCTTCTTGCTCTGACACTGACCGGCTGTGAGGCGCAGGATCTTCTCTCGACGGAGAGAGCAGATTCCGGTTCGGAGGTTACGGCCGCTTATACGATGACGGAATCCCAGATTACCGATCAGGCACCGACGGCCGTTTCAGTTCTTGATGTTCCGGAGTTTTCCGGTGAACCGTATGTCGTTTTAAACGGAAATGAGCCGGATTTTACCGATGAGGAAAAGACGACCGAGTCGTACGAGCATTACAGCGATCTGGACAGCCTGGGACGGTGCGGCGTGGCAGAGGCGAATATCGGCCAGGATCTGATGCCGACGGAGAAGCGCGGCGCGATCGGCCAGGTAAAGCCGACGGGCTGGCATACGGTAAAATACGATCAGGTGGAAGGTAAATATCTGTACAACCGCTGCCATCTGATCGGATACCAGCTGACCGGTGAGAATGCAAACGAGAAGAATCTGATCACTGGAACACGTTATCTGAATGTCGAGGGCATGCTGCCGTTTGAAAACATGGTTGCCGACTACGTCAAAGAGACCGGAAACCATGTGCTGTACCGCGTTACACCAATTTTTACCGGGGACAACCTTGTAGCGGACGGTGTGGAGATGGAGGCACTTTCCATGGAAGATGACGGCGAGGGCATTTCCTTCCATATCTTCGCATACAACAATCAGCCGGGCATCTCAATTAATTATGCAACGGGAGACAGCACGTTAAGCGAAAGCAGCGGAACGATGACGGATCAGCAGGAATATGTCATGAACACATCCAGCATGAAATTCCACCTGCCGTCATGCTCCAGCGTCAGCTCGATTAAGGATGAAAACAAGGCGACATATCAGGGACCGCGCGAGGACCTGATCGCCGAAGGCTATGAGCCGTGCGGACGGTGCAATCCGTAAAAGAAATTACAAAAAGAGGGTCGGAACTTTCCGGTCCTTTTTTCTATATAGTAAAGAGAAGCATCTGGAAAGTGAGACAGGAGATGGAAGAGGAGAAGCTGCGTGCGGTTTATTATGCAAGGTGCAGCACCGAGGAGGAAAATCAGAAGGATGCGCTGGTAAGACAGGCGGCGGAGGCGGAAGAGGCAATCCGGGCAAGAGGATGGAGGCTTGTGGATGCCTACGTGGAGAGCCGCTCCGGTACGAGCCGGAAGGGCAGATGGGAATATAACCGCCTGTATGAGGATCTCGAGCAGAACCGGTTTGATGTCGTCGTAATCAAGTCGCAGGACCGCCTGATGCGGAACACGCGGGACTGGTATCTGTTCGCAGACCGCTTAAACTGCGCCGGAAAGCGGCTGTATTTTTATCTGGAGAACACATTCTATTCGCCGGAAGACGCGCTTCTGACCGGCATTAAGGCGATTCTGGCGGAGGAGTACAGCCGGGAGCTGAGCAAGAAGATGAATCTGGCGCACCAGAAACGGCAGCAGAATAATGGAAAGCCGGTGCTGACCTCAAAAAGTTATGGTTACCGGCGGACGGCAGACGGAGCGATTGAGATCATCCCGGAGGAGGCCGCAGTGAAGCGCCGTATGTACGAACTCTGTGCAGACGGTCTCGGCGGACGGAAAATTGCGGCGGTTCTGGCAGCGGAGGGCGTCCGCAGCCGCGCCGGAAAACCATTCTCTGGAACAGACATTATCCGCATGGTGCGGAATCCCATGAATAAAGGCACCGTAGTCATGAACAAGAAGCATTACGATTTTAACACCGGAAAAACGCTCCCTACACCGCCGGGCGGGCAGTACGTCTATGCGGGGAAAATTCCTGCTATCGTCTCTGAAGAGCTCTGGATAGCGGCAAATCGGGCGGCTGACGAGCGTCTCTGCCGCAAAAAGGTGGGCAAATCTGTTCAGACTTGACTGGGTAATCCTGTCCATCCTGATCCTCTGCCTCGTTGCGGCAGGATTGTACGGCATCTTGGGCTGGCTGGAAAAAAACTACACAAAACGCCGAAATTCGGGAAAGTAGGTGATTTGACTTGCAAAGGAAGGTTGGATGCTTGTATAATAATGCATGATAATTTAAAAACTTACAGGAAAAGAGGAATGAAAATGGCACAGTTATGGGGCGGACGGTTCACAAAAGAGACCGACAAGTTAGTGTATAATTTTAATGCATCCATCAGCTTTGATCAGAAATTCTATAAACAGGACATCAAAGGCAGCATGGCACATGTAAAGATGCTGGCAAAACAGGGCATTCTGACAGAAGAGGAGAGAGACCAGATTCTTGCAGGACTGGAGGGGATTCTTGCCGATGTAGAGAGCGGAAAACTGGAAATCACCAGCGAATATGAGGATATCCACAGCTTCGTGGAGGCAAACCTGATCGACCGCATCGGAGACGCCGGAAAGAAGCTGCACACCGGAAGAAGCCGCAATGACCAGGTAGCCCTCGATATGAAACTTTATGTCCGCGATGAGATCACCGAGATTGATGCACTCGTCAAAGAGGTGCTGGTAACACTCGAAAAAATCATGGAAGAGAACATTCACACCTATATGCCGGGATTCACCCATCTGCAGAAAGCACAGCCGATCACACTGGCACATCACATGGGCGCATATTTTGAAATGTTCCGCCGCGACAGAGGCCGCCTTGCAGACATCTACAAGAGAATGAATTACTGTCCGCTCGGTTCCGGTGCGCTGGCTGGAACGACGTATCCGTTGGACCGCGCTTACACAGCAGAGCTGCTCGGCTTTGACGGCCCGACCTTAAACAGCATGGATTCCGTATCCGACCGTGACTATGTCATTGAGCTCCTCAGTGCTCTTTCTACGATTATGATGCATCTTTCCCGCTTCTCCGAGGAGATCATCATCTGGAATACCAATGAGTATCAGTTTGTGGACATCGACGACGCATACAGCACCGGAAGCAGTATCATGCCGCAGAAAAAGAATCCGGATATCGCAGAGCTTGTTCGAGGAAAAACAGGCCGCGTTTACGCAGCTCTGATGTCAATGCTCACCACTATGAAGGGAATCCCGCTGGCGTACAACAAAGATATGCAGGAGGATAAAGAGCTGACCTTCGATGCCATCGACACCGTAAAAGGATGCCTGGCTCTGTTCAATGGCATGCTTTCTACCATGCACTTCAAAAAAGACCGCATGGAGAACAGTGCAAAGAACGGTTTCACGAATGCAACGGACGCAGCTGATTACCTTGTTGGAAAAGGCGTTCCGTTCCGCGATGCACATGGCATTGTCGGCCGTCTCGTTCTGTACTGCATTGACAAAGGAATCTCACTTGATGATATGAAACTCGAAGAGTACAAAGCGATCAGCCCGGTCTTCGAAGATGACATTTACGATGCGATCAGCATGAAAAACTGCGTGGAGCGACGCAATACGATCGGCGCGCCGGGAGCAGATGCGATGCAGGCTGTCATCGAGCAGAATAAAAAATATTTACAGGAAAATTGAAAAAACAGTTGCAATTTTGAAAAAATTGGTATAGTATGACATGAGACGCACAAATGTACGCCACAGAAGAACAAGGAGATGAAACCAATGGAGCAGAAATTGAGAGTAGGAATTTTAGGAGCAACCGGTATGGTAGGACAGAGATTTATTTCTCTGCTGGAGAACCATCCGTGGTTTGAAGTTGTGACCCTGGCAGCAAGTCCGAGAAGTGCCGGAAAAACATATGAGGAAGCAGTCGGCGGACGCTGGAAAATGGATACTCCAATGCCGGAAGCAGTGAAAAAGCTCGTTGTGATGAATGTAAATGATGTAGAGCATGTGGCATCTACCGTAGATTTTGTATTTTCCGCTGTTGATATGTCGAAAGATGAGATCAAAGCGATTGAAGAAGCATATGCAAAGACCGAGACACCGGTTGTTTCCAACAACAGCGCACACCGCTGGACACCGGATGTGCCGATGGTAGTGCCGGAAATCAACCCGGAACATTTCGATGTCATCGAGTTCCAGAAAAAACGTCTGGGCACCAAGAGAGGATTTATTGCGGTAAAACCGAACTGCTCCATCCAGAGTTATGCGCCGGTTTTAACTGCATGGAAAGAGTTTGAGCCGTATGAGGTTGTTGCAACCACATATCAGGCAATTTCCGGAGCAGGAAAAACCTTCAAAGACTGGCCGGAGATGGAAGGCAACATCATCCCGTTCATCGGCGGAGAAGAAGAGAAGAGCGAGCAGGAGCCGCTTCGTATCTGGGGTAAAATTGAAAACGGCGTGATCGTAAAAGCAACTGAGCCGAAGATCACCTGTCAGTGTATCCGTGTTCCGGTATTAAACGGACACACCGCAGCTGTTTTCGTAAAATTCCGCAAGAAACCGACGAAAGAGCAGCTGATCGAAAAACTGGAGAACTTCAAAGGCCTTCCGCAGGAGCTGAATCTGCCAAGCGCACCGAAACAGTTCATCCGTTACATGACAGAAGATAACCGTCCGCAGGTAACACTGGATGTCAACTACGAGAACGGTATGGGAATCAACGTAGGCCGTTTAAGAGAGGATTCCATCTACGACTGGAAATTCGTAGGTCTGTCCCACAACACGGTCCGCGGCGCAGCAGGCGGAGCAGTACTTTGTGCAGAGACACTGGTTGCAAAGAAGTTTATCGCTGCAAAATAATGCTTAGAATGATATAAAAAACGCCTCTGAAACGTTTTGGATTCAGAGGCGTTTTTTGTGCATGGATCAAAATAACATAGCATGTGTTTGAAACATCGTTCCTGCAATCTGCACGCCCAATTTTGCAGGGTATCGAAAGCAGCAAAAAAGAAGCGCCATACGGAAAATCCCGCGGCGCTTCTTTTATGCTCAAATAATTCTATTTACGCAAGTATTGGATAACTTTAGAATTTGCCAGCTTTTGCTGCCTCTTCAACAGCTACAGCAACAGCAACAGTCATACCAACCATCGGGTTGTTTCCTGCGCCGATCAGACCCATCATCTCTACGTGAGCCGGTACAGAAGAAGAACCTGCAAACTGAGCGTCAGAATGCATACGTCCCATTGTATCGGTCATACCGTAGGAAGCAGGACCTGCTGCCATGTTGTCCGGGTGAAGAGTACGTCCTGTACCACCGCCGGAAGCAACGGAGAAGTATTTTTTACCAGCTTCGATACGCTCTTTTTTGTAGGTACCTGCAACTGGATGCTGGAAACGAGTCGGGTTGGTGGAGTTTCCGGTGATGGAAACGTCAACGTTCTCTTTCCACATGATAGCAACGCCTTCACGAACGTCGTTAGCGCCGTAGCAGTTAACTTTCGCACGCGGTCCATCGGAGTATGCTTTTCTGAATACTTCTTTCAGTTCTCCGGTGTAGTAGTCATACTCAGTCTCTACATAAGTAAAGCCGTTGATACGAGCGATGATCTGAGCAGCGTCTTTTCCAAGACCGTTCAGGATAACACGCAGAGGTTTCTGACGTACTTTGTTTGCTTTTTCAGCGATACCGATAGCACCCTCAGCAGCTGCGAAGGACTCATGTCCAGCCAGGAATGCGAAGCACTCGGTATCCTCTTCCAGAAGCATTTTACCAAGGTTACCATGGCCAAGACCAACTTTACGCTGATCTGCTACAGAACCCGGGATACAGAAGGACTGAAGTCCCTCACCGATTGCTGCAGCAGCTTCAGAAGCTTTGCGGCATCCTTTTTTGATTGCGATTGCTGCGCCTACAGTGTAAGCCCATTTTGCATTCTCGAAGCAGATTGGCTGAATGCCTTCGATCATTTTGTATACATCAAGGCCAGCAGCTTTTGTAACTTCTGCAGCTTCTTCGATGGAGTTGATTCCGTACTCAGCAAGCTTAGCCAGAATCTGTTTCTCTCTTCTTTCATATGATTCAAATAAAGCCATTTTCCTATCCTCCTAAATTATCTGATTACTCTTTTCTCGGGTCAACGATCTTAACAGCATCAGCAACACGTCCGTACTGTCCGCTTGCTTTTTCGAAAGCTGTGTTTGCATCATCGCCGGCTTTGATGAAGTCCATCATCTTTCCGAAGTTGATGAATTTGTAACCGATAATCTCATCATCTGCATCCAGAGCGATACCTGTTACATAACCGTCGGTCATCTCCAGGTAACGAGGTCCTTTTGCAAGAGTTCCGTACATGGTACCAACCTGGGAACGAAGTCCTTTACCAAGGTCTTCCAGGCCTGCGCCTACAACCAGTCCGTCCTCGGAGAATGCACTCTGGCTTCTTCCGTAAACGATCTGCAGGAAGAGCTCTCTCATAGCAGTATTGATAGCATCACACACAAGGTCAGTATTCAGTGCCTCAAGGATGGTAAGTCCTGGCAGAATCTCAGATGCCATAGCTGCAGAATGAGTCATTCCTGAACATCCGATGGTCTCAACGAGAGCTTCCTGGATAACGCCCTCTTTTACGTTCAGAGTCAGTTTGCAGGTACCCTGCTGCGGTGCGCACCAGCCAATACCGTGAGTGAATCCGGAAATGTCTTTGATTTCTTTTGCTTTTACCCATTTTGCTTCCTCCGGAATCGGAGCTGCACCGTGATGCACGCCCTGGGCAACCGGACACATCATTTCTACTTCGTGTGAATAAGTCATTGTTAAACTCCTTTCAAATATGTACTTATTTGAGCTTTTGTCTTTCGAACGGACTGTTTCCAGCCTGTTCACAGACCTATGGTTATTGTCTCACAAAATTGGTCATTCGTCCAGCATATTTTGATAAAAAATTGCAAAGACCACCGGAAAACGATAAAATTTCCGGCGGTCTTTTAAATCAATCGGTTTGGTTTTCTCTCGATAAAAGAGAATTTTTTTTAATTATCAGATTTTTTTGACAATTTCTTTCGCATTCTTAAAAATATGACCTGACGGGATCACACCGCGAACACAGGAGAGTGGATAAATGTTGGAATTTCTTCCGACAACCGTTCCCGGGTTCAATACGCTGTTACAGCCGACCTCAACTTCATCGCCGAGCATCGCACCGAATTTTTTCAGTCCGGTTTCGATCTGTTCATCTGCGCCTTTGACAACAACGAGCTTCTTATCGGATTTTACATTGGAAGTAATGGAACCGGCACCCATATGGGCTTTGTATCCAAGAACAGAGTCGCCGACATAGTTGTAATGCGGAACCTGTACTTTATTAAAGAGAATGACATTTTTCAGTTCGGTGGAGTTTCCAACGACAGCGCCTTCGCCGACGATGGCGTTTCCGCGGATAAAGGCACACTGACGGATCTCAGCGCCTTTTCCAATGATGCATGGGCCGTTAATGGAAGCGGTCGGTGCGATCACGGCATCTTTTGCGATCCAGACATTTTCGCCGCGTTTTTCGTATTCTGCCGGATCGAGTGTTTCGCCGAGTTCAAGAATAAAATCTTTAATGAGCGGAAGCACTTCCCATGGATACGTTTTGCCTTCAAAGATTTTTGCGGCAATGGTCTGGGTTAAATCATAAAGTTCAGAAATGGTTGCATCTTTCATGCGTGATTCATCCTTTCTTGTTTTAGTTCCTGTTTATCTTACCACATTTCAGGAGTTCTGTGCGCCTTTTTTTCTGGCGGTGGAATAGGACTTTGCAGAGGAGTCTTCTGCAGCGGTACGTTTCCCGGTACGGGAGCGCGTGGAAGAGGCTTTTCTGTAATACGGCGCGGACGCATCAAAGCTGCTCTTTAGCTGGAACTGATTCCGCAGCTGCTTCACATTTACCGTGTGGCGTGTCACAAAGTTTTCCAGTTTTCCCATATATTCCTCGGAGGTAATGGAGCCTTCCGCTACATAGGTAAGTCCCTTTTCCCAGCTTGCCGTCAGCTCCGGATTCAGAAGCGGGCGGATCGACTGGTGTACGACGTCGTAGATCATTTCGCCAAGCTGTGTCGGGGTGATAACCTGCGTCTTTTTGTTCAGAGCAAGATATTTGATAAAGACAAGCTTTTTCAGAATCTCAGCACGCGTCGCACTCGTTCCGATGCCGCTTCCCTTAATCTGTTCGCGCAGCTCCTCGTCTTCAATGAGCTGTCCGGCATTTTCCATTGCAAGGATCATCGAACCGGAGGTGTAGCGTTTTGGCGGAGAGGTTTCTCCTTCCTTGATAGAAAGGCCGAGAAGATTCAGCTCGCTGCCTTTCTGCAGCTGGGACAGCGCTGCAAGAAAAGAGGGATCGCAAGTCGTCTCGTCCTCCTTTCTGCCCTCGTCGTCCTCCTCTTTCTTACGGAAGAAAGAATACTGCATGGCTTTTAAATAGCCCTCCTGCACGAGAACGCGGAAGTTGGAGAAAAACTGCTCGCCGCCGATTTCGGTGACAAGAGCAACTTTCTGATAGACTGCCGGCGGATAGAAGATACCGAGAAAACGGCGGACAATTGTCTCATAAACTTTTGCGGAGAGTTCCGAGAGGTTCCGCAGATTGTTAAGGCCCTGTCCGGTCGGAATGATCGCATAGTGATCGGTAATCTGTTTATCGTTTGTATAGCGGGTGGAACCAATCTTTTTCCAGCTTTCACCCTGCAAAATTTCATTTGCAAGGCCGCTGCAGATACCGTACTGCTGCAGGCCGCGCAGGTTTTTGCTGATTTCCCTGGCAACGGCAGAAGAAAGCACACGGGCATCGGTTCGCGGATAGGTAACCAGCTTTTTCTCGTAAAGCTCCTGAACAACTTTCAGCGTTTCATCCGGACTGATTTTGAAAAAGCGGGCACAGTCGTTTTGCAGCTCCGCAAGGTTGTAAAGCAGTGGCGCATTTTTATTTTCCTTTTTTCGCTCCATTTTCAGGACATGCGGGATCAGAGGATTCTGCATGCTTAATTCCTCAATCAGTTTCTGTGCGTCCTCTTTTTTCTGGAAGCCGTTCTCCTTATAGAGAAGCGGAGAGTTGAAGTAGCGACTGCCTTTTACGGCGCGCCATTCCCCCTCAAAATTGCGTCCATTTAAGGAAAGACCGGCGATGACACGGTAGAATGGTGTTTTCACAAAGCTACGGATTTCGCGCTCCCGGCGTACGACCATGCCGAGCACACATGTCATAACACGGCCGACGGAAATAGACTGATATTTAGTGCCGAGATACGATGCGACAGCGCTTCCGTATTTGAGCGAGAGAAGACGGGAAAAGTTAATGCCCATCAGGTAATCTTCTTTGGCGCGGAGATAAGCGGATGCCGAAAGATTGTCGTATTCACTTTCGTCCTTCGCTTCGCGGATACCGCGCAGGATTTCTTCTTCTGTCTGCGAGTCGAT
Source organism: Blautia sp. TF10-30 (assembly GCF_003481245.1). Lineage (NCBI taxonomy): Bacteria > Bacillati > Bacillota > Clostridia > Lachnospirales > Lachnospiraceae > Blautia > Blautia sp. TF10-30. Next base: position 33,360 of record NZ_QUKM01000009.1, read on the forward strand.
CCAGACACGCTTCTGTTTCTTGTCTTTGATACCGGCCATCTGCGCGACGAGACGATAGATGTATTCTCCCTCACGCCCGGAGTCGGTACAGACATAAATGGTTTCAATATCCTCCCGGTGGAGCAGGTTACTCACAATGGTGAACTGCTTTTTTACTTCCGGGATAATTTCATATTTGAAGTTTTCAGGCAAAAAAGGCAGGGTCTCGAGACTCCACCTTTTTAACGCAGGATCATATTTTTCCGGATAGCTCATCGTAACCAGGTGACCGACGCACCAGGTTACGACGGACTGATCCGACTCTAAGTATCCATCCCTGCGCTGCATATTCTGTTTTAACGCTTTTGCGAACTCCTGAGCAACGCTCGGTTTTTCCGCAATGTATAAAGATTTTGTCATTTATCTGCACTCATCATTCGAAGCGGCCAGGCAAGGAGCACACCGCCTCCTATTGCGTTTCCTATAGTTACAATGACCATGCTTTTCAATGCGGCAGTCAGAGAAATGCCGCCTGGGACCAGAAGTGCAGCGGTAACAAAGGTGGCCATATTGGCAACGCAGTGTTCAAAACCGGCAACAACGAATCCGGTGATGCAAAGTATAATCATGAAAAATTTGGCAACTTCATTTTTGCATTTCATGCCGCAGGCAACGGCAAGGCAGACGAAGAAGTTGCAGAGAATGGCACGGAAAAACATTTCTCCGGCAGGAATGGAAAGTTTATTTCCAATAAATCCTGCGTAATAATCGGCAGTACCGGAAGCACCTGCCAGTACGAAAATTACGGAGAGAATCAGGCATCCGACAAAGTTTCCGATGTAGCTTACCAGCCATACTTTTCCAACCTGTGCCCAGGAGACTTTTTTGTCATAGGCCCCAAATGCCATAACAAGATTGTTTCCGGTGAAAAGCTCTGCACCGATAAAAACGATCAGCAGAACCGCAATGGCAAACACAATACCGCCAAGCAGTTTTCCCCAGGCAGGATCTGTACTCTGGAACGTATTGCCTACCACGTTGGAGAAAATCATGGCAACCACGATAAAGAAACCGGCCATGACTGCACGGAGAAAGTATTTCCCCGGGTGTTCTTTCAGCAGCCTTGCTTTGTTTACGGCTGCCTCTGAAAATTTTTGTACGTCATCATAAGGCATAGAATAACTCCTTTCTTATGTCCCGTAGGATGGACATATCCCCTCTCTTTTTGTCCGGGGGATGGTCTTTTTTTCCGAAGCAGCTTGCAAATGCTTCGGATTTCGCGCTTTCAACTTTGGCTATTATAGCATTTCCCGGAAAGATTCGCAATGAAGGAGGAAGAAAAAAGTATATTTCCACAGAAATGTCAGAAAATAAGGGGTAAAACGACAGATTGTATGATGAACTCAGAGGGATTGAAACAAGGATTGAAAGTTTTTTTTATGTTCTGTTTTACAAAGATCTCGGACACAGTGAAATTGTAAACCATGATGATCCGGCGTTTGTGAAACTGGTTTATCATCTGCACTGATGTTCATTCTTAGCAAAAACCTCATCTGCTGTTTTCATACAAAAGATAAAACGGCAGGTGAGGTTTTTGTAATGGGCCTCTGGAAAGGATAAACTAAAGCCGTATAGTATCCATTACACCGGATTTTTTCCGGTATTCTAAAGGAGTCATATGATACTGTTTTTTGAATAAACTCTGAAAATGAGGCTGGCTGGAAAAGCAGAGATAACTGCTGATTTCAGCCAGACTTTTTGTACTGTAGGTTAAAAGCATTTTAGCTTCTTCTAATTTACATCTTGTAATGAAAGCACCTATGGTAAAGCCGAGCTCAGTTTTGAATTTTTTCATCGTGTAGGAAGTACTTTTCTGAATGGAATCCGCGACATCATTCACAGAGATGGATTCGTTTGTATGTGTACGGATAAAATTCATACAGGTATAAACTTCTCTTGAGATTCCAGCAGGGATTTTGGTTTCACCTGCCTGCTGACAAAAATCCAGAATCATGGAGTATTGCAGTGCCTGGATTTTTTCCAGTGACTGCAGTGCCTCGCATTCCTGAATATAAAGATCCAGAAGCTGATATGTTTTTTCAATATCTACTCCTCCCGGAATGGCACCAAGAACAGCGGTTTTGATTGCTGTCACGATAAAAAGATTTTTGGCATGGCGAATCGGGGTTTTTGCAAGTCTGCCTTCTTCTAATTGTAATGTATTATTCTTCAAAAAATTCTGCAAAGCATTTACATTTCCGTTTTGAACAAACTGAAAAAGTTCGCATTCAAACTGGTAAGTGTTATGCATCTTTTTATTTTCCATATTTTCTGTAATGGATTTCAAATGCTGCTGGCTCTGCCGCAATTGCTGGGGTGCACGCTGTCCCAATAATTTCAACACACTGATTTCCTTGTGGTTCACACATTGATGCAGGAAAACAAGATGCTGACAAAATTGGATATGTGATAACCGGGGAATGGAGGCGAGAGCCTCAGCGATTACTTCCTTGTACTTCAGGGGCATGGCAGAGTCATGCATATAACTGCGGACGAGCTCATCTGTCACAGGAACGGAAAAAACCGGGCCTAAGATGATATATTCACCAGTAGCTTCAATTTGGACAGAGCCATATACAATGTCGGGAGATGCAAAACGAAATTCGGGATTATAATCGGATGGATAAAGCGGATAAGGGCTCTCTGTTGAGATGTGGAGCTGTTCTGATAAAGCAGAGTAAATAGCTCCTGCTTCAGTAATTAGATTCGTAGGAATTCCTGTAACGGCATAGTAATTTTTACAAAAAGTAACATAATTCATATGATATTCTCCTGGTATCTGTGGGATGCAGTGGATCAAATTTTCGTTTGAAAGTTTCTGCAAAGCAATTCACGATTCCTTCACTTCCAAATTTAAAGTATAAAATGGAAAAAGAAAAATAACAATACGAAAACATATAATTTTGTATGTTTTTATGTAATATCTTTTCTTTCATTTTTGATAAAGTGCGATTAGAAAAAAGGAAAGGCGGATCATACGTATGAGACAACCGATTAAAATTAATAAAACGAATCCAAATAAAGGTGTTCTCGATTATTCTTATCTTTTGGATGCACCAGCTGGAAAACATGGATTTGTAACGACAAGGAATGGCCATTTTTATTTTGAAGATGGTGTAAGGGCAAAATTTCTTGGGTTTAATGTGGCTGCAAGATCAAATACCCCGGATCATGAAACCGCAGAGAAACTGGCGGAACGTTTTGCGAGCCTGGGCGTGAATGTGATTCGGCTCCATGCAGCAGATGCCCCAATCGGCGAGGAACCGCGCAGCTGGTCCAGCTGTAAAGAAGCTCCACTTTTAGATTATGAAAAAGGAAACGGGAGAGAATTTCACCTGGAAGGTCTGGATCGATTTGACTATTTTGTCGCAAAATTGAAAGAGCGGGGTATTTACCTTCACATTGATCTTATCGTTGCAAGAGATTTTGTAGAAGGAGATGGACTGGATTACCCGGGGAATGCGGGATGCTGCATCAAACGTTTTCCCATGTACAATAAACGGATGATAGAGCTGCAAAAAGAATATGCCAGAAAGATTCTCTGTCATGTGAATCCTTATACAGGTCTTGCACTGATTGACGATCCGGCGGTGATCACGGTTCAGATCAATAATGAAGATTCTGCGATTAAAGGAACGATGGACACAGATCAGCGGGAAGAGATGCAGCCATATCGGGATGAGGTACAAAATCGTTTTAACAGCTTCCTCTTGATGAAATATGGAACAAGAGAGCGTCTGAAAGAAGCATGGACGTTTGAAGGAAAATGTGCGCTTGGCGAGGAAGAAGATCCGGAGAAAGGAACTGTGCAGGGAGCCGCAGGTAATTTCTATCAGCCGGAATGCGACCCTTTGGGAAAATGGGAAGAAAATGAAAGTCCGGCCCGCTATGCTGATTTTATGGAATTTGGCATTACGATGAATCGTAATTTTTATCAGGATATGAAAGATTATCTTCATTCCCTTGGAGTAAAAGTTCCGATCGTGACAAGCAATCTGGTTGCCGGTGCAGCGGATGTATATGGCCATACCGACGGGGATTTTATGGAAAATAACAGCTATTTTAATCACCCGCTGCTTCCGATCCAGGAGGCAAATACCTATCTGGTTGCAGGGCCGGCCGAATATGTGTCAACGAACCCGCTGACCATGCAGACAGGAGTTGGTTCTATGGCAACAACACTTTTAAATCTTGCTTCCGTTGCCATTGTAAAAGGAAAACCTTTCATGCTCAGTGAGTGGAACGAATATGGGGAACATCCTTTCCATTCGACAGCATATGTGCACACGGTTGCCTATGCATGCTTGAACGACTGGGACGGACTGATTTTATACAATTATCATACGTCGGAAAAGGCGGACGATCAGCCGGACGATGAAATCTGGAGTGTTTTTGATGTATATAATGATCCGGCGGTTATCTGTCAGTGGGGATTTATGGCATCTGTATTTCTCAAAGGGCTGGTATCGGCGGCTAAAAACCGTGTAGATGTCGTATATACACAGAACGATTTGAAAACACTGCCGAAAATGCACGCAATGCCAACTACTTTTTTACCTTACATCACATGTATGCGAAATGTATTCCTGGACGGAGGGGATACCTATCAGGGAGACGCGGCTGTTGCAGTGAACGCAGGATTTTTGAATGGGGCAGATCTCTCGGAGGCAGAACACGGTGTGTATTATGCATGGTCACCGTATCGTGACGCATGGCGGAAATATAAAGACCACAACAGGCTGAAACAGGCAGCAAAGAATGCAGAAGAGATACGAGAAGGCGTGTATCTGGGAGCACAGGCACTTGTCTTTGATGAAATTCAGAAAATCGCAGGCACAGGAGATTATCGTGAATTTGCTGCAATTCTTGACCGGGCAATGAAAGAATGGAAGATACTTTCGGAGGAATGTGGTCTGGTAGATGGAAAACTGATTTCTGATACAAAAGAGCTGGTGTTTGATCCGGCACATGCCCGGTTCGCAATTCATACACCGTATTGCGGATATTTCAGTGGAAGCCCAGCAGAAAGTCTGCGGCTGTCTGAAAAAATTGAGATCCAGTCAGAAAATGAGCGGATTACGCTGGCACTTCTTCCAGTGGGAAAGGAAAAACTGGAGCAGGCAGAGGAATTTGTGATCACTGCGATGGGAACAACGGGAATGGACAAGACAACGTATCAGGAAGGTGCACAGATGATGGGCTTTCCGTTTACAGCAGTACACTTTCAGGGAAAATTATATGCCGAAACGCTGGAAGGAAGAATCTACGTAAAAGCTAAGGAGGCCGTTCTTACAGCATTAGATCCGACGGGAAATGAAATTGGAAGAATAGAAGGAAAAGAGACAGAAAAAGGAGTATGTTTTCTTTTGTCAGGCAATCTTCCAAGTGTTCAATATAATTTAAAAATAAAAAAAGAATGCCCAAATATATAATATTAAATTGCTATATGTAATAAAAGAAACAAAATACTTGATAGAATACAAGTATAAAACAGCGGCTGTAAAAAACGATGGGAGAAAAAGATATGGGAAAAAAGAAACAAAAAGTCCTCTATGATGCAGACGGGGCAAGAAGAGTTATGAGAAAAACAGATTATATGGCTGATATGGGAGGTCAGTTAGCATTAGGCGTGATGGCCAATCTGGTTGGCCAGCTTACTTACTTTTATACAGATAAAGTCGGCATGGCGGTAGGCGGAGTCGGAATTGCGATGATGATCGCTAAGATTATAGATGCACTGACGGACGTTCTGGTGGGAAATATGATTGACCACTCCAAAGGTGGGAATAAGAAATATTACTCCTGGATGCTGAAAATGGCGATTCCTGCAGCAGTCATCATCATTATGATGTTTACGGTCCCGATTCAGGCAGGACAGACAGCGGCATTGATTTATGTACTGGTTACCAATCTTCTTTTAACAGCAGTTATTTATACTATGATTGCCACACCGTTTTCAGCGGTTATGATTGTGCGTACCCACAGCCAGAGTGAGCGAAGCAATATGGGGCTGTTCCGTGCAGTCGGAAACTACGGTGCCGGAACAATCATTGCTATTATCACAATTCCGGTAACCAATATGCTGGGTGGTACACAGAGTGCATGGATCAAATATGGTGTTGCGCTTGCACTTGGCGTTTTATTACTTTTCCTGATCTGCTACAACAATGGAAGAAAAGCAAAATTTGCTTCGGATTATGAAAGCGAATCGGAAAACGCATCAGAAACAGCACCGGCAGAAACAGAAGAAGAGGAAGCAGTTCCATTTAAAGATGCTATAAAAATGTTATTGCAGAATAAATACTGGGTGATCGTCCTTCTGTTCAATTTGATTACCAATATTACCGCTGCAGTGGCAGCAGCCTCGGGTACATACTATGCAAAATGGATTTTTGGCAACGATAATCTTGTTGCAGTCATAGGAGCGGCAGGTATGCTGGCAACGGTAATCGGATTTGTGGTTTCCAAGCCGATCATTTCGAAGCTGGGTGTTACAAAAACAATTCAGCTTGGGTTAATGGGAGCTGCCATTCCATCCCTGATCCGCTGCTTTATTCCGGAAAACTTTATGGTTTATGCAGCAACCAGCCTTGTGGCGAGCTTTATCCAGATTCCACTGATGTGTCTGTACGGCGTATTAACAGCAATGACGGTAGATTATAACGAATGGAAATATGGAAAGAAATTAGTTGCAATGTCGGGCGGAGCCATAGGATTTGGAAGTAAAGTGGGAAGCGGCCTTGGATCTGTTATCTTATCCGCATTTCTTGCCATTGGCGGATATCAGGCATCTCTGGAAAGTGCAACTGCTTCCATGCGATATTCGATTTATGGATTTTCCAACTATCTTCCGCTGGTTGCAAACCTGGCTATGTTCCTGATTTTTACCAGATTTGATCTGGAAGAAAAATTACCAAAGATGCGGGAAGAAGTACTTGCGAGAAAAGAGAAAAAATAAACGGAGAAACTACAAGGTCGGTACAGGAAAGACTGTACCGACTTTGCAGTTGTCATTCAATTTACAGAAACTGCCAGTGGCAGGCTCTGTAGGTTAAAAATAAGGAGAATTGAAAATGAGCGATACATTATGCAATGAAAAAAAGAAACCTTATACATTTTCAGAAGATGGAAATTCCTGCATTATAACAGAAACCAGAACACCAAGATACTGGTATAATTATCTGTGGAATGAAAATCATTACTGTGCGCAGATTTCCCAGACAGGACATGGGCGCAGCTATTACCTCAGTGAAAAAGCAGATATGTGTATGATGAATCAGGACGATGCAAGATATATCTATCTAAGAGACGAGAAAAGCAAAGAATGCTGGAATATCGGCGAAGGTCCATTAAATACGGAAGTAGAAAATTATCAGTGCGTACACAGCATTGGATCTTCCAGAATCCAGTCTTCTTATCAGAATATTGCAAGTTCCTGGCGGCTGTTTGTACCGGAAGACGGATACCAGGAAGTGTGGACTTTGAAAATAAAAAATACAGGGGAAAGACAGCGCCATCTCAGCATATTTTCAGCAGTCAGCTTTTATCTGGAGGGCTTTTCTTATCCGCGATATTATGAAATGTATCGTTGTATGGAAACAGATTATGATGAAAAGTTAAAGGGTGTATATTGCAGATCCGCACATCCTTTCGCACCGCACAAAAGATACAACGCATTTCTGGCAGCATCAGAGCCGGCATACGCATATGATGGAAATCTGGAAGCATTTTGCGGGACAACCAGTACCATAACAAGGCTGGATGCATCAGCAAGCGCGCTCTTCCAGAGACCGGACATTGTCGTAAAGGGAAAAGACTGTACAAATTCCAAAGCGGCCCTTTTTATTCTGGGCGGTGTGCTGCAGCATAAAATTGTGCTACAGCCAGGAGAAGAAAAAGAATTACAGTTTGTATTTGGAATCAGTGAATCACTTGAAGAGGCAAGGGCGGTATCGGAAAAGTTTTCCAATTCTGCAGTTGTGGAAAAGGAACTTGAAAAAGCAGAAACGCATTATCTGGAAAAATATCGTTCGCTGACCGTGGAAACGCCGGATGAAAAAATCAATCACATGATGAATAACTGGGTGAAAAAACAGGTGGATTTTTGCATTGTCGGGAAAAAAGGAGTCCGCGATAATCTTCAGATTGCAGTTGGCCTGTTAAACTATCGGCAGGAAACAGCAAAAAAAGAGATTCTGGAATGTCTTCGCCATCAGTTTCGGGATGGTCATGGAGTTCTTACGTGGTATCCTTATGATGATACCCGGTATTCCGATCAGCCGTTCTGGATCATATGGGCTGTCTGCCAGCTGATAAAAGAAACGGGAGACTTTTCTATCCTGGATCTGGAGATTGAATGGCAGGATGGAGGGAAGGCGGCTGTTCTGGATCATGTGAAAGCGGCTGTGAATCGATTGCTGCAGGATAAAGGAAAGCATGGACTGGTACGGATTTATTTTGCGGACTGGAATGATGCACTCAATGTTACAACGGATGAATATGCGGAATCCGTAATGCTTTCCCATCAGTTCTGCCTGGCATTGAAGGAATTAGAAGCATTACTGAAGAAAAAAGGCGATCAGGTATATGCCGGAAAAATAGCAGAGGAATATCGTATCTTACGAAACAGCATTAATGCATATGCATGGGATGGAGCGTGGTACATGCGGGCGTTAAGTGATGTGGAGAATATTGGTTCCAAAAACAGCGAAGGAAGCAAAATTTATCTGAACGCGCAGACATGGGCTGTTTTAGGAGATGTTGCAGATGCAGAGAAATTACCTACGATATTAAAAGCAGTGGATTCCATGGAGCATGATTTTGGATTTCCGTTAAATCTTCCGCCGTATCAGAAGTATTCGCCCAATGTAGGGAGAATGTCCGGCATGCTGCCAGGATTGTTTGAAAATGGTGGTGTATACTGTCATGCTACAGGGTTTAAAATTCTGATGGACTGCAAGGTGGGGAGAGGAAGCAAAGCATTCGAAACACTGAAAAAAATTATGCCGGACAGTGATAAAAATCCATCCATGCAATCCGGAGCAGAACCATATGTTTTTACAAACTGTTATTCTACTAATCCCGGATATTATGGAAGATCCTACCAGTCCTGGACAACGGGAACTTCTGCGTGGTGCATGATGGGATTGTACGAAGGAATTCTCGGAATCAAACGGGATTACGATGGACTGCGGATCGATCCGTGTCTGCCGAAAGAATGGGAAAAGGCAGAAGTGACCAGACATTTTCGAGGTGCTGATTATCATGTAATCATCGAAAATCCAGATCATCTGGAAAAAGGAGTGCTTGAAATTAAGACAGACGGAGCAGTTTGCGATATGTCCGACAAAGCAGATGGGTTTGTGCTGCCTGATTTCAAGGATGGAAAAATGCATGAAGTCCATGTTATATTGCGTAAATAGACAAAAGAGGCTTGTTTATGAAGACATCAGCAGAAAGAAAGGAAAAGAGATGAAAAAAAGTATTTTTCAGGAACTTGTGGAAGAATCAATTGTTCTTTTGAAAAATGAAGAGCAGATCTTGCCATTAAAAGAAAAAAAGGTGGCTTTTTTGGGACGGGCACAGATAGAAACCATTTTTTCGGGAAACGGTTCGGGAGCATCCAAATCCCTTGCAAACAAGAATCTCTTATGTGAATGTGAAAAAAGAGGAATCTGTGCAGAAGCAGGGTTAAAACAATTTTATACCAGCCATCAAAAAAACGAATCGGAAAAGTTTGTGATTGACGGTATTGATATCACAAATGTAGAAAATATGAACTGTGGTTTTATGTATGAGATCTTTGGAAAATATCAGCCGATGTGGACAGAGTATCACATTCCGGAGCAGCTGATGCAGAAAGCCAGGGAGTTTACCGATACCGCTGTTTTTGTGCTGGGAAGGAATGCTGGTGGGGAAGAATGTGACAGGCACATCAAAGGTGATTATGAACTTACCGAATCCGAAAAAGAACTGCTGGAACAGGTGTGCTGTGTTTTTCCACATGTGATCGTTGTACTGAATATTAATGGAATGATCGATATGCAGTGGGTGAACGCCTATTCCGCAATTAAGGCCGTGGTGTTTCTGGGAATTCCGGGCGAAGAAGGCTGCGGAGCATTAGCTGATATTCTGACGGGGGCTGTGAATCCATCTGGCAAATTAAGTTTTTCCATGGCAGAGTCTTTCAAAGACTACCCGACAGCAGAAAATTTCACCTGGAATAAAGAACAGGAAGATGAAATTTTAACTTACGAAAATTATGGACTGGATGCAAAGGCAAATGGAAGTACAGGATATACGAAAAGCCCGGTAACGGTGTATCAGGAAGACATTTATCTGGGGTATCGCTATTTTGATACTTTTCGGAAACAGGTATTGTACCCCTTTGGATATGGAATGTCTTACACATCGTTTACGATTCTTCCGAAAGAGATGAAACAGGAAAAAGAAGAGGTGGAATTTATTACGGAGGTAACAAATTCCGGAAATTATGCAGGAAAAGAAACGATACAGCTTTATTTGTCCTGTTCTGGTACAGAGTCGGAAAAACCGGAAAAAGAATTAAAAGGCTTTGCAAAAACGAGACTTCTTGCTCCGGGGGAGAAACAGAATATTTCGATTCGAATATCCATGCAGGATCTGGCAGGATATGTTGAGACATCTGCATCATATATCCTGGAAAAGGGAAAATATCAGTTTTTTATCGGAAATTCATCCCGTGAGACAATTTTTGCAGGAAAAATCCAGATAAGAGAAGATTACGTAATTAAAAAATGTGTGAATCGTCTTTGCGTACAAAACTGCAATGTAGAGCATTTGCAGGTACTATCTGCAAGAGAAGGACGAAAAAAGGTCCGAATGCATGAAAAGAAAAAAGAAGAGACCGATGGTTTAAAAGAGCAGGAAAGATATGATCTTTTACGGGATGAAATGGAACAAGTAAAAAATTTCAGTATCGAACAGCTGGCTGCATTGTGTGTGGGGTATGGACCTGGAATTCCATTTGCAGCGTTCAGCAAACAGGAACAGCCGGAAACCATATTGGATGGTCAGGGAAATCCACTGACCAAAAACGATCATCCAGTCGGAGCAAAAGGATATGTCTCCCCGGCTATGCCAGAAAAAGGTATTCATTCCATTTTTTATAAAGATGGACCGGCAGGTGTGGGAACGGGGGCCTGGCCAACGGCTATGCTGATTTCCTGCGCATTCAATAAAGAACTGTGGGAAGCGTTTGGAAATGCGGTTGGCGCAGAGTGCGAAAAGAAAGCGGTTGACGTATGGCTGGCACCAGCAGTCAATCTGCACCGGAATCCGCTTTGCGGGCGAAATTTTGAATATTTTTCGGAGGATCCTTATCTGACCGGAATCTGTGCGGTCCAGATTACAAAGGGCGTTCAGGAAAATCATCCTGTCCGCGTCTGCCCCAAACATTTTGCCGTGAATGAACAGGAAACGTATCGAAGAGGAAGTGCGAAGAAGCGGTACGATGCGGTAGATTCCATCCTTACGGAACGTGCATTGCGGGAACTTTATCTGAAACCTTTTGAAATGTTGGTTCGAGATGCCGGAGTATCTTTTATTATGACATCGTTTAATAAAATTAATGGGGTTCTTGCAGCTGGAAATCGAGATTTGTGTACGCATATTTTACGGGAAGAATGGAACTTTGATGGTGTTGTCGTTACTGACTGGGGCGATATGGATATTGTCGCAGATGGCGGCGATGCTGTGGCAGCGGGAAATGATATCGTGATGCCGGGTGGCCCGCCGGTGATCCGGCAGATTTTGCAGGCCTATCAGGAGAGACGGATTACCAGAAAAGATCTGGAAAGGAGTGTTGCAAGATTGTTACATGTTCTGAAGTTATTTGAGAAAGGGGAGCGTATTTAAATGAAATCATATAGGGATCATACACTGGGTGCCAAAGAAAGAGCCTCTCTTCTGCTCAAAGAAATGAGCCTTGACGAAAAGATGGCACAGATTAACTGTGTTTTTCCTTTTGATCAGGATGCCTATAACTTTGAAAAAATTCAGCAGGAGACAAAATACGGAATGGGAGAAGTAAGCACGCTGGAAATGCGCAGGATGGAGACACTTGATGAAGTGGCTGCATGGCAGAGAAAAGTGCAGAAGATTGTGATGGAAAACAGTGCCCATCAAATACCGGCAATCTTTCATATGGAAGGATTGTGCGGGGCCTTCATTCAGGACTCCACCAGTTTTCCGTCTGGGATTGGCAGGGGAGCAAGCTTTGATCCCAAGCTGGAAGAACAGATTGCAGAAATTGTGAGCAGACAGGAAACGGCCTGTGGTATTACCCATATACTGGCACCGGTTCTGGATGTGGCAAGAGATCCGCGTATGGGCCGTTTTGGAGAAAGTTATGGAGAAGATGCTTCCCTTGTAAGTGCGATGGGGGCAGCGTATACGAAAGGAATACAAAAGAATACAGTTGCTTCAAGAAAAGCAGAAAGTGTGGCAAAACATTTTGTGGCTTTTCATAATTCGCAGGGTGGAATTCATGGAACACACAGCGAAACGCCGACGCGACTTTTAGAAGAAGTGTTTGCAAAACCTTTCCAGGCAGCAATCACAGAGTCAGATCTGAAAGGTATTATGCCTTGTTATTGCTCTGTGAATGGAGAAGATGTATCTGCTTCTCATAACATGCTTACGAAACTGCTTCGGGAAAAAATGGGATTTGACGGCATGTGCATCAGCGATTACGGTGCAGTGGGAAATGCGCATAGTGTACATCATATTGGAGAAACATTTGAAGAAGCCGGTGCGATGTGTCTTCATGCGGGAATGGATATCGAGATGCCGTCCTGTACTGGCTATAATGAGAAATTAAAAGAGATGTTTTCAAGTGGAAAACTGGATATCCATATTTTGGATACAGCGGTTTTGCGGGTTCTGGAGGGAAAATTCAGAATGGGCTTATTTGAAAATCCCTATGCGCTGGAAGGAAAAGAGCTTCATGCTCTTGTAATGCAGGAAGCAGACAGGAACACTTCCCTGCGGTCGGCCAGAGAATCCATGGTACTGCTGAAAAATGACGGCGTATTGCCGATTGCGGCAAAAGGGAAAAAAATCGCGGTGATCGGACCGCATGCCGGGTATGCCAGAAAAATGTTTGGTGGATACACACATATGTGCATGATGGAGTCTACCTATGCGATTGCCAATTCTATTGCAGGTGTAAGCGGAGTTGTACAGGCAGATGCAGATGAGATTATTACGGTTCCGGGAACCAATATTCAATCTGATGAGACAGAGCAGTTTGATCAGATCCTGAAAAGACAGAAACCGCAATGCAGAAATCTGTATGAAGAATTCCAAATCCGCTTTCCGGAAAGTGAGATTTTATATGCATATGGCTATCCGATTGCAGGAAACGACGAAAGTCATTTTGAAGAAGCGCTGCAGGCAGCAAAGCAGGTAGACATTGTGATACTGACGCTTGGCGGTAAGCACGGAACGTGTTCCATGGCATCAATGGGAGAAGGAATTGACAGTACTGATATTAACCTTCCAAAATGTCAGGATGCATTTATTCGCAAGGCTGCGCAGCTTGGAAAACCATTGGTTGGCGTTCACTTTGATGGAAGACCGATTTCCAGTGATGCTGCAGAGGAATATTTAGATGCTATTCTGGAAGCATGGAGTCCATCGGAAACAGGAGCAGAAGCAGTAGTTGATATTTTAACCGGAATATATAATCCGGGAGGAAAACTTCCGGTTACCGTTGCTTATGGAGTGGGACAGCTTCCGGTTTATTACAATCATCCATATGGTTCCTCCTGGGATCAGAGCGGCAGTATCGGTTTTGCCAATTATGTGAATATGCCGCACAGACCGAGATATTATTTTGGATACGGACTGTCGTATACAACATTTACATATTCGGATTTACATATCTCGATGGGAAATGAAAAGGCAGCAGATACGGTTCAGATCTCCTGCGCTGTTGAGAACACGGGAAGCTGTGAAGGAGATGAGGTCGTCCAGCTTTATTTACGAGATGAATATGCCAGCCTGACAAGACCAGTAAAAGAACTGGCAGGTTTTAAGCGCATTCACCTGCGAAAGGGCGAAAAGAAAACGGTATGCTTTGAGGTGAAAACGGATCAAATGGCTTTTCTGGACATTGATATGCACTGGAAAGTGGAAAAAGGACGATATGCAGTAGAGGTCGGAAGTTCTTCAGAAGATATTCGTTTAAGAGGAAGCTACTGTGTGAAAGAAAATAAATGGGTTGCGGGAAGAAACAGAGCGTTTTGGGCAAGTGCCGCAGCGAAATAAAAAGAACAGAACCGGATGCCATTTTATACAAAGCGGCATTCGGTTCTATTCTTGCGGTATTCCCGTGGGGAGCAGTTCATTTTTTCACGGAAACATTTTCCGAAATAGGACTGCTGGCTGAAGCCGGTCTGCAGGGCGATCTGTCCGATGGGAAGTGTGGTTTCTGTTATCTCCGTGATTTGTTTTCTATGTTTTGGCAATATCTTAATAATTTCTGCAGATATTTTCATATTATTTTTTCGATATAATAAGTATATTTGTTGTAAAAAGGATTGTAAAGGTAGTCCAAATGGACAATAATAGTTTATCACATACAACGTGGAATTGTAAGTACCATATGAACCAGAGCAGGAAAACCTGCCGTCGCTGATCACACTTGAAAAAATATGTGCAGCTTTGGGCGTGACATTATCGCAGTTTTTTCAGGAAGATAATTCAGAGAATCTGACAGAAAAACAGAAAGAAGTTCTAGGGATATGGAACGATCTGAGTACAAATAAGCAGGAAACAGTAATGTCAATGTTGCGTGGACTTCGGAAGTAGGAGAACAGTTCGAGTATATGTATCGGCTGTTCTTTTTTTGTTTTTGAACGTTAAAATGTTAATTTTTTTCTTGTGTATAGTAGAACACTAAAGTATAATAAAATCAGTTTTTTGCATAAGATTAAAGCTATAATAAGGAAATTGGCAAACCAGATGAAAGTCTGGGACGCAAAGCTACAGGGCCTTTAAAATGGCAGCCAGTTGCATAAAATGAGGTGCACTGTCTGTCTGACGGTGCTTTTTTACGGTGTTATTTCATAGACGTAACAATAATGATTTTATCAGGAAAGAATGAGGAAAATAAAAGTATGAAAAAGGCAAAACGTTGTCTGATAGCAGTGGTGTCAGGTGTACTTGTAGCATCTGCTGTCTTGTCTGGATGTGGACAGTCAAAGAAAGAAGTATCTATAAATGATGATCATCTTACCGTTTATCTGTGGGAAAATCGTTTGATGAAAAATATTGCACCCTATATCCATGAACAGTTTCCAGATCAGGATATTGAATTTATTATAGGTAACAATGATACCGATTTATACAGTTATTTTAAAGAACATGATGAATTACCGGATATTATAACAGTACGTCGATTTTCTGGAACAGATGCACAGGACTTACAGCCTTATCTTATGGATTTTGCTTCTTATGATGTTGTTTCCAAGTATTATTCTTATGCGGTGCAATATTATAAGAATGCGGAGGATGAAATCCAGTGGCTGCCAATCTGTGGTATTCCGCAGACGATCATTGCCAACAAAACACTGTTTGATCAGTATGGCGTAAAGATTCCAGAAAATTATGAGGAATATGTACAGGCATGTCAGCAGTTTTATGATAATGGCATAAAACCGTATTCCATGGATCTTGGTGAAGACTGGTCTAATAATGAAATCATCCAGGCTGCAGCAATCGGTGAGTTTACAAGCCTGGATGGTATTGAATGGCGAAACGGTGCAGAGACTGCAGCGGATGAAGTAAAGTTTGATGATGTATTATGGAAACGTATTTTTTCAGAAACCAGTCAGTTTCTTAAGGACTCGCATTTTGGTAAAGAAGATATCAATATTGATATCAATACAGGAACCCAGATGTTTGTCGAAGGAAAATCAGCAATGTTTCATGGACATCCGACGGTTATGCAGCAGCTGCAGAAACAGATGGATGCGGAGCTGATCCGTATTCCTTACTTTTCACAGACATCGGATGAATCCTATGTGTACATGACTCCGTCCTTAAACATTGCATTTAACAAAAACCTGGAAAAAGACCGGGAGAAACTGGATACTGCGCTGGATGTGCTGGATTGTATGATTTCAGAAGAGGGGCAAAAGCTGATTGCGGATGGAAGCGGTGTTATTTCATTGAATACAGATGTTCCAACCATGATGCAGGATGTGCCTGGACTGGAAGAGGAAATTAATAATAATGCTGTTTATATCCGATATTCCGCCCAAAAATCATTTGATGCAAGTCTTGAGGCTGTTCACGGATTACTGTCAGGGGAAATGGATGAAATACAGGCTTATGATACTTTTCGCAGTGTAATGAATCGTAAAGATCCAGAAGAAAAAGCAACGGTGAATTTTGAAAATGAATATTCCATTTCACTGAACGATAGAAATGGCCGTGATGCAGCATCTTCCATTTTAACTACGATCAGAGAAGAAAATGATGCACAGCTGGCTCTGGCACCATATTATTATTTCACTTCTTCTATGTACAAAGGAGAATGCACCAGCAGCCGGGTTGGCATGATGACAGCGAAGAGTTCAGATACACCATTATATGTTGCAAAAATCAATGGTAAACAGGTTTATGAACTCGTGGAAAATTATCTTGCTGATGCTGATGAGAATTTTTACGTAACCAATAAATACGAATTACCAATTGCATCCGGTATGAAAATGATCGTCAATCAAGAGGAAAGTGGATTTTCGTTAAAGGACTTAACAGTTAATGATAAGAAAATAGACAAAGAAAAGGAATACTCGATTCTTCTTACAGACACCACAATGTCTGTTTTGAAAAAAATAAATCTGAAATGTGAGATTGAGCAGCTTAAAGATACAACATTATCAAGTGCATGGACCGAAGCAATGTCAAATGGACAGCAGCCGTCAGCACCGGAAGACTATATAGAGGTTGAACAGTAAAAGTGGAGATAGAACAAAAGGTAAACAAAAGAAAAAAAATAACAAGGCTGTTGCTTATACTACTTATGATTCTTTTAAGCTTAGTTTGTATCAAGTATCTTATAAGTAAGTCTAATAAGTATATCAGCGAAAATGGAAAAAGCAGTATGGGAGCTGTTGTTGAACAGATACAGCAGACCTATGATCTTCAGGTGAGTGGATACTACAGCCAGCTGCAGTTGGTTGAGGAATTCTTACTTCATGAGAGGGAACTGTCTCTTGAAACGGATACGAACAAAAATTTCTTTGAAGCATGGGAAAAAGAATCGGAAAGTACTCTTATATTCCTTCAGGAAAATGGTCAGGCAATATCAGCAGGTGGAACAAAAATGCGGATTGATATGCCAAGTAAACTTCTGCTGGACTTAAAGAACGGATACAATATTGGAAAACTGGTGCGTTTTGATTATGATCAGAAGAAAAAAGACGGTTATCTGGTTGCGATTCCATGTCAGGAATACACGATCAATGGAGAAACTTATACGGCAATTGGAACTGTGTATGATCATTCGAAACTGGATTCCATGTTAAAATTGAAAGGTTATCATGGAAAAGCATATTTGTTCATGCTGGATCATGACGGAAATATTACGTATACGAACCAGAGTGGAGATAAATACCTGCGTAATTATTCTTTGTTAAAACATTTAAAAGGGGAACAGGCTATTACAGAAGAAGAGGCTGATTTGTTCAAAAAGAAGTTTGATAACAGAGAATTCGGAGTTGCACTTTTGGGAAAACAGAACCCCTATTATCTGGGGTATTGCCCGATAGAAAGCAACAACACCATTTTGGTGTGCATTGTGGCCAAGGGAGTTGTGGACAATGTGCTGATGGATTACCAGAAAACGGTGTTGTTTACAACAATACTCATGGCAGGTTTTATACTTTTACTTTTTGCCGGATTATTCTACAGTATTTCCAGACTTAGTCTTGCAGATCAAAAAGCAGAATATGAAAAAAGAAATAATGAACTTCATTTACAAACAATGAAGGAAATGGAAGTAGTCAATCAAAAACTGAAAAAGGCAAAGAACGTTGCAACAGAGGCTTTACAGACAGCTGAAAATGCAAATAAGGCGAAAACGGATTTCCTGTCTAATATGTCACATGATATTCGTACTCCTATGAATGCAATCATTGGTATCACATCTTTGATCAGACATGATGCAGGTAATAAAGTAAAAGTTATAGAGTATGCAGATAAAATAGATATTTCATCGCAGCATCTGTTGGGAATTATCAATGACGTTCTGGATATGAGCAAGATTGAGGCGGGAAAAACAGTCTTCAAATATTCTGACTTTTCTATTCTGGATCTTGTACAGGAACTTAACACTATATTTCATACTCAAATATATGACAAGCAGCAGACCCTTACAATCATAAAAGAAAATATTCAGCATGAGTGGGTGAATGGGGATCAGGTTCACCTGATGCAGATTTTCAGCAACCTGCTTTCCAATGCAGTGAAGTATACCCAGGAAGGTGGGAAAATTCAGTTCTTTGTAGAAGAATGTGAGACAAAGTCATCTGTCTATGCAAAGTACCGTTTCTTAGTTAGCGATAATGGTATGGGAATGTCGGCAGATTTCAAGGATACAATTTTTGATGCGTTTACCCGTGCGGAAAGTTCCCTTACAAATAAAATACAGGGAACAGGACTTGGAATGGCGATTACTAAGAATCTGGTTGAGGCAATGGGAGGTACCATTGATGTGGAGAGTGAATTGGGACAGGGAAGCTGTTTTGAGGTTCTCTTGGATCTGAAAATTGCAGAGGATAGAACGGTTGCTCTGGCGGCACAAGAAGAAACAGATGAGCAGGATGGTAATATCCTTCAAGGAATGAGATTCCTGTGTGCAGAGGATAATGAGCTGAACGCAGAGATCCTGACGGAACTGTTAAAGATTGAAGGTGCGGAATGTACCATCTGTGAAAATGGCGAAGAGATTTTGAAAGCATTTGAGCAGTCTGCTCCAGGTGATTATGACATGATCCTGATGGATGTGCAGATGCCTGTTATGAATGGTTATGAGGCAACGAAGGCAATCCGCAAAAGTTCCCATAAACTGGCAAAAACGATTCCGATTATTGCCATGACTGCCAATGCATTCTCAGAAGACATTCAGCATTCCCTTGCGGCTGGCATGAATGCACATGTTTCAAAACCGGTTGAGATGAAGGTGCTGGAAAAGACGATAAGAAGTATAAAATCAGGCGGGGGGGGTACCGAACCACAGGTCACTGTACAGTGACGAATGGAAAGTAACCGGACATAGAAGAATCAAAAAGGATAGTTAGGGATGGACAGAAAATGAAAGGAAAAAGAATGATTGCAGGCATTCTGCTTGCGGGAATTTTAGCAGTCACCCTGGCAGGGTGTAAAAACACAGATAACACGAAAGAAAAAACCGAAAAGCCTGTTATTACCCTCGGCAGCGACAGCTATCCACCATACAATTATCTGAATGAGGATGGTGTACCGACGGGAATCGATGTAGAACTGGCTGCGGAAGCTTTCAAAAGAATGGGATATCAGGTGGAGGTTGTCCAGATCAACTGGGAGAAGAAAAAAGAACTGGTGGAGAGCGGAGAGATTGACTGTATCATGGGCTGCTTTTCCATGGAAGGACGCCTTGACGATTACCGCTGGGCGGGACCATATATAGCAAGCCGTCAGGTGGTTGCTGTAAATGAGAATAGTGATATCTATAAACTGAGTGATCTGGAGGGTAAGAACTTGGCTGTTCAGTCCACAACCAAACCGGAAGGCATCTTTCTGAACCGGACGGATCAGAGAATCCCCAAGCTGGGCAATCTGATCAGTCTGGGACACAGGGAGCTGATCTATACATTTCTTGGGAAAGGATATGTAGATGCAGTCGCCGCACATGAGGAATCTATTGTCCAGTATATGAAGGATTATGATACAAGCTTCCGCATCCTTGAAGAACCTTTGATGGTTGTGGGGATAGGAGTTGCTTTTGCAAAAGAGGATGACAGGGGAATCTGTGAGCAGATGGATCAGACACTGGAAGAAATGCGCCAGGATGGCACATCCCTGAAAATTATTGAAAAATATCTGGATGATCCCCAGAAGTATCTGGAGGTGGATGATCTTGGATATTAAGAGAAAGAAAAAAGAAAAACGAATCCAGCTATTCGGTGGTCTGATTGGAATCTGTGTGGCTGTAGTTTCTCTGTTTTATTTCTTTCATGCGGAGAAAGCGGAAGCAGAGAAAAGAATGGTAGAGATTGTAAATTATGTCAAAGTGCAGTGTTCCACCTACACCCATTATAATGAATCTTCGGAATCCAAAAGTCTTCTCCGTGCGATTGAAAGTGCCAGACAGATGAGTACGAATATCGATATGGAAATAGAAAACGGCGGTCAGCTAAGCCGGGATTTCCTGAAGGAAAACCTGCAGACTCTATGGGTGGATGGTATCATTGTACTGGATGCAGAAGGAAAGACGGACTGTGAATACAGCACGGATGAGTCTCTGGCTAATGAGATTACGGAGTATCTGCAAAAAGAAATTATCATGGATTTTGCCGGATATGAAGAAAGAAGCTATTCGGAACGGTTTACCAGGGAAGATGGATCCTTTATTGACATTGCAGCCTGCGCCAGAAAAGATGCACCGGGTATCGTTGCAATCTATTATTACACATCTCCTGAATTTGCCAGAAACTATACGCTGACGATACAGGGGCTTTTAAATGGTTATAGTATCCAGAAAGATGGAACGATTATCGTTGCAGACGACGGAATCGTTGTTGCCAGCAATAATGAGAGCCTGTTGGGACAGAATACAGCCGACAACGAAGTTGTTCAGGCAATGAAAAAGCATACAGACAGTCAGCATATCTATCATTTTAGGAAGGAAGGAATTGGATGTTATGGAATCATGCTGAAACAGCGTGATTATTATATCTACGCATATCTTCCGGATACGGAAGTGTTTCGTAATCTTCCATTAAGTGTTATAGGTGTTATTTTTCTTTATTTTCTGATGTTCGGCATATTCTGGTTCTGGACATACAGAACCAATCTGGCGCACCGGAAACAAGAATTTGAAAAAGATGAAAAATATAAAGCAGAACTTCTGACAGCAGCAAAAAAGGCAGAAGCCGCCAATGAGGCAAAAACAGAGTTCCTTCATCGTATGAGCCACGATATCAGGACTCCGATTAATGGAATCTACGGTTTGATCAATATGGCAGACCATTATGCAGATGATATGGAGAAGCAGAAGGAATACAGAACAAAGGTTAAAGCGGCATCCAATCTGTTGCTGGAACTGGTAAATGATGTTCTGGACATGAGTAAGCTGGAGTCGGGTGAAGTTGTTCTGGAAGAGAGTCCATTTAATCTGAGCAAAATCTCTGAGGAAGTGCTTGTTGTAATTGAACAGATTGCTGCAGAACAGAATATCCGGATTGTATGGGAGAAAAAAGAAATCATACACCGTGATCTTATTGGAAGTCCGGGGTATGTAAAACGTGTGATGATGAATATCCTGTCCAATGCAGTGAAATATAACAGAGAAAATGGACATATTTATCTTAGCTGCATGGAAATCCCATCCGAACAGCCAGGAATGACGACAATGGAATTTATCTGCCGGGATACAGGAATCGGAATGACTGAGGAGTTCCAGAAACATATTTTTGAACCATTTGCACAGGAACATACAGGAAGCCGCACAAAGTTTGTCGGAACCGGACTGGGAATGGCCATTGCAAGGAAGCTGGTCGAGAAAATGGGTGGAACCATTACTTTTGAAAGTGAAAAAGGCGTAGGGACGACATTTGTGATCCGGGTTCCATTTAAAATAGATCCGGATGCGGATAAACGTGAAGAACAGAAGGAGGTATCCGAAAAATCTATAAAGGGATTGCATATTCTTCTGGCGGAAGATAATGAGCTGAATATGGAAATCGCTGAATTTATGCTTCAGAATGAGGGCGCGGACGTGATTAAAGCGTGGAATGGGCAGGAAGCGGTTGAGCTGTTCAGAAAAAGTGAACCTGGTGAATTTGATGTCATTCTTATGGACATTATGATGCCTGTAATGAATGGTTATGAAGCCACAAAGATGATCAGGTCTCTGGACAGAGAGGATGCAAAGGAGGTACCGATCATTGCAATGACAGCAAATGCGTTCACGGAGGACAGAATAAAAGCAAAAGCAGCAGGGATGGATGAACATGTTGCTAAGCCAGTTGATGTGGAATTACTGATAAAAGTAATTCATAAATTGGTGAAATAAAAGATATTATAAGAAAGTTATAAAATTGTAGAAAAGCGTCAAAAGAGTTATGAAGAACGTATCCTGAGAGACATTCAGAATGGAATTACACTGGAAACACTTATGGCAAACATAAGAAAACTCCAGAAGAAAAAGCAGCTGTTGCGATACAAAAGAAGCAGCAGAGGCGAGCAAGACGGAAAAAAGAAACAAGTGATAATCTGGCTAAAGAAGAAATCTTGCAAGATGACAGATTTTTCTTTATTGCCGGTTACACCTCCGGAGGTGCACCGTATGGTGTCACCTGGGAGGAAATGGGTCTGAAACCTTGGGAAGATTTGGAAGAGAATAAGTGAGATGTTCAGTGAAATCTTATTTATCTCTTGTGACTGAAACAGGTTCCCGTTTTGCCGGAAGTAAGTCAGAACTGATTTCAGGAGCATCGAGCAGTGCAGTGAAATTCTGCTGAATGTTAGGGAGCAGTTACTGCAAACAGTAACTGCCCCCTAACTAGGATATTTATGTAATTATTTCTGGTCCAGTACGGACTGAATCTGCTTCATCAGCTGATCGTAGTTTGACTGATCGTCAATGCCACCCATGAAAGGTTCCCCAACGATATTTCCGTCTTTATCTACAAGAACGGTTGTAGGAAATGCCATGATGTTTCCTTTTCCAGCATAGTTTCCAACTGTTGAATTAGAATCGAAAGTCAGGTTCTTGTAGGAAGCGCCCTGAGCTTTCAGGATTTCTTTTGCCTCTTTGATTCCGGCTTCATTGTTGTCTAAAGTATCCATGTTGATACCAACAACTTCGCCACCCATTTCTTTGAGTTTCTCATTTAATTCATTCAGCTTAGAGAGCTCTCCGACACATGGCTTGCATCCACTGAACCAGAAATTTACAACTGTAACTTTATTTTTAGCGAAAAGACTGTCATCTACATCGTTTCCATCCAGATCTTTTCCTTTGAAACCTTTGAATACAGCTGTGGATTCGTTTGATTTGGAGGAAGAGCTGTCAGAGGAATCGGATGCAGCAATCTCTTTCTCAAGCTTGGCAATTTCTTCTTCAATTCCGCGGATTGTCTCGATGTCTTTGCACAGAGTTTCATATTCTTCTTTAGAGAAAGAGTCTTTGTTAGATTCCACTGTGCTTGCGAGGGTATCAGCATAGTTTCCGCTCTTGTCATCACCGGCAGCGTTCTTGTTCATAAGACCAAAGGCTTTGTCCCATGCATCTTTGTGATCAGCAAAAAGCTGGTTTTCCTGCTGGTAAAGGTCATCCCGTTTTTTGTTCAGCTCGTCTGCGCTGCCCGTTTCTGTTGTGGAAGAAGATTCCTGTTTTGTGTTTGTATTGTCTGTTGAGGAGGAATTTCCGCAGCCTGTAAACGCAAAAAGTACAGAAATGGCAAGGGATGCAGCAATTACCTTTTTTAATTTCATTGAGTTTGTTCTAAGTGTTTTGTTTTTCATGATTTTAAATCTCCTTTAAATTACGTTTTATTAGTTTTTATTTTCAGCCTGTTTCTTAGTTGAAAATCCGTAATGATAGCAGATTGCATCAGTCGGGCAGGCTTTCATACATTCTCCGCATCGGATACACTCCGGATGGTTTGGTGTGTCTACTACATTGACATCCATCTTACAGACACGACTACATTTCTGGCAGCCAACACATTTCTCATGATCAACCTGAATCTTAAGAAAAGATACCTTGTTAAACAGTGAGTAAATAGCACCCAGCGGGCAGATCCATTTACAAAATGGACGGTAAAACAAGATGCTCAGGATGATGAAAAGCGCAAGGACTGTGAACTTAAATGTAAATAAATGTCCGAGTGCGGCACGGATTCCTGAGTTGGCAAGTGACAGTGGAATTGCGCCTTCAAGTACGCCTTGTGGGCAAATGTATTTGCAGAAGAAAGGATCTCCCATACCAAGTGAATTGGTTACAAATGCCGGAAGTAGTATAACAAAGACGACCAGAATCACATATTTCAGATACCGCAGAGGCTTCAGTTTTGCGGTGGAAAGTTTCTTGCCCGGAATCTTATGCAGCAGATCCTGGAACCATCCAAACGGACAGAGAAATCCACAGATAAACCGCCCTAACAGAACACCTAACAGGATGAAAAATCCGGTGATGTAGTAGGTAAATTTGAATTTTGAAGAACCGACCACGGCTTGAAAAGCTCCAATCGGACAGGCACCTGTGGCGGCAGGACAAGAGTAACAGTTTAGTCCCGGGACGCACATCGTTTTTACATTTCCCTGATAAATTTTCCCTTTAAACAGATTCGGGATGTGAATGTTGGTCAGCAGTGTAGCAGCTGCCTGAATCCATCCGCGGAAGCGGGCCAGAAAGTTTTTGTTTGATTTCATTTTCTTATCCAATTCCTACACACTCCATACATAATTTTATTGCCTTGCTAAGAACAACCGCTGCTTCTCCGCGGAAGATCCCGACAAGGAAAAACACCAGACCGGCTGCAAGTAAAAGAATCTGTGTTGCTTTTTCAGATTTCATTAAAATACTCCTTTCAATGTTCAAAGTCCGTTTATTGACCTTTCGATGTTTGCATTGTACAATAGAGGGTGTAAAATTCCTGTTAAGAAAATGGAGAAAAATAAATTGAGAGTATTAGTTGTTGAAGATGAGAAGAAATTATGTGTAGGCCGATTGCTTATGTTCAAGGAATGCCTGAAGTACAATATCGTTCCGTTCATGATCGAAGAGGATCTGAAGATGTTTTATTATCGTGGTCTGAAAGAATGGAACAATGAAAAAGGTTATCTGATGGATACCTGTCTGACAGCGCAGGATCGGTATAAGGAATATTTAGACTATTTTAGGATTTCGTATTCATAACTCATTTTGAGAAGAGGAATGTTGAAAAGATGGAAGGACAACAGATCAAAGATGAAGTATTAAGATAAGCGGGAATTCATGACGTGGAGTTTCAAGTGATTAAAAAATTTATGAAAATGAATAAGTGGAAAGTTGCATGTCCATTGACATGGCTTTCCACTTATTTTTATGAATTCCTATGCGCCAGACGAGCAGACAACAGAAATTGGCATCTTACCCGCGAATTTCTGCATTTCACATCATGCAGACTGGACGAATGCTGTAAAATCATATATAAAAGAAATAGGAATAACTGAGGGTGAGATGGATGACATGTGAGGTGGAACAGATTGATCCAAAGCAGGAAGAACATGTTATGGTATATTGCCACAACAGGGAAGCATCCTGGGTGCAGAATGTTCGGGAAGCTGTATTTGGACAAACATCGGTATGTGGATATAAAAATCACGTTTTGTATCAATTGAAATTGTCTGATATTTTTTATGTGGAACAGCAAAGAAATCAAAGGAGAGGGCAGGCGTAATGGAAACAGATATGATTAAAATCACTCATTTAAAGAAAAGCTTTGGTGATGTAAAAGCAGTCAATGATCTGAGTTTTCAGGTGAAAAAAGGAGAGCTCTTTGCATTCCTTGGTGTAAACGGGGCAGGGAAGAGCACAACGATTTCGATCATCTGCGGGCAGCTTCGCAAAGACAGCGGAACGGTTCAGATCCAGGGCACAGATCTGGATAAGATCGGAAGGAAAGTTGGAACAATGCTTGGCGTGGTATTTCAGGACAGTGTGCTGGACAAGCCACTTACCGTCAGGGAAAATCTGAAAAACAGAGCAGCGCTTTATGGAATAACAGGAAAAGCGTTTGAAAAAAGATTGCGGGAACTGGTGGAGATTTTTGATTTCGGAGATTATCTGAACCGGCCGGTCGGAAAACTGTCCGGCGGACAGAGAAGAAGAATTGATATTGCAAGAGCCTTGCTGCATCGGCCCGAACTTCTGATTTTAGATGAACCAACGACAGGACTTGACCCACAGACGCGGCTTTTGATCTGGGATATCATTGAAAAACTTCGAGTGGAAGAAAAGCTGACAGTTTTTCTGACTACGCACTACATGGAAGAAGCTGCAAATGCCGGTTATGTGGTGATTCTGGATAAAGGAAGCATCGTGGCAGAAGGAACTCCTTTTGAGCTGAAAAATGAGTATGTGCAGGACACTATGTCTGTTTATGGTGTGACAGAAGAAGAAATCAAAACACTGGGCAGAGAGTATAAAAAGATCCGGGATGGCTATCAGTTAAAAGTAAAAAATACCGCAGAGGCTACCCGGATGATCGTGGAACATCAGGAAATATTCCGTGATTATGAAGTGGTAAAGGGCAGAATGGATGATGTATTTCTTGCTGTAACCGGAAAAACATTGGGAGGTGAGCACAGATGAAGGCAGTATTTGCACTTATAAGTCGAAACAGAAAATTGTTTTTTAAAGACAGAGGAATGTTTTTTTCGGCTTTAATTACTCCGGGAATTCTGATTTTGCTGTATGCTACATTTCTGGCAAACGTATACAGAGATTCCTTTGTGTCCGCGATCCCGGACATGATTACAATCTCAGACAAACTGATCGATGGAACGGTGGCCGCACAGCTTGCCGCGGCTCTTCTGGCAGTCAGCTGTGTGACTGTGACATTCTGCGTGAATCTTACGATGGTACAGGACCGGGCAAACGGAACAAGGAAAGATTTTAATGTATCGCCAATCAGCAAAGCACAGCTTTATCTTGGGTATTTTTTATCTACTGTAGTCAATTCCCTGCTGGTGAATGGGCTTGCGCTTGTATTATGCCTTGGCTATATGTACAAAATGGGCTGGTATATGAGCGCTGTAGATGTATTCTGGGTTCTTCTCGATGAAATTTTACTGGTACTCTTTGGAAGCACGTTGTCAAGCATCGTCAGTTTTCCACTGACAACCCAGGGTCAGTTATCCGCAGTGGGAACGATCGTAAGTGCCGGGTATGGATTTTTATGCGGAGCTTACATGCCGATTTCAAATTTCGGCAGCGGCCTGCAGAAAGTACTGTCGTATCTGCCAAGTACCTACGGAACTTCTCTGTTGAAAAATCATATGCTCCGTGGAATCTTCGAAGAGATGGAGAACAATCAGCTGCCAGAAGAAATGATTACTGCGATTCGTGATACACTGGATTGTAACCCGAAGTTCCAGGGGTCTGTAGTAAGTGTAAATCAGATGGTGATGCTTATGGTTGGATGTGTTGTGGTATTTGGAATTATTTTTTTGTGCATGACAGCTCTTCCGGAGAAAGATGGGAAGTAAATATATCCTTCGACTATAGAATGAATAAAAAATGAGAAAAGAGACAGTTATGAATATTACAGAAAGAGAGATCGATGACCCGGAAAAAGGGGGCGTTATACTCGAATATGTAAATTTTACGAAAGAATTTGCAGAAATAAAAGAGTATGTAAGAAGCAAAGGGGAATCTATCCGGGGATACACAGAAAAGAAATAATGTGTTTCCATAAGAACAGAAGATATTTTATATTTCGAGGCAGTGCAAAACAAGGTGTTTGCTTATACGTCAAATAAGTTTTATGAAATTAAAAGCAGACTGTATCAGCTGGAAGAGAAAATAACAAGAAAATGTATGTAGCGTGCATCAAAGACAACGATTGTAAATGCGGATCGTATTGTTTCGGTTCGTACCGCATTAAATGGGCGTTTGTATGTGCGGATGGAGGCTTTGAGCAGATTGGAAATGGCCTTGCAAAAACAGGAGCAGATCCTCTGCAAAGCGCTGCATACGGATCTTGGAAAGAGCAAGACGGAGATGATGTGTGAGATTGGACTGGTGCAGGGGGAAATCCGCTGGATGAAGCAGCACTTAGGGCGCTTTGCAGACAAAAACATGTCAGAACACCGCTGGCGCAGTTCGCTGCGAAAAGTTATCAAAGCCCTTCTCCTTATGGCAATGTGCTGATTATGAGCCCGTGGAATTACCCTGTTCTGCTGACGTTAGAACCGCTGGTAGATGCCATTGCGGCAGGAAATACTGCGGTGGTAAAGCCAAGTGCTTATGCACCGGCCAGTGCAAATGTCCTGAAAGATCTGTTAGAAGAATGTTTTCCACCAGAATATGTTGCCGTTGTTTTAGGCGGACGGGAGGAAAATCAGGCACTTTTACAGGAAAAATTTGATAAGATTTTTTTCACAGGAAGTGTAGCGGTCGGAAAGCAGGTCATGGAAAGTGCTGCAAGACATCTGACGCCCGTGACACTGGAACTTGGCGGAAAAAGCCCATGCATTGTAGAAAAAAGCAGTAAGATCCGGCTTGCGGCAAGACGCATTGTCTTTGGAAAGTTTATCAACTGCGGATCGAACCTATTGTGTTGGATCACGTAGAATGGGAAGATGCGGTCATGCAGGAGGAGATTTTTGGTCCCATCCTGCCAGTATTGACGTATGAAAAACTTGAGGATGCACTCTCCTGGATCAATCAACGCCCCAAACCGCTTGCCCTGTACTGCTTTACGGAAAACAAAAAGGTGAAGAAAACGGTTCTGGAGAGGTGCCGGTTTGGCGGTGGCTGCATCAACGACACACTGATTCATCTTGCTACCAGTGAGATGCCGTTTGGCGGTGTAGGAGAAAGCGGTATGGGCGGCTATCACGGTGAGGCCGGATTTGCGGAATTCACACATAAGCGCAGCATCGTGGATAAAAAGACATGGATGGATTTTCCGATCCGCTATCAGCCGTATACAGCAAAAAAGTTGAAACTGATTCGAAAATTTTTATACAGCATACCATACAAGGGATAGACATCTCCAAGAAAATCCGATATAAAAGAGGATAGGGAAAAGAAAAGAGGGAACCAATGTGAAGATAACGATCATCAATCCATCTCCGGACGAAGAGGAAGAAATCATCATCAAATGCCGTGTGCTGACGGAGGACATCAACCATCTGATCTGCAAACTGAAAAACGGGGATCGAAAAATTACGGGATACGATGCAAAAGGAATTACTCTTCTGGCACTTCCGGATATTTTCTATTTTGAGGCAACGGACAATAAGGTCTTTGCCTATGGACAAAAGAATGTTTATGAAGTTAAAGAAAAACTGTATCAGTTAGAAGAACAGCTGGTGTCTTTTCCATTTATGCGGGCCTCCAAATCCATGATTCTAAATCTGGACAAAATCCGGCATTTGTCGCCTGCTTTTGGCGGCAGATTTGAAGCGTTACTCGAAAATGAGGAAAAAGTGATTATTTCCCGGCAGTATGTGCCGGTTCTGAAAGAACGACTGGGATTGTAGGGAGGCGAAAACAATGATGAATAAAATAAAAATTCTTGCAAATATTTTTTCGAAAATTACCGTGTGCGTTCTGCTTGCATCCGCGATCTATATTACTGTGATGTGCGGTCTGGATGCCCAGATCAGTGTCATGATTCTCTGGCAGATTCTTCTGGTTTCCGCTGTATGCTCCATCCCGATTCTGATGTACCCGGATGAGGAAGGAAAAGAAGTATCCAAACAGGGCATGATTGCACGGCAGATCATCTATTTTATCTATGCCAATTGTGCTGTCCTGGGACTTGGCAGAGCGTTCGGATGGTTTTACTTCAGCAAAGCTAAAATGGTCGTGCTGATGGAGGTTTTGATTATTGGAGTTTATGTTACGGTGAATCTGATCGTATATGTAAATGACCATATGGTGGCGGAAAGCATGAACCAGAAACTGGAAGAGATGAGAAAGCGGAAAGATGCATAGAAAAAATAACTTTGGATAGTTAAAGACAGCGTATGCCGGAAGGACATGAAATCGCTGGTATTGTAGAAACAAAAGAAAAAATTTGAAAAATTTCAAAAAATATCGTTGACAAACAGAACAAAGCGTGCTAATATACATATTGTCAGCAGGACGTAAGAACTGCTAGAAAACAGATATGGGGTCTTAGCTCAGCTGGGAGAGCATCTGCCTTACAAGCAGAGGGTCACAGGTTCGAGCCCTGTAGGCCCCATACTTCTAAAAATATAGTATGGCGAGATAGCTCAGTTGGCTAGAGCACGCGGTTCATACCCGCGGTGTCGAGGGTTCGAATCCCCCTCTCGCTACGAAAGAGAGAGCTCCTGCGAAAGCAGGGGCTTTTGTTGTTTTACGTTCGGAGGGGGCTGCCAGTGGCGGGCCCGGCAGATTACAATACCATGGAAAATGACAGGGAGGCGCTTATGAAATTATTCCACTTATCCGATCTCCACATCGGAAAGCGAGTCAATGAATTTTCGATGATCGAGGATCAGAAGTACATTTTGTCGCAGATTCTGCATGCTGCAAAAAGAGAGAGACCAGATGGCGTACTGCTTTCCGGAGATATTTACGACAGTACGATTCCAAGTGCAGAAGCGGTTCAGGTTTTTGACGCGTTTCTGACAGAGCTTTCCACCAATCGGATTCCCACTTTTATCATCAGTGGAAACCATGATTCCGCCGAGCGTCTGGCATTTGGATCCAGCCTGATGGGAAAAAGCGGGATCTATTTTTCAAAGGTATACAATGGAACGATAGAGAAAATTCCGCTGCAGGATGCGTATGGCACGGTGTGGATTCATCTGCTTCCGTTTTTAAGGCCTGCGGTGGTGCGCCATGCCCTGCCGGAGCGTGCGGAAGAAGTAATGTGTACAGCGGATGCAGTTCGGATTGCACTGGAACAGGATCTGGTTGATGAACAGGATCGAAATGTGATTCTGGCCCACCAGTTCGTAACCGGGGCAAAACGATGTGATGCAGAAGAACTGCAGGTTGGCGACTTGGATCAGATTCCGGCAGAATTGTTTGAAAAGTTTGATTATGCTGCACTGGGGCACATCCACAGCCCACAGAAGGTGGAAAGAGACACGGTTCGCTATTGCGGTTCGCCGCTGAAATATTCTTTTTCGGAAGCAGGACAGGAAAAAACGATTACGGTGATCGAATTAAAAGAAAAAGGAACGGTGGAGCTTAGAACAATTCCATTAAAGCCCTTGCACGATCTCAGGAAAATCCGGGGGACGTATCTGGAAGTCACGGCAAAAACATTTTATAAGAACAGCGACTGCGAGGATTACCTTCTGGTGACGTTGACGGATGAAGAAGATGTGCCGGATGGAATGGCAAAACTCCGAACGATCTATCCGAACCTGATGCGCCTGGAGTACGATAACAAAAGAACCCGGTCTGCTGCAGACATTGGCACGGCGGAACGAGTGGAGGAAAAATCAGAACTGGAACTGTTCCGGGAATTTTATGAATTACAGAATAATCAGAGCATGACCGCACAGCAGAAAGCGCTGGTGGAAGAATTGTTACGGGGGATGAAGGCATGAAACCAAAGAAATTAGTCATCAGTGCATTCGGACCGTATGCGGACCGGATGGAACTTGATTTTGACCGGCTGGGCGGCGGTCTGTATCTGATTACGGGGGACACCGGCGCGGGAAAAACAACGATTTTTGATGCCATTACGTTTGCGCTTTACGGGGAAGCGAGCGGTGAAATCCGGAAAGGCGAAATGTTCCGCAGTAAGTATGCAAAACCGGAGGTGCGTACCTTCGTAGAGCTTACGTTTACGTATCAGGGAAAGGACTATACGGTAAAGAGAAACCCGGAATATCTGCGCCCGAAGGACCGCGGACAGGGCATGACGATGGAGAAAGCGAATGCAGAACTGATTTTTCCGGATGAGCGGCAGCCGGTTACGAAAACTTCGGAAGTGACAAAGAAAGTGACAGAACTTCTCGGGCTGGATCAGCGTCAGTTTCGACAGATTGCGATGATTGCGCAGGGAGATTTCCAGAAGCTTCTGCTGACAGGAACAGCGGATCGGAGTGAAATTTTCCGGAAAATGTTTCACACAGAGATTTATCAGGAGCTGCAGAAGCGCCTGCGGGAAGCAGCAAAGGAGCGCTGGAAAATATACGATGAAAAGAAACGCAGCATCAGCCAGTATCTGGACAATGTTGTCTGCCCGGAAGAGGCAGAATGGAAAAAAGAGTTTGACCGGCTGAAGAAAAATAAATTCGACGGCCAGGTTATGCGCGGTATGGAACTGCTTGCACGCTGCATCGAATGGGACGATGAGAAATTAAAGGCGCTGCAAGACGAGCAGAGTACGCTAAATGAAGAGATCGAAAAGAAAAACCAGCTTTTGGGAAAAATAAAAGAGCGACAGACGAGACAAAAAGAGAAAGAGCAGAAAGAAAAAGAATGGGAGACTCTGCTTCCGAAGGAAGAAGAAAAGAAAAAGAGAAGTGAGCAGGCAGAGAAAGAGGCGGAGATTTGTAAGCAGTTGGAAGAGCAGATTCGGGAAGAAAAAGTGTGTCTGGAACTGCTGCGAAAAGTGCAGCAGGAGCAAAGTGCAATGACACAGCTGCAAAAGGAACTGCAGGCAGCAACAGAAGCAAAAGAACAGCTTCAGACAGAGCAGGAGCGTGCAAAAAAAGTCCTGGAACAGAAGAAAGCACGGGAAGAACGTCTCTCTGATGCGGAGGTGAAACTTGCACGGACGGAACAAAAAGAAGCGTATGCCGCAGAGCAGATACAGCAGATGGAAGCATACTGCGAGACAATTGCAGGCGCAGTCAAAGAGGAAACGGCAAACAAAGAAGAGGAAAGCGTTCTTTGTAAAAAAATAAAAGAAACAGAGGAGACAGCGGCCAGGGCAGCCGAAGAGGCAGAAAGGCTGGCCGGGCAGGATCAGGTCTGCGAAAAACTGCTGGATGAAAAGAAAAATCTGGAACAGAAAATCCACACTTTAGAAGAAACGAAAAAACAGCTGGAGAGAACGACGGCTGAAAGGACGCAGATTGCCGCGCAGGTGACACAACTGCGAAAGGAAGAAGAGAACTTACAGGCGGATATCGCGACAACGGCAGAATATCTGGCCGAAAGAGACGGAGCCGCGCTGCTGCAGGAAAAATACCACCAGAAGCTGGAAACGCTGGAAAATCTGCTGGAAAGCTGGGAGCAGGGACGCAAAGAACTGGAAGAAAAGCAAGGTGCATACCAGCGTGAAATCAAAAAGAGAGATGCTTTACGGGAAACATATCAGGCGATGGAATCTTTATTTCTGGATGCACAGGCGGGAATTCTGGCAGAAAAACTGACAGAGGGAGAACCATGCCCGGTCTGCGGCGCTATTCATCATCCGCAGCCTGCCAGACGAGCAGAACATACGCCAGATAAAGAAACGCTGGATCACAAGAAAGAAGAACTTCGGATGCAGGAGGAAGCGGCTGCGGGACAAAGCGAGGCTGCGGGCAGCTGCCGCAGACAGGTAAAGGAAAAACGTGCACAGCTAACGGAATGGCTGTTAAGAGAACTGCCCGAGAGTCAGAAAGAACACGAACAGAAGCGACTTTCACAGATGCCGGATGTTTTATTTCAACAGGAAGCGGTCGAGAAGGCAGAGCAGCTTCGGAAGGAAGAAGAAACACAGAAAGTACGTCAGATGGAATATGCGGAACTGGAAAAAAGACAGACAGAACGGCAGAAAAGACTGGAAAGCATAAAAAAGACCATTGCAGCGGAACAGACACAGCTTGGCCGGGCAGAAGGAACCAAAAGAGCACTGGAAGAACAGTTGGAAAAAGAAATTGCGGAGGCGCAAAAAACGACTGCTTTTATGGAGAAAAAGAATCCTGCGCAAAGAAAGGGTCCGGGGGAGAGCGAGGACAGAAACTCCCTGGCTGATCAGATTGCCCAGGTGATTTCCTTCCGGAAAAACAGACAGAAACAGTGTGAGGGAGAGATTGCTGCCACGCGGGCAAAGGTGAGCCGCCGTGCAGAATGTATCGCACGGCAGAAAAAAGCGGAAGCTGAGCGGAAAGAGGATCATGAGCGGCTGCAGAAGGTGCGGAGCCGTCTTGAAGTACTGCAAAGCGATCGGAAGAGATGGAAGGAACAAGAAGAGAAACTGCTGGAAAATCTGGAAGAGCAGAGAGCGATCTGGGCAGAACAGGATCAGCAGAAAACAGGAGCGAAATCCGAAGGCAGGCCTGGAGATGGGAAGGAGCAGCTGAAGGATCTGGTAAGTGCAGAAACGGTGAAAAAACAGATAAATGAATTTACGGGATCGGAAATCGCAGAAAAACTTGCTGATGCGGAAAGAGAACTGTGGATTCGGTCTGTATGGGAACAGCACTGGCTGAAACAAAAGCGAAAAGAACTGACAGAACAGAAACAATGTATTCTTGCAGAACAGGAGGAACTGAAAAAGATCCGACAGGAAATCCAGGAAGAAACACAGAAAACGGAGCAAAGAGAACAGGAAATTCGCAAAAAAGAGCTGCGGGAAACGGAACAAAAGGCTGAAAGAAAAGCACTGCTGGAAAAGATCCGGGAAAAAGAGGCGCAGCTTGCGGGAAAAGAAGAAACAGAACTTCTGGAACATATTGCAGCCTTGGAAGCACAGAAAGAACGGCTGGAAGAAGCACAGAAAACAGCAAAAGAGGAACTGGATGCCATACAGAAAAAACTGACGGAAGTACAGGCGGCGCTTACGGCGATTCAGGCGTTAGAAACAGCGGATTTACAGGAACAGCCGCTCCCGTCAGAAACAGGATTACAGGAAGATTTAAGGGGACTTTCCGAACAGAAACAGGTTCTGGATCAGCGTTATAACGAGCAGTATCACGCGGCAAATACGAATCAGAACACATATGATGCCATTCGGAATCAGCAAAGTCAGATGCAGACCGTGGAAGAAGAGTACAAATGGGTCAATGCGCTTGCGGATACCGCATGTGGAAATGTGAGCGGAAAGCAAAAGATTGAACTGGAAACGTATGTGCAGATGGCGTATTTTGACCGGATTCTGCGAAAAGCCAATGTGCGTTTCCTGACGATGAGCCAGGGACAGTATGAGCTGAAACGGCAGGAAGACGGCACGAATAAGAAAGAAAAAGCCGGATTGGAACTGAATGTGATTGACCATTATAACGGAACGGAGCGGAGTGTCCGCACGCTCTCCGGCGGCGAATCGTTTCAGGCATCGCTTTCGCTGGCACTTGGCCTGTCAGATGAAATTCAGTCGTATGCAGGAGGAATCCGGTTAGATTCCATGTTTGTGGACGAAGGTTTTGGTTCTCTCGATGAAGAGTCCCTGAATCAGGCGGTGAAAGCACTGGAAGGTCTGGCGGATGGAAACTGTCTGGTCGGAATTATTTCTCATGTGCCCAAGTTAAAAGAGCGGATTGAGAAAAAAATCATTGTGACGAAAAATCGAAGCCGGGATGGTGTAGGAAGCCGGGCAGTGATCGAGTAGACCACAACAGGAGATGATTGGGATTCGAGAGAATTCCTTGTCAGAAAGTACGGAAAATGCTATAATAGATCCGTTAGGCAAAAAAAGTTGAATGAACAGAGCAAATCCGGCGAATCATGCCGGCTGCCATAGAATGGAGGAAACAAATGAAAACATCAGATTTTTATTATGATCTGCCAAAAGAACTGATCGCACAGGATCCATTGGAAGACCGCAGCGCTTCCCGCCTGATGCATCTGGATAAAACGACAGGTGAATATAAGCATGGTCATTTCCGTGATATTCTGCAGTATCTGAAACCAGGCGACTGTCTGGTCATCAATGATACGAAGGTAATTCCGGCGCGTCTTTATGGTTCCAAAGTCGGAACGGATGCGGCAATTGAGATTCTTCTTTTAAAGAGAAAAGAAAACGACATCTGGGAAACGCTGGTAAAACCGGGCAAAAAATGCAAGGTCGGAACCGTAATCTCCTTTGGAGACGGAATTCTGACAGGCGAAGTAGTCGATATCGTGGATGAAGGAAACCGCCTGATCCAGTTCCACTATGAAGGCATTTTTGAAGAAATTCTGGATCAGCTTGGTGAAATGCCGCTGCCGCCATATATCACACATAAACTGCAGGACAAGAACCGTTATCAGACGGTATACGCAAAACACGAAGGCTCCGCAGCAGCTCCGACCGCCGGACTGCATTTTACGAAAGAGCTTTTGCAGCAGGTGCAGGATGCCGGTGTAAAGATCGCCCATGTAACCCTGCATGTCGGCCTTGGCACCTTCCGTCCGGTGAAAGTGGAGGATGTCACCCAGCATCACATGCACTCTGAGTTCTATGTGGTAGAAGAAGATCAGGCAAAACTGATCAACGATACGAAAGCAGCAGGCGGCCGTGTGATCGCAGTCGGAACAACGAGCTGCCGTACTCTGGAGTCGGCAACCGGTGAGGACGGCATTTTAAAAGCCGGAAGCGGCTGGACCGAGATCTTTATCTATCCGGGTTACTGCTTCAAGATGATCGACGGACTGATCACCAATTTCCATCTGCCAGAGTCCACACTGGTGATGCTGGTATCGGCACTGGCTGGAAAAGAGCATATTATGGCAGCTTATGAAGAGGCTGTAAGAGAAAAATACCGCTTTTTCTCCTTCGGCGATGCCATGATGATTGAATAAAAAATTCGTTTATGACAAAAATACGATGCTGAAAGAAAACGACCATATAGGAACACCCGTGAAGCCCTATATGGTCGTTTTTTTCTCTGCGAATCTTCTAAATCTTTCTTTTTCCCTGCCGAAAAACAGAAGATTTTATTAAGGTTTCTGAAAACGAGCGGAACTGGGTTGTGTCAGGGAATGTTTTTGCGTATACTGATACGTGTTTGAGACAAGGGAGGACGGATTTTGAAGAGAGACGAGAGAAGAAAGTTTCCATACTATGGTATCCTGCCGCTAATTCTGACGCTGACAGCGAATTTTATCGCTTATTTTGGAACGCGGCCGTTTACCAGTTCGTGGAAACATTACAATATAGAAACGGTGCTGGACCAGCAGATCCCGGTGATCCCGTGGACGATCGTGATTTATTTTGGCTGTTATCTGGTCTGGATTGTAAATTATCTGATTGCCGCAAGCAGAGAGAAAGAATTTGTCTGGCGGTTCTTTGCAGCAGATGTTCTGGCGCGGCTTGTCTGTATGGCATTTTATCTGCTGCTGCCGACAACGAACGTAAGGCCGTCGATCCCGGAACAGGGATTCTGGAATCAGATGCTTGCCTTGCTCTACCAGATGGATGCGGCGGACAATTTGTTCCCATCGATTCACTGCCTGAACAGCTGGTTCTGCTATATCGCAGTCCGCGGAAGACGGGAGATTCCGCGCTGGTATCAGCGGTTCTCTTTCTGGGCGGCACTTGCCGTGTTTGTCTCTACGCTGACAACAAAGCAGCATGTGATTGCAGATGTGATTGGCGGAGCGCTTCTGGCAGAAGTGACGTGGCAGATCGCGGGACGCACGCATCTTGGTGCATGGTATGGCATGATATTGGAACGAAGGAGGTGGAAACGCCGTGCAGAGTAAGAAAAAAATGATCGTGAATACTGTTTTTCTCGTTGTGATTTTTGCGTTGACGATATACGGTGTTTTCCACGGCGAAGACCTTGGCGCAATGATGGAAGCAATGCGGCGGGCAGATGTGCGGTGGCTGCTGCCGGGACTGTTCTGTGTCGTGTTTTTTATCTGGGGAGAATCGATCATCATCTGGTACATGATGCATTCCTTCCAGATTCCGGTGAAGAAGCGGACATGTTTTCTGTTTTCTTCCGTCGGATTCTTTTTCAGCTGTATCACACCGTCCGCAAGCGGCGGCCAGCCGATGCAGCTTTACTATATGAAAAAGGAGAAAATATCTCTTCCGGTATCAACGGTGATTCTGATGATCGTCACGATCACCTACAAAGCGGTGCTGGTCGTGGTGGGACTTGGGCTTGTTCTGTTCGGACAGGGCTTCCTGCACCGGTATCTGACGGAAATCCTTCCGGTTTTCTATCTGGGAATCGGTCTGAATGTCTTCTGTGTCACAGCCATGCTTATTCTGGTTTTTCATCCGGCGCTTGCGCGGACAATTCTGGTTTTGGGACTGAAAATCGTGGAAAAACTGCATTTGATGAAACGAAAAGAAAGCCGCCTGAAAAAACTGGAAGCTTCCATGGAAGTCTACCAGAATACGGCAGCGTATCTTGGCACCCACAAAATGGTGCTGGTCAATGTCCTTGCGATTACCTTTGCACAGAGGTTTGCTTTATTTGCAGCAACATGGTTTGTATACCGCGCCTTCCATTTATCAGGCATTTCCTTTATCACCATTGTGCTGCTGCAGGCGGTCATTTCCGTATCGGTTGACATGCTGCCGCTTCCGGGAGGAATGGGAATCAGCGAGACACTGTTCCTGAAAATTTTCCCGCCGGTCTTTGGAAGCACGCTGCTTCTTCCGGCAATGGTGCTTTCCAGAGGGCTCGGCTACTACGGGGAACTGCTGGTGAGTGCAGTCTTTACCATCGTCGCACAGCTTACGATCGGGAATACGAAAAGAGAAAAAAGAGGGGGAACTACATATGATAGGGTTCTATGATTATACCGTAATATTAACATATATCAGCTTTGCATCGTCCATCAGCGGCATTTTTCTTGCAACGCGGGGACACTTTAACTGGGCGATTTTTTGTCTTGCTTTTTCCGGACTGTGCGATATGTTCGATGGAAAAATTGCGCGGACGAAGAAAAACAGGACCGAAGATGAAAAGCGGTTCGGCATTCAGATCGATTCGCTCTGCGATGTGGTTTGTTTCGGCGTCTTTCCGATCGTGCTCTGCTATGAGCTTGGCATGACACATTTTTACAGCATTCCGATTCTTGTTTTCTACGGTCTTGCGGGCGTGATCCGTCTGGGATATTTTAAC
The DNA here is from genome assembly GCF_003481245.1 of Blautia sp. TF10-30. Taxonomy (NCBI): domain Bacteria; kingdom Bacillati; phylum Bacillota; class Clostridia; order Lachnospirales; family Lachnospiraceae; genus Blautia; species Blautia sp. TF10-30. Next base: position 72,348 of record NZ_QUKM01000009.1, read on the forward strand.
GTGATGGAAGAGAAGCGTCAGAATGAAACTTCGGAGAACCGGAAATATTACCAGGGACTGCCGATTACCTCGATGTCAGTAGCTCTGCCGCTGCTGTTCGTCTTTGCACCGCTCTGCCGCGGATACTTTCTAATCTGGCTGCATCTGCTGGTGCTGGCGGTCGGCGTTCTGTTTATCACGGATTTCCGCTTCCGCAAGCCGACGAATAAAGAGCTTGCTGTGCTGGTAGCGGTCGTTGGAGTGGCTGTGCTCCGCGGACTTCTGATCTGGAAGGGAGGAAGAACGGTTTGAGACTCTGCGCTTATCCTTACCGAAAACAGGGGAAAAATTATCCAAAGCTTGATTTGATCCGCGAGGAAAATGATCTGCAGGACCGTTTTCTACACATGATGTACAGCCATGCCGCCGGAAGAGCCGCGATGCAGCCGCTGGTTCAGTCATTTGTATCTCGTGCGGCAGGCTGCTTTCTGGACAGCCGCTTATCGGTGCCGCTGGTTGCACCGTTTGTAAAGAAAAATCATATTTCACTGAAGGAATGTACCGCAAAGCAGTTTATCTCGTTCAATGATTTCTTTGTGCGGAAGCTGAAAATGGATGCACGTCCGTTTTCCAATGCGCCGCAGGATTTTATCAGCCCGTGTGATGCGCGGCTTACGGTTTATCCGATTCATGAGAACGGGAAGTTTGAGATCAAGAACACAGAATATACGCTGGAACAGCTTCTGCGCGACAGGAAGCTGGCAAAACGGTATGAGGGCGGAACGTTATTTCTGTTTCGGCTTTCCGTGGACGATTATCACCGGTATCTCTTTGTTGATGACGGCGTCTGCTCGACGGAACGGCGGATTGAGGGCGTACTCCACACGGTCAATCCGGCGGCGAATGATTTTTGCCCGATCTATAAAGAAAATACGAGAACCTACACGTTGCTGCAGTCCGCAAATTTCGGCACACTGCTGCAGATGGAGGTCGGCGCGATGATGGTCGGAAAGATTGTCAATGAAAATGCCGGAGCGGCGAGACGTGTACAGCGCGGCGAAGAGAAAGGCTATTTTGCCTTCGGTGGTTCGACAGTGATCGTTCTGGCACAGAAGGGAAGCGCAGTGCCGGAAAAACGGATCTGGAATTATTCGCGGCTTGGAATCGAAACGCGGGTACGGCAGGGAGAAACGGTTGGAACGGCCGGAAGAACAGGGTAAAAGCAAAAAAATGGATTGTGAGGAAATGATCTTCACAATCCATTTTTGTTTAAACGTTTTTTATGCCTGCAGCCGTGCCAGATCCTGGTAGAATGTCGGATACGAGATATCCACACAGCCGGCGCGCAGGATTTCCGTCGGTGTCTCTGCGGCAAGCGAAGCGATTGCAAACGACATCGCAATGCGGTGGTCGAGGCGGCTGTCGATTTGGGCGCCGTGGAACGGTTTTCCGCCCTCAATGATCATGCCGTCGTCCGTGCCTTCCAGGGAAACACCCATCGCGGTGAGTTCGTTTACCATGATATCAAGACGGTTCGATTCTTTGACTTTCAGCTCCTCCGCATTCCGGATCACGGTTGTACCGTTCGCTGTGGCGGCAAGAACCGCGATGATCGGGATTTCATCGATCAGGGTCGGGATCAGTTCGCCCTCGATGACGGTGCCGGAAAGAGACGGCGTATAGCGCACGAGAAGGTCTGCAACCGGTTCTCCGCCGGAGTTCTGCTCATTCAGAAGTGTGATGTCAGCACCCATGGCGCGGCAGACGCGGAGCATACCGTCGCGGGTCGGGTTGATGCCAACATTTTTCAGGAGCACCTCAGAGCCTGGAACTATCAGCGCGGCGGCGATGAAGTAGGCGGCGGAGGAAATATCTCCCGGCACACGGACGAGATTTCCATGGAGATCCGGGTCCGGCAGAACCGATGCGGTCAGCCCTTCGGAGGCAACGTCGGCGCCGAAGAATTTCAGCATCAGCTCCGTATGGTTTCTGGAAAGAGCCGGTTCGGTAACGCTTGTTTTTCCGTCAGCATACAGTCCGGCAAGCAGGACACACGATTTGACCTGTGCGGATGCGACCGGCGAAAGATAGGAGATGGCGTGGAGCGGATGGCTGTTGATTGCAAGCGGCGCACAGCCGTTTTCCGGAATACTGCGGATGGAAGCGCCCATCTGGGTCAGCGGATTGATGATGCGTCCCATCGGCCGTTTCTGAATGGAGGCGTCACCGGTCAGTGTACTGGAAAAGTTCTGGCCGGCAAGAATGCCGGAGATCAGGCGTGTCGTTGTTCCGCTGTTTCCGCAGTCGAGAACGGCGGACGGAGCCGAAAGCCCGTGCAGGCCTTTTCCATGAACGAGGATGCGCTCCGGTGTGTTCTCGATCTCAATGCCCATACTGCGGAAGCAGGAGATGGTGGAGAGACAGTCGGCACCCTGTAAAAAGTTTGTAACTTCTGTGGTTCCCTCTGAAATGGCACCGAACATGACGGCGCGGTGGGAAATGGATTTATCGCCCGGCACGGAGATTTCTCCGCGCAGAGGACGTACTGCTTTCTGGAACTGCATAACGTAACTTCCTCCTGTCAAGATATACGCGCTTTTAATTGCGGATATGAATGGTATAGCCATGGTCTTTTAAGACCTTCCGGGCAAGAATGCCTGCCTGCTCTTCATAAAATTCAATGCGGAGAGCACCCTCTTCGAACTCGCGGTTATGCGTAATGCCGATATTTTTAATACTGATCTGGTTGATGGCAAGAATTGTTGTAACGGCTGCGATTCCGCCGGCTTCATCGAGCAGGTCGCAGTAAACGACGTATTCTTTCTTTGTCGGTCCATAGGAAGAATCTTCCATGGAATTCCGGTATTCGCGGGAACTTTCAAACATATTGTAGAGCTCGTGGCCTTTTTTGTTGTCAACCAGGTATTTTGCCTGGACGAGAAGGCGGATATAGGAATCCAGCACATTCGAGAGCTGCTTCTGGTTTGAGAGACAGATCTGCTGCCATACCTCCGGGGAGGAGGAAGCGATGCGGGTGATGTCCTTGAAGCCGCCTGCAGCAACGGTTTTCATCTGCTCTTCCGGTGTGTCCAGGGATGCGAGTGCATTGACCAGGGTAGCGGCAACGATATGCGGCAGATGACTGACACCTGCGGTGATGTAGTCGTGCTCTTCGTATGTTAAAACCATCGGGATCGCCTTTAAGGACTGGACAAGATCAACGAAAGCGGAAACTGTCGCGATCTCAACATCTGGTCCGGGTGTAATCATATAGTAAGCATTTTCCAGCAGGTAATCGGTGGCGCTGGAATATCCCGTCTTTTCGGAGCCTGCCATCGGATGGCCGCCGATAAACTGGTGCGTCATGCCGAGGGTCTCAACCGCCTGATGGATTTCTCCTTTTACACTTCCGACGTCTGTGATGATACAGCCCGGTTTTGCGATGCCTTTCACGAACGGAAGATAGGAGATGTTGGTGCTGACAGGAGCACATAAGAAGATATAGTCACAGTCGGCAAAGCGGTCGTCCCGTTCTTCCAGCGCGATATCAATCACGCCTTCCTGAATTGCCTCTTCGATCGTCGCTTTGGTGCGGCAGTAGGCCATCAGTTTATACTCCGGATGAACCTTTCTGAGGGTTTTTGCAATGGAGCCGCCGATGAGGCCAAGGCCGATAAAGCCGATACAGATTTTTTCGGATGTATCACACATAATTCAAGTAGTCCTTTCTGACAATTTTCGTAGGTAAATCGTATAAAAGACATTGTAAAGCATCTGAAATCAAATGTCAAAGATTTCTTGCTTTAAAGTGACAAAGTATTTTTGAAAGGCAGCAATTTTGCTTGTTTTGCAAAATCCGGCAGATTCCACAGAAAAGCCAGACAGAAAAGCGGAAGAAAGGCAGAATAACCAGCTAAAATACATATAAAATTTAAAAATTCAGAAATATATTGTGAAATATGAATAATATACTTGCAAAAAAGCAAAAACTTTAGTAGAATAGTGACTATGATAAGAGGAACGGAAGACGTGAATCTTGATAAAAAGCAGAAAGGCGAATAAGAGCGGCCTTGCAATCTGCAAATTTACTTACATGGGAGGTATTACATATGGACGTTTTTAGAACTGACCGAATCAGAAATGTGGTGCTGCTGGGGCACAGCGGCTCCGGAAAGACAAGTCTGACCGAAGCTATGGCTTATCTTTCCGGTATGACAAACCGTCTCGGAAAAGTGACGGACGGAAATACCGTCAGCGATTTTGACAAAGAAGAAATCAAGCGCAAATGCTCTATTTCCACAACGCTTGTCCCGGTCGTATGGGGAAAAAATAAGATCAATGTTCTGGATACTCCTGGAATGTTTGATTTCGTAGGAGAAGCACAGGAAGCCGCTTCCGCAGCAGATGCCGCTGTAATCGTGGTATCCGGAAAGGCCGGCGTGCAGGTCGGAACCCAGAAAGCATGGGAACTCTGCGAGAAATACAATCTTCCGCGTATGATCTTCGTAACGGAAATGGATCAGGACGATGTCAGCTACCGAGAAGTCGTTGAGCAGCTCACCGAACTGTACGGAAAACGAATCGCACCGCTTCATATGCCTCTGCGTGAAAACGGTAAATTTGTAGGATATATCAATATTGTAAAGAACAAAGGCCGCAGATATATCGAAAAAGATAAAAAAGAAGAATGCCCGATTCCGGATTACTCCGTAGAATATCTGGAGAAGTACCGTGAAACCCTGATGGAATCCGTGGCAGAAACAAGTGAAGAGTTTATGGACCGCTACTTTGGCGGAGAAGAGTTCTCGGTAGCAGAGATTTCCGCAGCGCTTGCCATGAACGTAGGAGACGGCACCATCGTTCCGGTATGCATGGGCTCCCCGGTCAATCTGCAGGGCGTATCGAATCTTCTTGATGATATCTGCGGATACTTCCCGGATCCGTCCACCCGTCCGTGTGCCGGCATCAATCTCAATACGAACGAAATTTTCGAGGCAAATTACGACTTCGCGAAACCGAAGAGCGCGACCATTTTCAAGACGATCGTGGATCCGTTCCTTGGAAAATATTCAATGATTAAGGTTTGCTCCGGCGTTATTAAAAGCGATGATGTGCTCTATAATGTAGATCAGGAATCCGAAGAAAAACTGAGCAAGCTGTACGTGCTCGAAGGCTCCAAGCCGATCGAAGTACCGGAGCTTCATGCAGGAGATATCGGTGCCATCGCAAAACTCGGCGATGCAAGAACCGGCGATTCCCTTGCGACAAAGAACAATCAGGTCCGCTACGGAAAACCGGATGTTTCGACTCCGTACACCGCAAAACGATATAAACCGAAGAACAAAGCCGATGTAGATAAGATCTCCCAGGCCTTTGCCAAGATGATGCAGGAAGACCTGACTATGAAGGCAGTCAATGATTCTGCAAACCATCAGACATTGCTGTACGGCATGGGCGACCAGCACATCGATATTATCGTCAGCAAGCTGCTGGAGCGCTACAAAGTAGAAGTAGAGCTGTCCCGTCCGAAGGTAGCCTTCCGCGAGACGATCCGCAAAAATTCGGATGTAGAAGCAAAATACAAAAAACAGTCCGGCGGCCACGGCCAGTACGGTCATGTAAAAATGCGCTTCTCCGCTTCCGGAGATCTCGAGAAACCATACGTTTTCGAGCAGGAAGTTGTCGGCGGCGCCGTTCCGAAGAACTACTTCCCGGCTGTTGAAAAAGGTATCCAGGAAGCCGTACAGAAAGGCCCTCTGGCTGCTTATCCGGTAGTCGGCGTCAAAGCCGTTCTGTATGATGGTTCTTATCATCCGGTAGACTCCTCCGAGATGGCATTCAAGACCGCAGCGATCCAGGCGTTCAAGAAAGGCTTTATGGAAGCATCCCCGGTTCTCCTTGAGCCGATCGTTTCGATGAAGATCACTGTAGACGATAAATACACCGGCGATATCATGGGCGATCTCAACAAACGCCGCGGCCGTGTGCTCGGCATGAATCCGGATCACAAGGGCCATACGATTATCGAGGCTGATGTTCCGGAACTTGAGATCTACGGATACGGCACAACACTCCGCTCCATGACAGGCGGAAGCGGTGATTTCTCCTATGAGTTTGCGAGATATGAGCAGGCTCCGTCCGATATCCAGGCAAAAGAGATTGAGGCAAGAGCTTCGAAGGTTGAAAAAGCAGAAGAATAAAGCTTTATAAAATAGTGTGATAAAACAGAGAAAATCCGGTTTCGGGAGCAGAATTCGCCCGGAAACCGGATTTTTCTGCGGTTTTTGAAGAAAAACGGAGGATATAGGAAAAAATAAATTGTAAAAACAGGGAAAGAGTGATAGAATACAGCTATATGTTCAAATGTGCATGCTGTCCTAGGCGGCGGTGTGAGAAAAAAGAACTTTGAACTTGAACATGCAGGAGGTTACCTATGAGTAAAAGATATGAGCCACAGGACATTGAAAAAAAGTGGCAGAAGATCTGGCAGGATGAAAAAGCCTTTGCCGCCACAGATGATTATACAAAACCGAAATACTACGCACTCGTTGAATTTCCGTATCCGTCAGGACAGGGACTTCACGTAGGCCATCCGCGTCCGTACACTGCACTGGACATTGTAGCCAGAAAGCGCAGAATGCAGGGTTACAACGTTCTGTATCCGATGGGCTGGGATGCATTTGGTCTTCCAACGGAGAACTATGCGATCAAAAACCACATTCATCCGAAGATCGTTACCAAAAACAACGTACATCACTTCAAAGACCAGCTTCAGTCTCTTGGATATTCCTTCGACTGGGACAGAGAGATCAACACGACGGATCCGGAATACTATCACTGGACCCAGTGGATTTTCCTGAAACTTTTCAAAGCCGGACTGGCATATAAAAAAGAGATGCCGATCAACTGGTGTACTTCCTGTAAGGTAGGCCTTGCAAATGAGGAAGTTGTAAACGGCGTGTGCGAGCGCTGCGGAAGCCCGGTTGTCCGCAAAGTAAAAAGCGAGTGGATGCTGAAGATCACCGAGTATGCAGACAAGCTGATTGACGGTCTGGACGGCGTTGACTATATTGAGCGTGTCAAAACTTCCCAGAAAAACTGGATCGGACGTTCCCACGGAGCAGAGGTTGATTTCTCCCTGAAAGATAAACCGGAGAAGCTGACTATCTACACCACACGCCCGGATACCCTGTTCGGTGTTACGTACATGGTACTCTCCCCGGAGCATCCGTACATCGACCAGTACAAAGATGAGATCAAGAACTGGGATGAGGTCTGCGCATACCGTGAGATGGCAGCCAGAAAATCCGATTTCGAGCGTTCCGAGCTTGCAAAAGACAAGACCGGTGTCATGATCGACGGACTTTCCGCAGTCAACCCGGTTAATGGAAAAGAGATCCCGATCTGGATTTCCGATTATGTACTGATGAGCTACGGCACCGGCGCCATCATGGCAGTACCGGCACACGATGAGCGTGACTGGGAGTTCGCAAAGAAATTCAACATGCCGATCATCGAGGTTGTTGCAGGCGGCGACGTACAGAACGAAGTTTACACCGACGTTGCAGAGGGAACTCTTGTCAACTCCGGTTTCCTGAACGGACTTTCCGTTGCGGAAGCAAAAAAGAAAATTCTTGAGTGGCTCGAAGAGAACCACGTTGGAAAAGCAAAAACAAACTATAAGCTGCGTGACTGGGTATTCTCCCGTCAGCGTTACTGGGGTGAGCCGATTCCGATCGTACACTGCGACAAATGCGGTTATGTTCCGGTTCCGGAAGAATCCCTTCCGCTGGAGCTGCCGGATGTAGAGAGCTACATGCCGACCGATAACGGCGAGTCTCCGCTGGCTGCCATGACAGACTGGGTCAACACCACCTGCCCGTGCTGCGGAGGACCTGCAAAACGTGAGACCGATACCATGCCGCAGTGGGCTGGTTCTTCCTGGTATTACATCCGCTATACCGATCCGAAGAACAAAGAGGCTCTGGCAAGCAAAGAAGCTATGAAATACTGGCTGCCGGTTGACTGGTACAACGGAGGAATGGAGCACACCACCCTTCACCTTCTGTATTCCCGTTTCTGGCATAAATTCCTGTACGATCAGGGCGTAGTTACCTGCCCGGAACCGTATCAGAAACGTACTTCCCACGGAATGATCCTCGGCGAGAACGGCGAGAAGATGAGTAAATCCCGTGGAAACGTTGTCAACCCGGATGATATCGTAGCTGAGTTTGGTGCAGATACCCTGCGTACGTACGAGATGTTCATCGGTGCCTTCGACTTAAGCGCATCCTGGTCTCAGGAAGGCGTAAAAGGATGCCGTCGTTTCCTCGAGCGTGTATGGAAACTGCAGGACAGCCTGGTAGACGGAGATTCCTACTCCAAAGAGCTGGAGTCCAAAATGCACCAGACCATCAAGAAAGTATCCAGCGACTATGAGTCCCTGAAATACAACACAGCGATCGCAGCCATGATGACCCTGGTCAACGAGTTCTACAAAGCCGGAAAAGTAACGAGAAAAGAGTTCGAAACCCTTCTGATCCTGCTGAATCCGGTTGCACCGCATATGACCGAGGAACTGTGGGCAGACCTTGGATATGAAGGTCGTCTGTATCAGACCGCATGGCCGGAGTTTGACGAGGAGAAGACCGTAGAGGCAGTAGCCGAGATCGCTGTTCAGATCAACGGCAAAATGCGCGGAACGATCAAAATCGCCAAAGATGCAGATAAAGAGACCGCAATCGCCGCTGCAAAAGAGGCAGTTGCAGACAAACTGACCGGAAACATCGTAAAAGAAATTTACGTACCGGGAAGAATTGTGAATATCGTTCAGAAATAATAATTATGTAAGCTGAAGAAAGGAGGCTGATTCTTGGAAAAAGAGTCAGTCTCCTTTTGCATAAATATTGCTGTTTAGCAAGGAGGGATACAAAATGAATCTTGAAACAATCAGACAGGAAGCGCGTGCCGTCGCAGAGGAGCTGATTACGACAGCGCAGATGAAACCGGGACAGATTCTGGTAGTGGGATGTTCTTCGAGTGAAATTCACAACAGTAAGCTCGGAACGGATTCCAGCCAGGAGATCGGGCAGGCGGTGTTTGAGGCGCTGTGTGCGTGTACGAAGGAGCACGGGCTGTATCTGGCGGCGCAGTGCTGTGAGCATCTGAACCGTGCGGTTGTTCTGGAGCGTGCGGCGGCAGAAAAATATGGTTACGAGCCGGTCTGCGCGGTACCGTGGCTGCATGGCGGCGGATCGTTTGCGATGGCGGCATACTATGGATTGGAGGACGCTGTCACCGTAGAGCGTGTGCAGGCGCATGCAGGTATTGATATCGGTGATGTGCTGATCGGCATGCAGCTGAAGGCAGTAGCCGTTCCGGTCCGGGTATCGCAGAAAACGATCGGAGATGCGCACGTTGTCTGCGCGCGGACGAGACCGAAATACATCGGCGGCGAGCGGACGCATTACGCGGAAGATCCGGAGATGAGAAAGTAAAAAACTGTGATTGGTAAATCAAAAAATGCCGTACAGGCGGAGAAAAATTTCCAACGCTGTACGGCATTTTTGATGTTTGGTTTTACGTTTTATTTCGCTTTTCTCGCTTCCCGTTTTCGCAGGAAGAAAATTTTCTGCTTCCGGTAAAAAGAGGAAATGGAATCCACGAGGATGCTCAAATATCGCAGAACCGGCTCTGTTGCGACAGAGAATACGACCAGCAGCATGATACATTTTCTGGACATATCAGAAATGGCGAACAGCTGGTTCAGATAGGTACTGCAGAAAATGAAGGCAATAATCGAGCCGATCAGGATCGTCCAGCGCATCCAGTTGAGCGGCTTGCTGATCCGGTAGAGAATCATAAAACCGACAATGGCGAGCAGTACGGTGGCAGCGGTCGAAATATCTTCCGAGCCGACCGCAAATTCCTGGCCGAAGACGACGAGTGTTGCGACCATTAAAAAGTCGGTCAGCGCCGCAGGCAGGGCCCGTGTCAGAATGTTCGTGATAAAGTGGCCCTCGATCCGGTTTTTGTTCGGCATTAGCGAGAGCAGGAAGCCTGGAATACCGATCGTAAACATACTGATCAGCGAGATCTGGGACGGCTCCAGCGGATACGTCACCATCGAGATCAGTGAGAAGATGGACAGCAGGAACGAGAAAATGTTCTTTACCAGGAACAGCGTTCCCGAACGCTGCAGGTTGTTGACAACGCGGCGGCCTTCCAGTACGACAGAAGGCATCTTCGAAAAGTCGTTGTCCAGCAGAACGAGCTGTGCAGCCTGTGCGGCAGCGTCACTTCCGGATGCCATCGCAACGGAGCAGTCGGCATCCTTTAATGCGAGCACATCGTTGACACCATCGCCGGTCATCGCAACGGTCTTGCCGTTTTTCTTTAAAGCCTGGACAAACTGGCGTTTTTGGTCTGGTGTGACACGGCCGAACACGGTGTATTTCAGGATTGCTTCTTCGAGCTCTTCCGGTGTCTTTAGAGTGGAAGCATCAATATAATCCTCTGCGTGTGTAATCCCTGCCTGGCGGGCAACCTCAGATACCGTTACCGGAGTATCACCGGAGATGACCTTGACATGGACACCCTGATCTTCGAAGTAGCGGAACGTTTCCGGTGCTTCTTTTCGGATCGGATTGGAGAGAAGCACGTAGCCAAGCGGCGTGACACGGCTGGAGAGTGCTTTTCCATCCGGTACAGTTTCGGATGTGCCGAAGACGAGGAGACGGAATCCCTTTGAGGTATACGCTTCAATTTCACTCTGATAGCGTGCAAAATCATCGCGGAGAACGAACTCCGGGGCACCGAGCACGTAGGAGACATCCGAAAATGTCACACTGGAATACTTGAATTCCGAGGAGAACGAAGTCATCGAAACGGCAGTTCTGCCGTTGTTGTCTTTAAAATATTCTTTCAGTGCCGCCATAGTAATGTTGTCGTTTGACATGGCAGATGCGAAATCACCGACCGCAAGGGAAAGCTCTTCTTTCTGCGGTGCGGGAGCATTTTCGCCGGATTCTGTATCAGGGACTGAACTGGAGCCGACCAGAATCAGGTCATGTACTTTCATATTTGTCTCGGTGATGGTTCCCGTCTTATCGACACAGAGCACGTTGACGCGAGCCAGCGTCTCGATACATTTCATATCATGCACGAGAACCTTCTGCGAAGCCAGCCGCATAACGCTGACGGCAAGGGCAACGCTCGCAAGCAGGTAAAGACCTTCTGGGATCATGCCGAGCACGGCGGCCACCATCGAGGTAATGCTCTCACGGAACGTTTCGTGGGAGACGAAAAACTGCTGACCGAAGAGCAGAAGACCGATCGGAATGATCAGAATGCCGACAACCTTTACCAGCTTGTTGAGGGAGCGGATCATCTCGGACTGTTCGCCCTCTTTCATGGCCTTTGCCTCGAGGGTCAGACGGGAAATGTAGGAATCTTCACCGACCTGGGTCAGACGGCTCTTGCAGCTTCCGGAGACGATAAAACTTCCGGACATCAGTTCGTCGCCCGTGCGCTTGGTAATCTCATCGGATTCACCGGTAAGCAGCGATTCGTTGACCTGTACCTCACCTTCAAGCACGACGGCATCAGCGCAGATCTGTTTTCCTGCGGTAAATACAACAATATCATCGAGTACGAGATCCTCCGCGGCGAGTGTTACCTCAGCCCCGTCACGGATCGCAGTAGCCTTCGGCGCGTTTAAAACAGACAGCTTTTCCAGCGTCTTTTTCGCCTTGATCTCCTGTACAATACCGATCAGCGTGTTCGCGATGATGACCGGCAGAAACGTAAGATCCCGGAACGAACCGGCAAGGATCAGAAAGATGGCAATAATCAGAAAAATCAGGTTGAAATACGTACAGACATTGCTCTTTACGATCTCGGCCGTTGTCTTGGACGGAGGTTCCACCGCGCGGTTGGTCCAGCCGTTCTCGCGGTACTCGGCAACCTGCTCGGCGGAAAGGCCTTCGGAAGGGTCTGCCTCATAGCGCGTCGTTGGAACACGGCGGTGAATGATTTCGGGAATTGTTTTGTTCATAACAGTTATATTCCTCTCCGGCTGTCCTGATAAAGAAGAGACAGCCTCACTGTGGTTTGGTTGAAAAAGATCACGTCTGGAATCTTTTTCCATACTAAGAAGTATACCATAGAGCATCGAAAAAGAAATGAAGGAAGTATTAAATTTTACGAAAAAAAGACTTTTCGCAAAGAGGAACAGATAGGAATGTGCGAAAAGTCTTTTGTATTCTGAATTCAGTCCTGTATTTCCTGAAGATTGCGGATGTTCGGCTCCGCCATCATGGAGTAATTGGTGTAATAAACAACGAAACCCGGTTTGCTTCCGTTTGGTTTGCGCAGGTTTTTCTTTAAGGTGTAGTCGATTTCCACCTTCGGTGCCTGTCTGCCTTTCGAGTAATAGGCGGCGAGAGCAGCGGCCTCTTCGTAGACGGAATCCGGCAGCTCTTTACCGTTCGTCTTTACGATGACATGGCTGCCCGGCTGGCCTTTCGCGTGGAACCACCAGTCGTTGCCGGAGGCGAATTTAAACGAAAGTTCCTCGTTCTGGAAGTTGTTCTTGCCGACATAAATGTCAAAGCCCTCGGAAGAGCGGTAGTGGAACGGATGGGAGGTGATTTTCTGCTTTTTCCCTGTCGGTCCCTTGCGGCGGATGTAGCCGTACTCGATCAGCTCTTCTTTTAACTGCACCAGATCCGCCTCATCGAGCGCAATATCAAGCGCCGTGCTGATGGATTCGAGATGGTCGATTTCCTCTTTCGTCTCGACAAGAAGTTCTTCGAGTGCCTCACGGGTCCGCTTCAGCTTTCCGTAGCGGTCGAAGTATTTTTTCGCATTTTCGCCGGCAGAGAGCGTTCCGTCGAGCGGAATCGTGATTTCCTCGCCGTTATAGTAATTGACGGCTTTCAGCGAAGTATCGCCCGGCTGGCAGCTGTAGCCGTACGTATTTAAAAGCTCACCGTAAATCCGGTATTTTTCCCGCTTGTCGGTGTCTTTTAACTGTTTCTGCTGCAGGTCGTATTTTTTGACATTCCGTTCGAGTGCGGTATTGACGACACGGCGCAGATCGGAAGATTTCTGACGGATGCGGGTGATGCGGTTTTTCATGGCATAGTATGTTTCCAGTACACCGGAGATCGAATCGTATGTTTCCTCCCGCAAATCCTGATACTGCGTCAGTTTCAGTGCGGAAAATTCTTTCGGCTCATCGCCCTGGTATACGATGTTCGGCGTAAATGCGCCGTTTTTGATATCCTCAATCAGATAAGAGAAGGTGCGGAACAGATGAAGCTTTGCATTTTCTTCGAGTGCATTGACCGCAAATCCGCCGTCGATGCCGGCGCGGCAGCAGACTTCCTCCGCCATCAGCGGGCTGAAGCCGGTAAGGGAAGTGTAGATTGCCTTTGCGGCAGCCATCGGTTTCGTGCAGACGAAATCGAAAAATTCTTCTTCTGTGATCGTGAGCGGATCTTTCTTATCCTGCGTGTGCGGAATGAACCAGGTGCGGCCCGGAAGAACCTCACGGACAGAACTCATGTTGGCGGAAATATGTTTGATACTGTCAAGGATCGTATTGTCCTCCTGACAGAAGATCAGGTTGCTGTGTTTTCCCATGATCTCCACAATCAGCTTCTTGCGGCAGATATCGCCGAGTTCGTTCAAATGCTCGAGCTCAAAAATAAGAATACGCTCGAGTCCCGGCTGGGTAACGGAGAGAATGCGGGCGCTGCCGATGTGTTTGCGGAGCAGCATACAGAAATTCGGTGCGGTCATCGGGCCGGGCTTATTGTTGTCCGTCAGGTAGATCAGCGGAAGCGAAGCACTTGCCGAGAGGAGAAGACGGTAAACGGTACGGTTGTTTTTTATTGTAATCATCAGCTCGTCGTTTTCCGGCTGTGCGATCTTGTTGATCTTTCCGCCGACGATGGTCTGATTCAGTTCCTGTGCAATATTTGCAATGGTAATTCCATCAAAAGCCATAGAAAATATCTCCTTTGTTTGAAATTCTGGTATTTTCATTATAATACAGAAAAAAAGATTTGACTAGGCTTTCTGAATGAATTATAATAAATCTGTATGGGTAGATGTATTTTCTGAAAAAGACTTCAGAAGGTACAGGAAAGGACGGATTGTGGCAAAACTGATCAACATCGGATTCGGCAATGTCGTAAATTCGGATAAAATAATAGCAGTGGTGAGTCCCGAGGCGGCGCCCGTCAAGCGTATGGTGCAGCGTGCAAAGGAAAGCAACCGCATCATCGATGCGACGCAGGGAAGACGCACGAAAGCAGTGCTCATCACCGGAGAAGAATTTATCATCCTTTCGGCTTTGCAGCCGGAAACGATCAGCCGCAGATTCAACGGCGGCTGGGAAACAGAAAAAGAGCGAGGGGAATCTGAAAATGAGTAGAGGAATACTTACTGTAGTATCCGGTTTTTCCGGAGCAGGAAAAGGAACACTGATGAAACGCCTGATGGAGGAGTACGACAACTATGCGCTGTCCATCTCCGTCACCACAAGAGACCCGCGTCCGGGCGAGGAAGACGGCGTATCGTACTTTTTCCGTACAGAAGAAGAGTTTGACCGCATGGTAGAAGAGGATGCCTTCCTCGAATATGCGCGTTACGTAAAACATTCCTACGGAACGCCGAAGGCATACGTAGAGGAGCAGCTGGATGCCGGAAAAGATGTTCTGCTTGAGATTGAAATCCAGGGAGCACTTCAGGTCAAGGAAAAACGTCCGGACACCCTTCTTGTGTTCATCACACCGCCGACCGCCGAGGAGCTGGAACGACGCCTCCGGGGACGCGGAACGGAAACAGAAGAAGTCATCAAAGGCAGAATGGAGCGTGCAAAAGAGGAAGCACAGGGCATGGACCAGTACGATTATGTCCTGATCAACGACGACCTCGAAACCTGCGTAAAACAGATGCATGAGACCATTCAGAGCCAGCATTTCATGAGCAGCAACCAGAAAGATTTTATCGAACAGATGAAAAAAAGTCTGGAAAAATAGAAAGGAGCATTTATTATGATTCATCCATCTTATCAGGAACTGATTGCAACTATTAACGAGGGCCAGGATCTGGACGAGGCACCGGTTGTCAGCAGCCGTTACTCTCTGGTACTTGCAACAAGCAAACGTGCAAGACAGATCATCGGCGGAGCAGAACCGCTTGTAAAAGTGAAAAAAGGCATGAAACCGCTCTCCATCGCCGTAGAGGAGATGTACAAAGGAGAGG
Organism: Blautia sp. TF10-30; assembly: GCF_003481245.1. NCBI lineage: Bacteria > Bacillati > Bacillota > Clostridia > Lachnospirales > Lachnospiraceae > Blautia > Blautia sp. TF10-30. Next base: position 87,603 of record NZ_QUKM01000009.1, read on the forward strand.
TTACAATCCTTCCGGAATCTGAAGTTGAAGCGGAAGAGGAAACAAAAGAGGAGCCAGTAATTGAATAATATGAAAATTCTGTTTATTTCCCTTGGATGCGATAAAAATCTGGTAGATTCCGAGCATATGCTGGGTCTTCTGGTAGAGCATGGCTTCGAGATCACCGATTCCGAGGAAGATGCAGAGGTTATCGTGATAAACACATGCTGCTTTATCCACGACGCCAAAGAAGAAAGCATTCAAAATATTCTTGAAATGGCGAAGTACCGTACAGCGGGAAGCTGTAAGGTTCTTCTGGTAACGGGCTGTATGGCAGAGCGCTACCGCGATGAAATCATTGAGGAGATTCCGGAGGTTGACGCCGTACTTGGAACGAACAGCTATGACAAAATCCTGGATGCCATTCAGGATGTCCTCGGCGGCGACCGCTTCCAGGAGTATGCCGATCTGAAAGGACTGCCGAAAATTGACGCACAGCGCGTTGTAACGACAGGCGGCCATTACGAATATTTGAAAATTGCAGAGGGCTGTGACAAGCACTGTACCTACTGCATCATTCCGAAGCTGCGCGGACCGTACCGCTCCGTTCCGATGGAGGAACTGATAGCAGAAGCGAAGACGATGGCAGAACAGGGTGTCAAAGAGCTCGTTCTCGTTGCGCAGGAGACAACCATTTATGGTATCGATCTGTACGGAAAGCCGTCTCTCCACCTTCTGTTAAAAGAGCTCTGCAAAATTCCGGAGCTCTACTGGATCCGGATTCTGTACTGCTATCCGGAGGACATCTATCCGGAACTCGTTCAGACGATGAAGGAAGAGCCGAAAGTCTGTCACTACCTGGATCTGCCGATTCAGCATGCCAACGATGAGATCCTGCGCCGCATGGGTCGCAGAACCTCCAAACAGGAGCTGATCGACAAAATTGATTTCCTGAGAAGCGAGATGCCGGATATCACACTGCGCACCACGCTGATCACAGGATTCCCGGGAGAGACAAAAGAGCAGCACAAAGAACTCCTCGAGTTTATCAACGACATGGAGTTCGACCGTCTCGGCGTATTCACCTACTCTCCGGAGGAGGGAACACCGGCTGCTGCGATGGAGCATCAGATCGACGAGGAGGTAAAACTGGACCGTCAGGCAGAACTGATGGAGCTGCAGCAGGATATCTCTGCAGAACTCGGCGAGCGCAGGATCGGCCAGGAGCTTCTTGTTATGATCGAGGGCAAAGTGGCGGATGAGGATGCCTATGTGGGCAGAAGCCAGGCGGACGCACCGGGTGTAGACGGCTATGTATTTGTCAATACACCGGAAACACTCGTATCCGGCGACTTCGTAAGAGTGAAAATTACCGGTGCTCTGGAATATGATCTGATAGGAGAGATAAGTCAATGAATTTACCAAACAAATTAACGATTCTGCGGGTAATTATGATTCCGTTTTTCGTGTTCTTCCTGCTGTCTGGCGTGGGCGGAAGCGCGTCCAAATGGATTGCACTGGTAATCTTTGCCGCTGCCAGCATCACGGATACGCTGGACGGCTACATTGCAAGACGTGACAATCTGATTACCGATTTCGGAAAGTTTATGGATCCGCTGGCAGATAAGCTGCTGGTATGCTCTGCACTGATCTGCTTTGTAGAGCTGGACAAGCTTCCGGCGTGGATGGTTATTATTATCATCGCAAGAGAATTTATCATCAGCGGTTTCCGCCTGGTTGCTTCGGACAATGGAATTGTCATCGCAGCAAGCTGGTGGGGAAAATCGAAAACAATCAGCCAGATGATTATGATCATTCTTCTGATCGCCGACATTCCGGCACTTTCCGTGCTGAATACCGTGCTGATCTGGGTTGCACTGATTCTGACCGTTGTTTCTCTGATTGATTACCTGGTAAAAAATAAAAACGTGCTTTCCATGCAGAACTAGGCAGGAAAAAGCACAGAATAAAAACGCTGACCGGTTTGGGATTCCAGACCGGCAGCGTTTTTTGGTTTGTAGTTTTTCAGCGTTTTTTCCCGGAAGCAGCGGAGCGGAAGAGGCGTACCATCTGGTCAATTTTTGCCGCTTCCTGTTTGGATTTTCCGGCTTTGATGGCAGAGATGATCAGGTCCGCCTCGGAGGCGGAAAACTGTGCGCCGCCCTGATTTCCCTGCATCAGGGAGAGAAGAAACGGCATCATTTCCGCCTGGGATTTTCCACGGCTCTGAGAGGCCATCTGCTGCAGTGCCTGAAGCCGGGCAAAGTCAATTCCGGAAAGAGAGGGGTCCTGCGACCAGTCGTTTTGCTTATCATCCGAACTCATAGCAGATCCTCCTCATTTCCGGGATTTATATTCTGAAGCATCTGGACCATCTGCATGGTCTGAAACATCTGGGAGAGAAGATCCCGCTGTGGACCGGCGGCAAAACGGGAAATATCCTGCAGCATCTCAAGCGGAGAGACGTGCGGGGCATCAACAGACATCATGGAAAGGTCGGCCGGACGGGAAAAAAGCTGAATGGTCCGCTGGAGCTCGAGCCATTTGCTCAAAATCGCAAGGGAGGGCTGCAGGCCGAAGGAGGCGTAGGGAATGGCAGCCTTCAGCATCTGAAGCTGATCCTGTGCGATCATCTGGTCCAGCGGTGTCATCTGTTCCACATTTTGTTCCTGTTCCTGATTCAAATTAAGATCCTTCCTGGCAGCATTCCTGCATTTGTCTTTTTATTTCTCTTTATCTTATGTTCCAGGCCGGAAAAAATGACAGAAGGCGGGAAAAAACATATGATAAGAGGAAGAAAGAAAAAGGAGACCGCCGGAAAATGGATGGAAAAGAAACAGCAAAAAGAAAACAGGTACTCGAAGGGAATGCCTTTTATGAAATAGATCTGGAATGTATGAGAAAAAAAGAAAAAAGAGAAGAGATGGAAAAGCGGGAAAGAGAAGCACGGAAACCGAAACGGTTTCGCTGAAAGAGAATTCTGGTGAAAAAAGCCCCGGGGCGGTTGATCCGCACCCGGGGCTTTTTCTGCCCGAACATCTGGGAGGACTGAAAAAAGGTCAGCAGCCGCATCCACAGTTATTGCTGTTGCCGCATCCACAGCCGTTGTTGTTCCATCCGCCGCAGCAGAACAGAAGAATCAGAACGAGCCAGCAGTCGGAATTGCAGCCATTGTTGTTGTTTCCGCATCCACATCCGCCGCAGCAGGAGAGGAGAAGCAGAATCCAGATAATACTGCAGCCATTGTTTCCGAACAGGTTGTTGTTGGAAACACCGCATCCATTATCGCAGCCACAGCCGTTGTCACATCCGCATCCACAGTTTGTAGCAGCTAAATCACTCATGTTTGTTCCTCCAAAGGAATCATTTTGCTTACAATTCATGATATGAAAAACTGCCGGGCGGGGTTACTCTTAAAGAGAAAAATTCAAAGACCCTACAGACTGCGTCCCTGAAAATCAAAAAGCTCTTTCACCGGAATGTCAAGTGCCTCAGCGATATCGAACAGAAGATTCAACGAAATAGAGGTTTTTGTATTTGGCGCTTCGATGTTGCTCATATGGGTACGACTGATATGTACCGCCTCGGCAAGTTCGGCCTGCGTCATTCCTTTTGCTCTTCGGTAGTAGGCAATCGTAAGTCCAAGAAGGCGAAGATCGTTCAAGCGTTCGTAATTCATAGTCAGGAATCCCCCTTTTAGTTTTATAAATATAATGATAATACGTAATGATACAACGGAAAACAATCAAAAACAAGGCACTTGCACATTAAAAGTTTGCATCAACAAACGGATATACCATAGAAGCAAACCTGTGAGCGGGAAAATCAGTTTGTCATAAGGCTTAGAAAGCTCTGATATAACTGCAATCTTCCGTATCCCCACTCGCGGCTTGGATAAGTAATGGTATCAGTTCGGCCAGCGCCGCGGATCAGATAGTTTTTCAGCTCCTGCGCCGTAAAATAGCGGGATGGGGTGCGTTGAATGCCCCATTGCAGGAAGAGAGCGGCAGCACCGGATGTAATGGCAGCGGACGCGCTTGCGCCGCTCCGGTTTTCGTAGGAGCCTGCCGGTCCCGGTCCGGTGACGGAAATCCCGGGGGAAGCAAAATCGGGTTTGATTTCACCAAGCCGGGTAAAGCCGCGTCCGGATTCCGGTGAAAAACTGTTATTGGATGCCTGATAGGTGGAGGGAGACAGAACGGGAATGGTGGCGGAGGGTGTCGTCAGTGTCGTGTACGGGTCGGGTTCCAGAAAGATCACATCGGAAGTGGAAAATCCGGTAATCGGAAGCCAGACGTGGAAATCGGGAGGGGAAGGAAAGGCGCGGTAAACCTGAAGTGTCCAGATGCCGGGCGTCGGATCCAGCATGCGGATCAGGATGAGCTGGCTGCCGGTCGTCGTCTGAACGACTTCGTAGTTGACGTAGATGACGGTGCGTTCCAGAACAAAGGTGATCCTCTGTTCCTGAGTCAAAGAGACGGGAATCCGCGGAATCGTTTCTCCGCCGGGAGAGCGGAATCCGACGGAAAAAAGCTGCGGAACCTGTCCCCAGAACTCCAGGACAAAACCGCGGCTGCCTTCGGAAACGAGAAACTCTACATTTTTCGGGGAGTCATTTTCGGATACGGAGCCATAATAATGGTGAGCGGCGTTTCCCTCGTTGCCGGTGGCGCAGACCGGAATAATGCCCGGCGTATTTCCGTAGCGCGCCAGCGTCAGAGCGATGGGAAGGGTTCCGGAATGACTTCCCTGATTTGTTCCAAGTGCCAGACAGATGACCAGTGGTTTTCCCTCCCTGGCTGCGACTTCGTTTAGAAAACGCATCGCAGAGAGAAGATCATCTTCTTCAAAGACGGGAGCATTGGTGGAGACAAGATAAAAGTCTTTCAGATTCTGTTTCGCCGGTTTTAACTTAACAACAGCGAAATCGGCTTCCGGTGCAGCACCGAGAAAGCCGGCGGACGCATTCGGAGTACCGCCAGCGACTCCGGCGACGTATGTTCCGTGTCCGTCCGGATCCGTGACCGGAACGACAGAAAGAGGATCCCTGCTTCGAAGCGCATCGTCAAGGTCAGACTTTTCGTAGAGACTGCCATAGGGAAACTGCGGCGGCGGTGTGCCTGTGCGGTCGGTCTGATCCCAGATGGAAAGAATCCGGCTCTGGCCGTTGCTGCGCAGAAAGGCGGGGTGGCGGTAATCGATGCCGGTGTCCAGAAAACCCAGGATTACATTTTTGCCGGTATACCCGCCGCCGTAGAGATTCTGCGTCTGTACAATGCCGGAGACTTCTAAAGAGAGGGTGGAAAGCGGCGTGAAAAGTTTCGGGAGTCCGGTAAAAAGAATTTCACCAAAGAGATTTTCCGGGAGCAGGCTGCGCTCGAGAAAGAGAACGGAATACTGCGAATTCAGTGTAAGAAGGGCACTGGATTCTGGAAAGAGCATCTGGTACCGCTCGGACTGTGCCACGTAATTCTGAATCAGAATGTTGATGTAATCGTTGGAATAGATGATGTCCGTAAGATCCATAAAGAGATCCTTTGTTTTTGAAGGTATTGTATGCAAACCATACAGAAAAGTATGCATGCTCAAAAAAGAAATCCCCCTACCGGGTGCAAGATCTGCACGGTAAGGGGAAAGAAAACGAAATCAGCTTTCCAGAAGAGCGCTGATATCCTGCTTTGGTACTTCCATCGGATAATGACTGTCGAAGCATGCACGACAGATCGGCAGGTCACCGACCATGTTCTGGAGCTTTTCGATCGGCATGTAGCCCAGGGAGTCCGCTCCGATCTGCTGGCGGATTTCCTCGGTGGAATGGGAGCTTGCGATCAACTGCTTGTTGGAAGGCACATCGGTTCCAAAATAGCATGGATACAGAAACGGCGGGGAACTGATACGGACATGAACTTCGGTCGCACCGGCTTTCCGCAGCATCGTAATCAGATTCGAAATCGTTGTTCCACGGACAATGGAGTCGTCGACGAGCACGATCCGTTTTCCTTTTACAACAGATTCGAGAACGCTCAGCTTGATTTTGACGCTGGATTCCCGTTCCTTCTGGGTCGGCTTGATGAAGGTACGGCCGACATAGCTGTTTTTGTGGAACGCAAGACCGAACGGAATGCCGGATTCTTCGGAATAGCCCTTTGCGGAGGCAAGTCCGGAATCCGGGACACCACAGACGAGGTCTGCATCAACCGGGTAGGTCTTTGCGAGAGTTGCACCGCCGCGGATTCTGGCTTCGTAGACACTGATATTGTCTATTTTGCTGTCGAGGCGGGCAAAATAAATATATTCAAAAATACAATGCGCTTTTTTTACGTCAACCGGCATAAATTCGGATTTCAGATTTCCGGTTTTGTCAAACGTTACAATTTCTCCCGGAGCGACATCGCGGACGAATTCAGCGCCGATCGAAGTGAGGGCGCAGCTTTCCGAGGCGAGAACCCAGGCGTTGTCCCGCTTTCCGATGCAGAGCGGTTTTAAGCCATATGGGTCGCGCACGCCGATGAGTTTTCTCGGGCTCATGATGACAAGGGCATAGGCGCCGCGGATTTCTTTTACCGTGCGCAGAATCGCTTCTTCTACCGTTTTGGAATGAACGCGTTCCCGCGCAATGCCGTAGGCGATGATTTCAGAGTCAATCGAAGTGTGAAAAATTGCGCCGGTGTTTTCCATCTGCTCGCGCAGTTCCATAGCGTTGACCAGATTTCCGTTGTGCGCAAGGGCGAGGGAGCCTTTCAGATAATTCAGAACGAGCGGCTGTGCATTCTCTACGGTAGTGGAACCGGTGGTAGAGTACCGGACATGGCCGATGCCGATGTTGCCGGACAGCTCTTCTAATTTGGATTCTTTGAAAACTTCGTTGACAAGGCCAAGGCCTTTGTAGGATTTCACATGGCCCTTTGGACCGCTGGTGTCAGAGACGGCAATTCCGCAGGACTCCTGTCCTCTGTGCTGCAGGGCGGAAAGGCCATAGTAGATCGAAGGACTGACGTCGGCACCATCCAGATCGTAAATGCCGAAAACACCACATTCCTCCCGGAGACCGGTATCATAACAATTGTTTGACGATGGCTGCATAGGTATTCTCCTTTTTTCAGTTGTAGACCTGCATGTTTTAAAAACATTGATTATCATACTCATTTTTGCGGATGATGTCAAGAAAATCGTGATATGTATAAAATATGGTGCAGAAATTTAGGATTTCGTGGAAAATGTCGAAAATAATAAAAAATAGTAAAAAAAAGTTGCAGGAAATTCGAGATGTGTTATAATCGTTTTTGATTTTGAATGAAAGCCCCGGACAGCAGCTATGGATGAGCCATGCTTGCATGAGCGAATTCATAGATATTGGCCGGGCAAGACGACATGAGTAAGTAGGGCGATAGCCCGGATTACGAATGTTGTCAGCAGTTACGGGAGCGACGCAGGCGCGGAGTAACTGGCTTTCATCATAGAGATGTCGCCGGCAGGCGACATTTCCTTTTAGAGAAACTTGTGACGGAAAAGAAAATATCAGAAGAGAAAAGCAGGAGGAAATCAATATGGCAGTAAAATATGTCTTTGTGACAGGCGGAGTAGTCTCCGGCCTTGGAAAGGGAATCACGGCGGCGTCCCTTGGACGGCTTTTAAAAGCCCGAGGATACAAAGTGACGATGCAGAAATTTGACCCGTACATCAACGTTGACCCGGGTACGATGAACCCGATTCAGCACGGCGAGGTTTTCGTTACCGATGACGGCACAGAGACAGACCTCGATCTCGGCCACTACGAGCGTTTCATCGACGAGAGCCTGGATAAAAATTCCAACGTGACGACCGGAAAAGTATACTGGTCTGTTCTGCAGAAAGAACGCCACGGTGATTTCGGCGGAGGCACCGTACAGGTCATTCCGCACATTACAAACGAAATCAAGAGCCGTTTCTACCGCGGAAAAGAAGTAGACGAGGAGCGTATTGCCATCATTGAGGTCGGCGGAACCGTCGGCGATATCGAGAGCCAGCCGTTTTTGGAGGCAATCCGCCAGTTCCAGCATGACGTCGGACACGAGAACGCCATTCTGATCCACGTTACCCTGATTCCATATCTGAAAGCTTCCGGTGAAATGAAAACAAAACCGACGCAGGCGAGCGTAAAAGAGCTGCAGGGAATCGGTATTCAGCCGGATGTCATCGTATGTCGGTCCGAGCATCCGCTGACCACCGAGATCAAAGATAAAATTGCTCTGTTCTGCAACGTTCCGTCAAGCCATGTTCTGCAGAACCTGGACGTGGAGTATCTGTATGAAGCTCCGCTTGCCATGGAGAAAGAGAACCTGGCGCAGGTTGTCTGCGAGAGCCTTCACCTTCCATGCCCGGAACCGGATCTGTCCGACTGGACCCATATGGTAGAAGCACTCCGCCATCCGAACAAAGAGGTGACGATTGCGCTCGTCGGAAAGTATATCCAGCTGCATGATGCATACCTGAGCGTTGTTGAGGCATTAAAACACGGCGGAATTGCAAGCCATGCAAACGTACACCTGAAATGGGTGGATTCCGAGCTGGTAACCGAGGAGAACGTGGCAGAGTATCTGAGCGATGTGGACGGTGTTCTGGTACCGGGCGGATTCGGAAACCGCGGTATCGAAGGCATGATCACAGCGATTCGATATGCAAGAGAGAACAAGATTCCGTTCCTCGGCCTCTGCCTCGGCATGCAGCTGACGATTGTTGAATATGCAAGAAACATTCTCGGTTACCACGACGCACACAGCATCGAGATGAACCCGAACACCATGCACCCGGTGATCGCACTGATGCCGGATCAGGATGGAATCGAGGATATCGGCGGTACGTTACGTCTCGGCGCATATCCATGCGTCCTGGCAGACGGATCGAAAGCACAGGAGTTGTACGGTGAGAAAGAGATTTCCGAGCGTCACCGCCACCGCTATGAAGTAAACAACGATTTCCGGAAAGCACTGACCGAAAACGGCATGGTTCTCTCCGGTGTTTCTCCGGACGGAAGAATCGTTGAGATGGTAGAACTTTCAGATCATCCGTTCTACATCGCAACGCAGGCACATCCGGAGTTCAAATCCCGTCCGAACCGTCCGCATCCGCTGTTCCGCGGCCTGATCGCAGCAGCAGCCGAGTACCATGCGGCAAAATAATCGATAAATGGTATGAAAAATTAGGTAAAATGCAGTAATAACCTAAGAAAGTTAAGAAAAAATATAAAAAATTATATAAAAATTAAATTTGCTCTTTACAGGACGAAAAAAATAGAGTATAGTAAGGGCAATCCAGAAAGAACGGCGGGGAACAAAAGATTCCCCTCCATTCTTTTCAGAAAAGACAAAGGATAACCGAAAATAAGGAAAGTAAAGGAAGGGAAGCCGTATGACACAGAGCAAAGAGCGTGTCATGGGAGAAGAAGGGCTGTACCGTTCTTCCTTTGAACACGACAACTGCGGTATCGGAGCCGTCGTGAATATCAAAGGTGAAAAATCCCATGCGACCGTAGAAAACGCATTAAAAATCGTAGAAAATCTTGAACATAGAGCCGGCAAAGACGCCGAGGGTAAAACAGGAGACGGAGTAGGAATCTTGTTGCAGATATCGCACAAATTCTTTTCCAAAGCCTGTTCGACCCTCGGTTTTTCATTAGGCGGAGAACGGGAATACGGCGTCGGCGTATTCTTCTTCCCACAAAATGAGCTGAAACGGAACCAGGCAAAAAAGATGTTTGAGATCATCGTGGAAAAAGAGGGACTGGAACTCCTTGGATGGAGAAACGTGCCGACCGTTCCGGAAGTTCTCGGCCATAAGGCAAGAGAGTGTATGCCTTACATCATGCAGGCATTCATCAAAAAACCGGAGGATGTGGAAAAGGGAATCGCTTTCGACCGTCGTCTGTACGTCGTACGCCGTGTTTTCGAACAGAGCAACGACAACACCTACGTGCCATCCCTTTCCAGCCGTACCATCGTATACAAAGGTATGTTCCTCGTAGGACAGCTCCGCACCTTCTTCCGCGATCTGCAGGATGTCGATTATGAATCTGCAATCGCCATGGTGCATTCCCGGTTCAGCACGAACACGAACCCAAGTTGGGAGAGAGCCCATCCGAACCGTTTCATCGTACACAACGGCGAGATCAACACCATCCGCGGAAACGCCGACAAGATGCTGGCCCGTGAGGAGACGATGTCCTCTCCGATGCTGCAGGATGAACTGCACAAGGTTCTGCCGGTTGTCAACACCCAGGGTTCTGACTCTGCAATGCTCGACAATACACTCGAGTTCCTGACCATGAGCGGTATGGATCTTCCGCTGGCTGTCATGATCACGATCCCGGAGCCATGGGCAAACAACGATACGATTTCCCAGGAGAAACGTGATTTCTATCAGTATTATGCAACGATGATGGAGCCGTGGGACGGACCGGCATCGATCCTGTTCTCCGACGGAGATGTGATGGGAGCAGTGCTCGACCGCAACGGTCTTCGTCCTTCCCGTTACTACATCACCAACGATGGATTCCTGATCCTTTCCTCTGAGGTCGGTGTTCTGGAAGTTCCGGAAGAAAAAATCGTCTTAAAAGAGCGTCTCCATCCGGGCAAGATGCTTCTCGTCAACACCGTACAGGGAAAAGTCTTAAACGATGAGGAAGTCAAAGAATATTACGCAAAGAAACAGCCGTACGGCGAATGGCTCGACAGTTATCTGGTACAGTTAAAGGATATCAAAATCCCGAATCTGCCGGTCGAAGAGTACACGAAAGAAGAGCGGATGCGCCTGCAGAAAGCGTTCGGCTACACCTACGAGGAGTACCGTTCCTCCATCGGAAAGATGGCATTAAACGGTGTCGAGGCAACCGCTTCGATGGGTATCGATACCCCGCTTGCCGTTCTCTCCCATGAGCATCAGCCGCTGTTCAACTATTTCAAACAGCTCTTCGCACAGGTAACGAACCCGCCGATCGACTGCATCCGTGAGGAGATCGTAACTTCCACAAGCGTTTACGTCGGACGTGACGGAAATCTGCTTGAGGAGGAGCCGAAGAACTGCCAGGTATTAAAGATCAACAATCCGATCCTGACCAATACCGATATGCTGAAGATCAAGAACATGAAAGTCGAAGGCTTCAAGGCAGTGACCGTTCCGATCACCTACTACAAGAGCGCACCGCTTGACCGTGCGATGGACCGCCTTTTCGTCGAGGTTGACCGTGCACACCGGGCAGGAGCCAACATCCTGATTCTCTCTGACCGCGGCGTCGATGAGAACCATGTGGCGATTCCATCCCTCCTGGCTGTATCTGCGGTTCATCAGCATCTGGTAAAAACGAAAAAGAGAACTTCTCTTGCGATTATTCTGGAGTCCGGCGAGCCGCGCGAGGTGCACCATTTCGCAACACTGCTCGGCTACGGTGCCTGCGCAATCAACCCGTATCTGGCACTCGACACGATCCATGAGCTGATCGAAGAGGGCATGATCAAGAAAGATTACTACGCAGCCGTTGAAGATTACAACCACGCAGTCATCTCTGGTATCGTAAAAATCGCAGCGAAGATGGGTATCTCCACGATCCAGTCGTATCAGGGTTCCCAGATCTTCGAGGCCATCGGTATCTCAGCAGATGTCATCGACAAATACTTCACCGGTACGGTCAGCCGTGTCGGCGGTATTACCCTGGAAGACATTGCAAAAGATGTCGATGAGCGTCATTCCCAGGCATTCGATCCGCTGGAGCTGTCTACCGATCTGACACTGGACAGTATCGGCCGTCATAAATCGAGAAGCCAGGGCGAGGAGCACCGCTACAATCCGCGCACCATTCATACACTGCAGGAGTCCACAAGACGCGGCGACTACAAGATGTTCAAAGAGTACACAGCAATGGTCGACAGCGAGGAGAGCGGCTATCTGCGGAGCCTGATGGACTTCGATTATCCGGAGCAGGGCGTTCCGCTCGAAGAAGTTGAGAGCGTAGATTCTATCGTAAAACGATTCAAAACAGGTGCGATGTCCTACGGTTCTATTTCTCAGGAGGCACATGAGACACTGGCAATTGCCATGAACCGTCTGCATGGAAAATCCAACACTGGTGAGGGCGGTGAGAGTGATGACCGTCTCGAATCCCCGGAGAGATGCTCCGCGATCAAACAGGTAGCATCGGGAAGATTCGGCGTTACCAGCAAATACCTTGTCAGTGCAAAAGAGATCCAGATCAAGATGGCTCAGGGTGCAAAACCGGGCGAGGGCGGCCACTTACCGGCCGGAAAGGTTTACCCGTGGATTGCAAAAACACGTCACTCCACACCGGGTGTATCCCTGATTTCCCCGCCGCCGCACCACGACATCTACTCCATCGAGGACCTTGCACAGCTGATTTATGACCTGAAAAACTCGAATGTGAATGCAAGAATCTCCGTTAAACTGGTATCCGAAGCAGGTGTTGGTACTGTCGCAGCCGGTGTTGCAAAAGCCGGAGCACAGGTTATCCTGATTTCCGGATATGATGGAGGAACGGGAGCAGCACCGAGAAGTTCCATCCACAATGCAGGACTTCCATGGGAGTTAGGCCTTGCCGAGACCCATCAGACGCTGATCAAAAACGGCCTCCGTAACCGTGTCATGATCGAGACCGATGGTAAGCTGATGAGCGGCCGTGACGTTGTGATTGCAGCACTCCTTGGCGCCGAGGAATTCGGTTTTGCGACCGCACCGCTTGTAACGATGGGATGCGTTATGATGCGTGTCTGCAACCTCGATACCTGCCCGATGGGTATTGCAACCCAGAACCCGGAGCTGCGCAAACGTTTCCGCGGCAAACCGGAGTACGTCATCAACTTCATGCGCTTCATCGCAGAAGAGATGCGGGAATACATGGCAAAACTTGGCTTCCGCACCGTTGACGAGATGGTCGGCCGTTCCGACTTCTTAAAGAGAAATGATAAAGTGACGAACGAGCACGCAGACCGCGTAGACTTAAGCCAGATCCTGAACAATCCGTTTGCAAAAGCAGGCGAGAAGGTAACGTTCGATCCGAAAGATGTTTACGACTTCAAACTTGGCGCAACCCTGGATGAGAAGGTACTCTTAAAGAAATTCGGTCCGGCAATGGATAAGAAAGAGAAGAAGACCGTCAAAGTCGAGATCACCAACACCGATCGTACCGTGGGAACGATTCTTGGTGCCGAGATCACCAGAAAATTCGGCACCTCTCTGGAGCCGGATACGTACACCGTACAGTGCAAGGGTGCCGGCGGACAGAGCTTCGGAGCATTTATTCCAAAAGGACTGACCCTGGAACTTGAGGGCGATTCGAACGATTACTTCGGAAAAGGCCTCTCTGGCGGAAAACTGGTTGTCTACCCGCCGAAAGCAAGAAAGTATAAACCGGAAGAAAACATCATCGTCGGAAACGTTGCCCTCTACGGCGCAACGAGCGGTGAGGCGTACATCAACGGTATCGCAGGAGAGCGTTTCTGTGTCAGAAACTCCGGTGCTTACGCCGTTGTCGAGGGTGTCGGTGAGCATGGATGCGAGTATATGACCGGCGGCCGTGTCGTTGTCCTCGGCGCAACCGGAAAGAACTTTGCAGCCGGCATGAGCGGCGGTATCGCTTATGTCCTGGATGAAAAGAGCAACCTGTACCGCAATTTGAACAAGGAAATGATTTCGATTGAACTGGTAGAAAGCAAATACGATATTGCAGAGCTGAAAAACATGATTGAAAAACACGTCGCACACACCGGCTCTGAAAAAGGTAAAGAAATTCTCACACACTTTGACGAATATCTGCCGAAATTCAAGAAGATCATTCCGAATGACTATAAGCGCATGATGATGCTGAGTGCCCAGATGGAAGACAAGGGCCTTAGCAGCGAACAGGCACAGATTGAAGCATTTTACGAAAGCATGCGTAAGTAGGAGGAAGAAGAATTATGGGTAAGCCAACTGGATTTATGGAATATCAGCGCAAGACGGGAAACACCGTTGCCCCGCTTGAGCGTATCAAAAACTTTAAGGAATTTCATCTGCAGCTCCCGAAAAAGGAACAGCAGATGCAGGCTGCCCGCTGTATGGCATGCGGTGTACCGTTCTGCCAGGCGGGAACCATGATTGCGGGAATGGCCTCCGGCTGTCCGCTGCAGAACCTCGTTCCGGAGTGGAATGACCTTGTGTATCTTGGAAACTATGAGCAGGCATACCGCCGCCTCACCAAGACAAACTGTTTTCCGGAATTTACCTCCCGTGTCTGCCCGGCACTCTGCGAAGCAGCCTGTACATGCAACGTAAACGGAGACCCGGTCTGCACGAAGGAAAATGAACGCGCGATCATCGAAAACGCATGGGCAACCGGCCTGATTACGCCGCAGCCGCCGAAAGTGCGCACCGGAAAACGCGTTGCCGTTGTAGGAAGCGGTCCTTCCGGCCTTGCAGCAGCGATGCAGCTCAACCGCCGCGGCCATTCTGTTACGGTCTTTGAACGCCGCGACCGCGTGGGCGGACTTTTACGCTACGGTATTCCGAACATGAAACTCGATAAGAGCGTCATCGACCGCCGTGTGGATCTGATGAAGGCCGAGGGCATCGAGTTTGTGACGAATGCTGATATCGGAAAAGATGTAAAAGCTGACAAACTCTTAAAAGAATTTGACCGTGTCCTGCTCTGCTGCGGTGCGGCAAATCCAAGAGATATCAAGGCAGAGGGAAGAGATGCAAAGGGCATCTACTTTGCTGTCGATTTCCTGACTTCCGTAACGAAGAGTCTTCTGGATTCCAATTTTGAGGATCATGCCTACATCGATGCCAAGGGCAAACACGTTGTTGTCATCGGAGGCGGCGACACCGGTAATGACTGTGTCGGAACTTCCATCCGTCTCGGTGCCAAATCTGTGACACAGCTTGAGATGATGCCGAAAGCACCGGATCAGCGTGCCGAGAACAATCCGTGGCCGGAGTGGCCGAAGATCTGCAAGACGGATTACGGCCAGGAAGAGGCAATCGCCGTATTCGGCCATGATCCGCGGATTTACCAGACAACCGTAACGGAATTTATCAAAAACAAAAAAGGTGAAGTCTGCCAGATCAAGACCGTAAAACTGACACCGAAAAAAGATGAGAAATCCGGCCGCATGATGATGGTTCCGGTTGAGGGAACCGAAGAGATTCTCCCGGCAGATCTCGTTCTTATTGCAGCAGGCTTTTTAGGATCCCAGAAATATGTGACCGATGCATTTAAAGTGGAAGTCAACCAGCGCACCAACGTGAAGACAGATGACGGAAAATACCAGACAACAAAAGAAAATGTCTTCACCGCAGGCGATATGCACCGCGGCCAGTCCCTGGTCGTATGGGCGATCCGCGAGGGACGCGAGGCAGCAAAGGCAGTCGATGAATCCCTGATGGGATACACGAATCTCTAAGTTTTTCTTGACAAAACACGCGAAAAACTGCTATAATATGCCCAAAACAAGGGTGTTTTTACGCAAGGTGTCTTTCTGCCCTGCCGCGTGAAAACACCCTTTTCGTTTAGAATCGTCTTTGATAAAGGAGAGAATCGATATGGCAAAGTATACGAAGGAAGCGATCCTTCAGATGGCGGAGGAAGAAGATGTTGAATTTATCCGCCTGCAGTTTACCGATATGTTTGGAATGATGAAAAATATGGCCATCACCGCCGGACAGCTGGAAAAAGCCCTGAATAATCAGTGCGTTTTCGATGGCTCTTCGTTCGAAGGATTTGTCACCATCGAGGAAGCAGACATGTTTCTGCACCCGGATCTCGACACCTTTGCAATACTTCCGTGGCGTCCGCAGCAAGGAAAGGTTGCAAGATTGATCTGTGATGTGTATGATAGAGAGGGGAATCTTTATGCAAAGAGTTCCCGAACCATCCTTCAGAAGGTAATTTCCGAAGCGAAAGCGATGGGTTATGAGTTTGAAATCTCACCGGAGTGTGAATTTTTCCTGTTCCACACCGATGAGGACGGCGGAGCAACGAGTGTAACGCACGACAAAGGCGGTTATCTGGATCTTGGACCGCTGGACCTGGGAGAAAACGCGCGGCGCGATATGGTGCTGACTCTCGAAGAAATGGGAATCGACGTTGAGTCTTCCTTCCACGAGGTAGCGGCAGGCCAGCACGAACTGGATTTCTGTCCGGCTGCAGCACTTCGGACGGCAGATCAGCTGATGACTGCCAAATTTGCTATCCGTACGATTGCAAAACGTCATGGTCTTCACGCAACCTTTATGCCAAAACCAAAAACCGGAGTTCACGGATCGGGTCTTCATCTTTCCTTCTCCCTGTTTCAGGAGGGAAAAGATGTGTTTGCCGACAAATCCGATGAATACGGGCTCAGCAAAGAGGCATATTACTTTATGGGCGGACTGATGAAACACATCAGCGGAATCGCAGCGATTACCAATCCGCTTGTAAACTCCTACAAACGTCTGACACCGGGATACGGTGCACCGATCTACGTGGCATGGTCTGCAAAGAACAGAAGCCCGCTGATCCGCATTCCGCTGACGGGAGACGGTATCATGGCCATTGAGCTTCGATGCCCGGATTCGGCAGCCAATCCGTACCTAGCACTTGCTGTCTGCATGGCAGCAGGACTTGACGGTATCAAACAGAAAATCGTTCCGCCGTCCCCGGTGGACCGCAATATTTCCGATCTGACAGAAGAAGAACGAAACGCGATGCAGATCACCCTTCTCCCGGGAAGCCTTGGAGAAGCGGTCGCAGAGTTAAAGAAAGACGATTTTCTGTGTCAGGTACTCGGCCAGGAATTTGTGGATGGATATATCAATGCCAAAGAAGAAGAGTGGCATGAGTATCTCCGCCAGGTATCCGACTGGGAGACCGAGAAATATCTGTACCGTATTTAGACGACGAAGGGGCCTGAAAATGCATGAGCAGCATAGTGATAGTACTTCCCAAAATAGAAGATGGAAAGCGCATCCGGGATATTCTGGCAAAAAGAGGATATGAAATCGATGCTGTCTGTTCGACAGCGGCAGCGGCGCTCGGAGAGATGAACAACTTAAACGGCGGTATCGTCATCTGCGGCTACAAGCTTCCGGATATGTTTTTTACGGATCTGAATGAGTGTATGCCGTCCGGCTTCCAGATGCTTCTGATTGCATCGAGCCGCGCATTAAGTGCGGTGGAGGGAACCGGAATCATGGCGGTTACGATGCCGCTTTCCGTGTACGAGCTGGTCAATACACTGGAGATGATGCTGCAGAGTGCGGCACGGCGCAGAAAGAAAGAGCGGGCAAAGCCCAAGGTGCGCAGCGCCGAGGAACAGCACATCATCGATCGTGCAAAAAGCCTTCTGATCGAACGAAATCACATGACCGAGTCGGAGGCCCATCGCTACATGCAGAAATGCAGCATGGACAGCGGCACCAATCTGGTTGAAACGGCACAGATGGTGCTGACGCTTTTGACAGAGTAAGAAAAAGTGAAAAGGAGCGACATAATAATGTTCAAAATCAATGACAATTATCTGAAATTGCCGGGAAGCTATCTGTTTTCCACCATTGCAAAAAAAGTTGCAGCTTACACCGAGGCAAATCCGGACGCGAAAATCATCCGTCTTGGAATCGGCGACGTAACCCAGCCGATCGCACCGGCGATCATTGAAAAGCTGCACGGAGCAGTGGATGAGATGGGACACGCAGAGACCTTCCACGGATATGCACCAGATCTTGGATATGCTTTCCTTCGCGATACCATCGCAAAAAATGATTATCGGGACAGAGGATGCGATATCTCATCTGATGAAATTTTTGTATCGGACGGCGCAAAATGCGACTGCAGCAACATTCAGGAGATCTTCAGCCTGGACAACAAGATCGCTGTATGCGACCCGGTTTATCCGGTTTATGTAGACTCCAACGTAATGGCAGGCCGTGCCGGTGACTACGACGCAGCAACCGAGCGTTTCACGAATGTGATTTACATGCCGTGTACTGCAGAAAACAACTTCACCCCGGATCTCCCGAAAGAAACCCCGGATCTGATTTATCTGTGCTTCCCGAACAACCCGACCGGCGCTATGGTTTCCAAAGCCGAGCTGCAGAAATGGGTTGATTATGCAAATAAAGTAGGAGCCATCATCCTGTATGATGCTGCATACGAGGCATATATCTCAGAAAAAGACATTCCGCATTCCATCTATGAGTGCGAGGGTGCAAGAACATGTGCCATCGAAATGCGCAGCTTCTCCAAGAACGCAGGCTTTACCGGTATGCGTCTTGGATTCACCGTTATCCCGAAAGACATCAAATCCGGCGATGTGACTCTGCACAGCCTGTGGGCACGCCGTCACGGAACGAAATACAACGGAGCTCCGTACATCATCCAGAGAGCCGGCGAGGCTGTTTACTCTCCGGAAGGAAAAGCACAGTTAAAAGAGCAGGTTGCTTACTACATGAAGAACGCAAAAGTCATCTACGACGGATTAAAGGGCGCAGGCTACACCGTATCCGGCGGCGTCAACGCTCCGTATATCTGGCTGAAAACACCGGGAAATATGACTTCCTGGGAGTTCTTTGATCACCTGCTTGCAGACGCAAACGTAGTCGGAACACCAGGATCAGGCTTCGGCCCGAGCGGAGAAGGCTACTTCCGTCTGACTGCATTCGGTACGTATGAGAATACAGTAGAGGCAGTGGAGAGAATCAAAAAACTGTAAATTGTGTGCGAAATACCAATAAAACGGAATTTCTGCGCAATTTTATAAACACGCGAAAAAATAATTTTGTATAGATAAAATTCACGAAAAAATGCATTAGAATTTATATAAAATCCGTAAAAATTAGGTGTTTACAAATGCAAAACTGCTGTGCTATAATGCACAGTATGAAAAAGGCAGTGAAGGAAACTCCGTATGCGGAATCTGACAGGAAGCCGATGTCACCGACTGAGAGCATCAGCATGGAGGAAACATACAATGGGGAACATTCCGGAGCCGGTCTGCTGAACATGAGATCCGAACAGGAAATCAAGTAGGCAGATCCGTGATACGCGTTAAGTATAAATGAGTGGGCGTTTTCCCCCGGAAAACCGGAGAGAAAAACGCAATGCGGGTGGTACCGCGGGAACATAAAATATCCCGTCCCGGAACAGTAGTTAAAAAACTGTTCCGGGACTTTTTTATTTGAAAAAGCAATCCGGGACAGGCGAGAAAGAGAGGAGAACAAGACATGGAATTTATGACAGGCGTAAAGAAAAAAGAAGACATCTCCGTAAAAACTCTGCTGGAGACACCGGAAGGCACAGAAGTAAAACTCGAAGGAGCCGTACACATCATCCGTGACATGGGCGAGGTTGCCTTTGTCATCTTAAGAAAGAGCGAGGGACTCGTTCAGTGTGTGTACGAAGAAGGAAGTGTTGACTTCCCGCTGAAAGATCTGAAAGAGGAATCGGCAGTTGCCGTAACCGGAACGGTCAAAAAAGAGGACCGCGCACCGGGCGGCGTCGAAGTCAGGCTGCAGACCATCACCGTTCTTTCCGAGCCGACTGAGCCAATGCCGCTCGCAGTCAACAAATGGAAAATGAACACCTCCCTTGAAGCAATGCTGAACATGCGGCCGATCGCTCTTCGAAACGTCAGAGAGCGTGCAAAATTCCGCATCCAGGAAGGCGTGGTACGGGCGTTCCGTGATTTCCTTCATTCCCAGGGATTCACCGAAATTCATACACCGAAGATCGGCGCGAAAGGCGCTGAAGGCGGCGCAAACATCTTCAAGCTGGAATATTTCCACCGCCCGGCTGTCCTGGCACAGAGCCCGCAGTTCTACAAACAGATGCTTGTCGGCGTGTTTGACCGTGTCTTTGAAGTCGGACCGGTTTTCCGTGCAGAGAAACACAACACGAAACGTCATCTGAACGAATATACCAGCCTTGACTTTGAGATGGGCTACATCGAGGATTACACCGACATCATGGCAATGGAAACCGGATTTTTACAGTACATGGTGGAGCTTCTTAAAAAGGATTACGCAAAAGAGCTGGAGATCCTGAAAGTTATGCTTCCAAAGACAGAAGAAATCCCAACTGTACCGTTCACGAAAGCGAAAGAGCTGGTAGCCGAGAAATACAACCGAAAGATCCGCAACCCGTTCGACCTTGAGCCAGAGGAGGAGCTTCTGATCGGCCAGTATTTCAAAGAGGAGTACGATGCAGACTTCGTATTCGTCACCGAATATCCGTCGAAAAAGAGACCGTTCTATGCGATGGACGACCCAGAGGATAAGAGATACACAAAGAGCTTCGACCTGCTGTTCCACGGTCTGGAGATTACAACCGGAGGCCAGCGTATCCACGATTACAAGATGCTCTCTGAAAAGATCGCAGCCCGCGGCATGACAGAAGAGGGCATGGAGCAGTATTTAAGTGCTTTCAAACACGGTATGCCGCCGCACGGAGGTCTTGGCATCGGTCTGGAGCGTCTGACCATGAAGCTGATCGGTGAGGACAACGTCCGCGAGACAACGCTGTTCCCGCGTGATCTTACAAGACTGGAGCCGTAAGCGGATCCTGCTGGAAAATAAAAAAGGAGAATGAGTGAAATGGCAAATGTGATTTCAGATGAAACGATGGAATATGTCGGCATCTTGGCAAAGCTGGAATTAAAGGATGAGGAAAAAGAATCCGCACGGCAGGATATGCAGAAAATGCTGGATTATGTAGATAAATTAAACGAGCTCGACACCAGCAAGGTCGAGCCGATGACCCACATTTTCGAGATGGGAAATGTATTCCGCGAGGATGAAGTAACCAATGGCGACGACCGCGATGCAATGCTTGCCAATGCACCGGAAGTCAAAGAGGGCCAGTACAAGGTTCCGAAAACGGTAGAATAGCAGGAGGAGATTGATATGGAAATCAAAGATATGACAGCAGTACAGCTTTCTGCCGCAATCAAAGAAGGAAAGATCACTGTAGCGGACGCTGTAGAAGCGTCTCTTGCGGCAGTCAAAGCATCGGAAGAATCAATTCACGCATTCCTTCTTGTGGGTGAAGAGGGTGCAAGAGCACGCGCGGCAGAAGTGCAGAAGAAAATTGACGCAGGAGAGCTCACCGGTCCGCTGGCCGGCGTTCCGATTGCGGTCAAGGACAACATCTGTACGAAAGGTCTTGCGACGACGTGTGCGTCAAAGATCCTGCAGAACTTTGTTCCGACGTACGATGCAGAGGTTATCACACGGCTCGAAGAGGCGGGAGCCGTTATCATCGGAAAGACAAACATGGATGAGTTTGCGATGGGAAGTACGACAGAGACTTCCGCGTACGGCGTGACGAAAAATCCATGGAACACCGAACACGTTCCAGGCGGTTCCTCCGGCGGTTCCTGCGCAGCCGTTGCAGCAGGAGAAGTACCGATGGCACTTGGCTCCGATACCGGCGGATCGATCCGTCAGCCGAGTTCCTTCTGCGGCGTAACCGGCATGAAACCGACGTACGGCACCGTTTCCCGTTACGGACTGATCGCTTATGGTTCCTCCCTTGACCAGATCGGACCGGTCGCAAAGGATGTGACAGACTGTGCAGCACTGCTGCAGACGGTCGCTTCGTATGATGCAAAAGATGCGACATCGATGAAACGCGACGATTACGATTTCATGAGCGCTTTAAAAGAAGATGTCTCCGATCTGAAAATCGGTATTCCGAACAGCTGCTTCGGCGAAGGCCTGGATCCGCAGGTGAAGGAATCCATTTTAAAAGCTGCCGATGTCCTGAAGGCACGCGGAGCGGAAGTAGAGTATTTCGATCTCGACCTCATTGATTATGCCATTCCGGCTTACTACGTTATTGCATCCGCTGAGGCAAGCTCCAACCTGGAACGCTTCGACGGCGTGAAATACGGTTTCCGTGCCAAAGAGTACGAAGGACTCCACGATATGTATAAGAAGAGCCGTTCCGAGGGCTTCGGTCCGGAGGTGAAACGACGGATTATGCTGGGAAGCTTCGTCTTAAGCTCCGGTTACTATGATGCGTATTATCTGAAAGCACTGCGCACGAAAGCCCTGATTAAACAGGAATTTGACCGCGCATTTGAAAAATACGATATGATTTTAAGCCCGGCAGCACCATCGACCGCACCGCGTCTCGGGGAATCGCTTTCCGATCCGCTGCAGATGTATCTGGGCGATATTTACACCGTATCCGTCAACCTCGCCGGCCTTCCGGGCATCACCGTTCCGTGCGGTATGGATGATAAGGGGCTTCCGATCGGCATGCAGCTTATCGGAGACTGTTTCTCAGAGAAAAAACTGTTCCGTGCAGCGTACACCTATGAGCAGGCACGCGGTGCATTCGGGCAGCCGAAAGAATGGTAAGGAGGAAGCAAAACAATGTCAAAACAGTATGAAACCGTCATCGGACTTGAAGTACATGTGGAGCTTGCGACGCGAACAAAAATTTTCTGCGGCTGCTCTACCGCATTCGGCGGTGCGCCGAACACCCACACCTGCCCGGTCTGCACCGGTATGCCGGGATCCCTTCCGGTATTAAATAAGAAGGTTGTCGATTACGCCCTGCGCGTCGGACTGGCCGCAAACTGCAAAATCAACCAGCTCTGCAAATTCGACCGGAAGAACTATTTCTACCCGGACAACCCGCAGAACTATCAGATTTCCCAGCTGTATCTGCCGATCTGCCACGATGGATATGTCGAGATTGACACCGCAGCGGGAAAGAAGAAAATCGGCATTCATGAGATCCACATGGAGGAGGATGCCGGAAAGCTGATCCACGATGAGTGGGAGGATTGCTCGCTCGTCGACTACAACCGAAGCGGCGTTCCGCTGATCGAGATTGTATCCGAGCCGGATATGCGCTCTGCGGAAGAGGTTATCGCTTATCTGGAAAAACTGCGTATGATGATTCAGTATCTCGGCGCATCCGACTGCAAACTGCAGGAGGGCTCGATGCGTGCCGATGTCAACCTTTCGGTCCGTGAGGTTGGAAGTGAGAAATTCGGAACACGTACCGAGATGAAGAACCTGAACTCCTTTAAGGCCATCGGAAGAGCGATCGAGGGAGAGCGTGCAAGACAGATCGAGCTGATCGAGGAAGGAAAAGCCGTTGTCCAGGAGACCCGCCGCTGGGACGACAACAAAGAGTATTCCTACGCGATGCGTTCGAAAGAGGATGCGAAGGATTACCGCTACTTCCCGGACCCGGATCTGCCGCCGGTGCACATTTCCGACGAGTGGATCGACCGCATTGTGAAATCCATGCCGGAATTCCAGCCGGAAAAACAGGCACGCTACGTGGAGCAGTACGGA
Organism: Blautia sp. TF10-30; assembly: GCF_003481245.1. Lineage (NCBI taxonomy): Bacteria > Bacillati > Bacillota > Clostridia > Lachnospirales > Lachnospiraceae > Blautia > Blautia sp. TF10-30. The sequence continues at coordinate 110,892 of NZ_QUKM01000009.1, forward strand.
CTGCCGCAGTACGATGCGGGCATTCTGACCGGTTCCAAGAAGCTGTCCGATCTCTTTGAGGAGACGACGGCGCTCTGCGGCAAACCGAAAAAAGTGGCAAACTGGCTGATGGGCGAGACCTTACGTCTCTTAAAGGAGAACGGCCAGGAGCCGGAGGATCTGCAGTTTTCACCAAAGCATCTGGCATCCCTGATCGAACTGGCAGAAGCCGGATCGGTCAATAACCAGGTGGCAAAAGAGGTATTTGAGCAGATCTTTGCAGAGGATGTCGATCCGGAAGCATACGTCGAGGAGCACGGACTGAAAACCGTAAACGACACCGGCCTTCTGGAAGAAACCACGAGAAAAGTTCTGGAAAACAACCCTGGCCCGGTAGAGCAGTACAAATCCGGAAAGACAAAAGTCCTTGGATTTCTGGTCGGCCAGGTCATGAAAGAAATGAAAGGCAAAGCCAACCCGGCAGCAGCAGGAGAGCTGCTGCAGAAGCTGCTGTCTGAATAAAGAAAACAAAATTGCACGAATGGAGGCCTGGAAATGGTCTCCATTTTTCTGCCCGAAAAATCAAAGAAAATGCATAATCTGCCTCCTTTTGGGAAATTCTTTATAAAGAAACCGGAAGAGATAAAAAGACGATACAAAATCCGGAAAAAGGAGGTTTCTTTACATGAAAGGACTGGATTACACCGCACTCACCGTTGCAATCATCGGAGCCGTCAACTGGGGCTTGATCGGATTCTTCCGCCTCGACCTCGTCGCCCTGATCTTCGGAAACATGACGTGGCTGAGCCGCATCATCTACGCGGTTGTCGGCATCTGCGGCCTCTACCTGATCTCCGTCTACGGAAGAATTTCCGACCACGTACTGGGACAGGCGTAAGAACAGGAACCCTCTCATATACGCAGAGAAAGGCGGTATGAGAGGGTTTTCTTTTGCTGTTTTAGGAAGGACAAAACAAATATTGCGGCCCTCTGTATGGTTTTGAGCAGGGATATGGATCAGAAAAAGAAAAAATACCGGATACTTCTGATGCAGCTTTCCTGTGCCGTTCTTCTGGCGAGTGATGCCGCAGCGTGGGCATTCCGCGGAAGTCCGGGGAGTCTGGAAAGAGGTATTGTGTATGTGAGTAACTATCTGGTTTGAATGTGATAGATCTTGCTGAATGGATTGCCCTTGCAGCAATTTTTATGAAGAATGGATGAAAAGCAATTATAGCAAACCTCTTAAATAATGCAGTCTCTTTACAAATGAAGCTAGAAAACTGGTATTGGAGGCCTGGGATAAAACTCATAATGCCAGGGAAATTGCAAAATATTTTTCAGTAAATGAAAGCACTGTATACCGCCTTATAGAAGAGCGTGCACGCACTGGCAGTTATGAGACCAGAACGCAGCTGAGAGGCCGGAAAACAATTCTTACAGAAAAACAGCACCGCGATATTCTGGAACTTGTACAAGAACAACCAGATATCACAATGAAGGAATTTGCGAGAAACATCAAAATGGAAGCAGAGTTTCCGAACTCGCAGAGGAATATGCTTTATCGGAAAAGAGCATTCAGCGGATCCTGCGCTGCACAGCAGCAGACGGAAAAAATACGGACTGAATACAAAAACGGAAAGACAGCCATGGAAGAACCCCCGGGCTGTCTTTTGTATTTCTGTTGCTTTTTTTCCGTTTTTCCTTGCATTTCGGAAAGATGCTGTTATAATAAGGGAAAGTGAATAAATATACATGAGGAGAGAAGGAGATTATTATGAAAATGAATTTTGCAAAAAAAGCAACAGCACTTGCAATGTCCGTTTTGTTTGCTGTTTCGATGGCAGGATGCGGAAGTTCTGCATCTACCGCAAAGAAAGTAGAAGTAACATCCGTAGAGGATCTGGCAGATCTGAAGATTGGTGTACAGACCGGAACAACAGGTGATTCTCAGGCGAGCGATGCCGTTAATGCAGATTCCCAGATGCAGCGTTACAACAAAGGCGCCGATGCTATTCAGGCACTGAAAAACGGAAAGATTGACTGTGTTGTCATCGATTCCCTGCCGGCAGAAAAATTCGTTGCAGCAAACGATGATCTGAAAATTGTAGAAGGCATTTTTGATACCGAAGAGTACGCGATGTGCTTCAAAAAAGGAAATGAGTTAAGAGACGAGTTCAACACTGCATTGGCAGAGCTGAAAGAGGACGGAACTCTTGATGAGATCATGAGCAACTACATTGGTGATGAAGTCGGACAGCATCCGTATGAATCCCCGGCAGACGCAGACCACTCCAAGGGAACGCTTACCATGGCAACCAACGCAGAGTTCGAGCCGTGGGAGTACAAAGAGGGAAATGATATCGTTGGTATCGATGCCGACATTTCCAAAGCAATCTGCGACAAGCTTGGTTATGAGCTGAAAATCGAGGATATGTCATTTGAAACCATCCTTGCATCTGTCAACAGTGGAAAAGCAGATTTCGGCGCAGCCGGAATGACCGTTACTCCGGAGCGTGAGGAGAGTGTTGATTTCACCGATACTTACGCAAATGCAACGCAGGTTGTTATTGTAAGAAAGTAATCTAATAAGAGGAAAAAGAGCGGCTGTCCGCCAGGCAAAATGGTGCAGCCGCTCTTTTTGCAGGAAATGAAACCACAAAGGAGAGATGTATTCTATGGAAAATTTACAGCATCAGTTTAACCGCTACTTTGTAGACAACGGTGCTACAGAGTGGTGGCTGACCGGTCTGAAGACGACGCTGCTTGTCACGGTAATTGCACTGTGCATCGGTGTTGTGCTCGGACTTCTCATCGCGCTGATCCGTTCGACACACGAGCAGACCGGTAAATTAAAACTTCTGAACATTGTGGCACGCGTCTATCTGACGATTATCCGCGGAACGCCGTCCATGATTCAGATTCTGTTTTTCTATTCCGTTATTTTTGCAACCGTAAACCTGAACAATATCGTGATCGGCGGAATTGCATTCGGTATTAACTCCGGTGCGTACGTTGCCGAGATCTTCCGTTCCGGAATCATGTCTGTGGATAAAGGACAGACTGAAGCGGGACGAAGCCTTGGTTTAAATTCGGCACAGACCATGCGTCTGATTATCATTCCGCAGGCGTTTAAAAATGTTCTTCCGGCGCTGATCAACGAGATGATCGTGCTGTTGAAAGAGACCGCCATCATCGGCTATATTGGAACCATCGATATTACAAAAGCAGCAACCCTGGTACAGAGCCGTACGTACGATGCGCTGGTTCCGCTTCTCTCCGCAGCGATCTTTTATCTGATTCTTGTTATGATTCTGACCTATTTCATGGGCAAACTGGAAAGGAGACTGCGTAAGAGTGACCACTAACGAAAAAGTATTAATTAAAGTTGAAAATCTGCAGAAGAGCTTCGAGGATAATAAAGTTTTAGACGGAATCAGCACAGAGATCCGTCAGGGAGAAGTTGTCGCCGTTATCGGTCCTTCCGGTTCCGGAAAATCGACGTTTCTGCGCTCCTTAAACCGTCTGGAAATTCCAACCGGCGGAAAAATTTACTTCGAGGGCGTTGACATCACGGCGCCGGAAACTGACATTGACCATGTGCGTCAGAAGATCGGAATGGTATTCCAGCAGTTCAATCTGTTTCCGCACAAAACCGTTAAGGAAAATATCTTGCTCGCTCCGGTGACATTAAAACTAATGACATCGGAAGAAGCAGAGAAAAAAGCGATGGAGCTTCTGACCCGTGTCGGACTGCCGGACAAAGCAGATGCCTATCCGGGAAGCCTTTCCGGCGGACAGAAGCAGCGAATCGCCATCGCGCGCGCCCTTGCGATGAATCCGGATGTCATGCTGTTTGACGAACCGACTTCTGCACTCGATCCGGAGATGGTAGGAGAGGTTCTGGAAATTATGAAAGAGCTTGCCGAATCGGGCATGACCATGGTCGTTGTTACACACGAGATGGGTTTTGCCAGAGAGGTGGCAACCCGCGTCGTCTTTATCAACGAGGGAAATATTCAGGAGGAGAATACGCCGCAGGAATTCTTCGCAAATCCGCAGCACCCGCGCTTGAGAGAATTTTTATCGAAAGTATTATAAGAAAAAGAAATGAGAAAAACCGATGTTCTGTGAAAATAACACGCACAGAACATCGGTTTTTTGATGTTATAGAAAGAACTTATTTGGAAATCGGGCGGGTAGCTTCTTTCAGCCACTCTTTTTCGTCCCCTTCCAGATAAGGAGAAATCTTCTCATACACTTCTTTGTGGTAATTATTCAGCAGCTCGACATCTTTCTCCGTCATATACTGCGTATCGATACCGTCGAGGTCGATCGGAACCATGGTAACGAACTCAAAGCGCATGAACTGGCCATACATGTTCTTTTCTGCTTTGCGGCAGAGCATCAGGTTCTCGGTACGGATACCGTGGCTTCCTTCAATATAGATACCTGGTTCGTCGGAGGTCAGCATACCTTCCTCGAGAACGGCATTTTCCATGCGCTCCGGAACCATTTTCCAGCGGAAACCGTTTGGACGCTCATGGACATTTAAGAGATAGCCGACGCCGTGGCCGGTTCCGTGATTGAAGTCAAGACCTCTCTCCCAGAATGCCTGTCTTGCGAGGTAATCGAGATTGATGCCGATGCATCCATGGAGAAATTTTGCGTTTCCAAGACGCAGGGTTCCCATCGCGGTGATGGTGAAATGCTCTTTTTCTTCCTCAGTCAGCGGTCCGACAACAATGGTTCTTGTGATATCGGTTGTTCCTTCATAATACTGTCCGCCGGAATCCACGAGGTACATGCCTTTTGGCTGTAGAACGGAGAAATCTTCTTTCGTTGCCTGATAATGGCACATAGCGGCATTCGGGCCGTAAGCGGAGATGGTTCCGAAACTCGGCTCAATGTAGCCTTCCTGCTCTTTTCGGAAGGATTCCAGTTTCTCTGCAACGGAAACTTCGTCCATCGGGATTTTGCCGATGTTTTTCTTTAACCAGTAAACGAAACGGGTTACAGCAACGCCGTCTTTGACGTGGGCTTTGCGGATATTTTCCATCTCAACTGGTGTTTTCAATGCCTTTAAGGAGGAAGCCGGGTTCATCACATTGACAATCGTGTTTTCGCCCATGACGCTCTGGCAGATTGTGTAGTTGACTTTGGCTTTCTCCAGAAGAATCGTTTTTCCTGTGATGCCGGCAGCGAAATCATAGACAGCATCGTATGGATGAATCGAAATACCAAGACCGGCAAGATACTGTTTTACTTCATCATTTAAAGTTGCTTCCTGAATAAACAGATGGCCTTCGGTTTCGGTCAGAATGAGGTAGGAGAGGACAACCGGATTGCACGGAATATCGTTTCCGCGGATGTTCAGCATCCAGGCGATATCGTCGAGTGCGGTCAGGATATGCACCTCGGCACCGTTCTCTTTCATCTTTTCGCGGACTTTTGCAAGACGGTCAGCAGCGGACTCGCCGGTATATTTGGAATCAAGAATCCATACCGGTTCTGCAGAAAGTGCTGGGCGGTCGGACCAGATTTCACCGATCAGGTCACTTCGATAGGAGAGAAAACGCTCCGGAAGTGTCTTTTCCAGTGTCTCACCGAGCATCTCATTGACAACGCGGCCGTCGAAGCCGATGGTCATGCCTTCTTTTGTATTTGCCTGCAGGTATTCCTCTACGGTCGGAACACCCTCCTGGCCCATTTTCATTAAAGTAACGCCGGTTCCGGCAAGCTCTTTGGCTGCCTGTACGAAGTAGCGGCCGTCGGTCCAGAGGCACGCTTCATCCTGGGTAATAACGGCGGTTCCGGCAGAACCGGTAAAGCCTGTGATATACGTTCTTGCTTTAAAGTAAGTTCCTACATATTCAGATTCATGGTAATCGGCGGTCGGAACCAGATAAGCGTCCACGCCGTAGGCTCTCATTTTTTCGCGGAGAGCAGCTAATCTTTCTGGTATCATAATTTTTTCCTCATCTTTCTTTTCGAAAAATACTGCCGGCATTTTTTTCAGGATGCCGACATTTTTATTCTATCACATTTTCCAGATCTGTCAAAGTGATGATTGAGAATTTGTCTCACTGTTTCCGAAATTTTCTAAAATCGTTTCGCATTTGGAGATTTTTCCTATTTTTCAAGAGCTTTTTTGTACCATTTTGGTTAAAAAAGCAGTAAGATAAAAATAAAGTGAAAAGCGTGGCGAAACTACGCGAAAAAGCAGAAACTATGAAGAAAGGGGGACATACTGTAATGCATACAATATGTCTGAAAGACAACTGGACATTAACTGTCCTCGGAAAAAATGTTTACGATATTCCGGAAACTCCAATTGAAACGAAGGTACCGTCTACCGTTTACGGCACCCTTTTGGAGAAAGGCCTGATCCCGGATCCATTTTATCGTGACAATGAGCTCGATGCACTGAAATTGATGGAGAACGATTTCGCATACGAGACAACGATCGTGATCAGTGAGGAAGACAGAAAAGCGGACCGTCTGTTTTTACACTTCGACGGAATTGATACCATCGCAGATGTTTATCTGAACGGAGAGAAAATCGGCTCCGCAGACAACATGAACCGTGTCTGGGAGTATGATATTACCGATCTTGTTGCAGGTGATGCAGCCGATACCGTATATCAGGTAAAAGTGGTTCTGCATTCCCCGACAAAATTCATCGCAGAAGAAGAAGCAAAATGCCCGGTTGGAGCAGCATCCGATGCAATGCCGGGATTCCCGCATATTCGTAAAGCAGCCTGCATGTACGGCTGGGACTGGGGTCCGCGTCTTCCAGATGCAGGACTGTTCCGTGAGGCTTCTGTTCTCGCAGTAAAAACTGCCCGTCTGGCACAGGTATTTGTAGGACAGGAGCATCATGTAACTGGAAAAAACGTTCATGGAAATGTGGTTGACTTCGTCCGCCTGACCGCAGATGCTGAAATCGAGTGGATGCCGGGTGTAACCGACGGTAAAGTAAAGATCGTAATGACCGTTACTTCCCCGGATGGAAAAACCGTTCTGACCGCAGAAAGCGGCACAATGGATCCGCTGACCAATTCTGCACCGGCAAAGAATCTGACCGGACTTACCTGTGATCTTCGCAGCAATCATGTACAGGCTTCCCTTACCGTAGAAAATCCGGAGCTGTGGTGGCCGAACGGCTATGGTGCACAGGCACTGTATCAGGTAAAGGTGGAGCTCGTTGCAGACGATATCCTGGATACCTGGGAGAAGAAGATGGGTCTTCGTACCATCACCGTAAATACTGACGTGATGGAAGATGAAGTCTTTGATGAGCATATGACCGGCCAGTCACCGGATTACGATGACGGCGACAACATGATCATGACCAACGGTGAGAAAAAAATCATCATTACCGATAAACCTGCAAAGACCGTAAAGGGCCGTAACTTTGCGTATGAAATCAACGGACTGCAGATCTTCGCGATGGGCGCTGACTACATTCCGGAGGACAATATCTTAACCCGTCAGACGAGAGAGCGTACCGATCTGCTGCTGAAATCCGCACAGGAGGCAAACTTTAACTCCTTGCGTGTATGGGGAGGCGGATACTTCCTCGATGACTTTTTCTATGATGTCTGCGATGAGAGAGGACTCCTCATCTGGCATGACTTTATGTTTGCCTGCGCATCCTACGAGCTGACAGATGACTTCGAAGAGAATATCTCCGCGGAGATCCGTCAGAATATGCGCAGACTCCGTTCCCATGCAAGTATTGCTCTATGGTGCGGAAACAACGAGATGGAAACCCAGTACGAAACGCTGGCATGGCAGAAATCTAAGAAACAGACGTATGATTACATCCATCTATATGAGTACATCATTCCGAAAATCGTCAAAGAAGAGGATCCGGAGAAATTCTACTGGCCGTCATCCCCGTCTTCAGGCGGAAATTACGAAAACAGCAATGCAGAGAACGTCGGCGATACCCATTACTGGGGTGTATGGCACGGAAGTGAGCCGTTCACCGCTTATCGTTCCCATCATTACCGTTTCCTGTCCGAGTTCGGATTCCAGTCCTTCCCGGCACTGCAGACTGTAAAACGGTTTACCGAAGACGGCGACCGCAACATCTTCTCCCGTGTCATGGAAATGCACCAGAGAAATACGGCTGCCAACGGAAAGATCCTGAACTACATTTCACAGACATACCTGTATCCGAAGAACTTCGACGAGCTTCTGTACTGCTCACAGCTTCTTCAGGCCGATGCGATCCGTTACGGCGTTGAGCATTTCCGCCGCTTCCGCGGTACCTGCATGGGTGCTGTTGTATGGCAGCTGAACGATATCTGGCCGGTAGCATCCTGGGCAAGCGTGGACTACTATGGAAACTGGAAAGCCCTGCAGTACGCAGAGAAGAAGATGTTTGCACCAGTCCTGCTTTCCTGCGAGGAGCACGGAGAGATCGATCAGAAACCGTTTGTCAACACACTGCCGCATCCGATTGATGTCAGTGCAGACCTTCATGTTGCCAATGAGACCGGTGAGCCGATCGTCGGAACCGTAAAATGGTCCCTGTGCCGTCCGGATTCTTCCGTAGTCAAAGAGGGGGCTTTCGAGGTGAATGCACCGGCTTACGGCGGACAGTGGATGCCGCATCTTGATTTCAACGATCAGGATCCGCTGGAAGTTCATCTGACCTATGAGCTGATTGTTGATGGAAACGTAGTATCTTCCGGATCGACGCTGTTCTGTGCACCGAAGCATTACCATTTTGCAGATCCGAAGCTTTCTGTATCAGTAGACGGCGATACCGTAACCGTAACGGCAGAGAACTTCGCAAAATCTGTCAGCGTAGAGACCGAAAACGGTGTGCTTCGCCTGGACGATAACTTCGTTGATATGGAAGCAGGAACAAAGACCTTCCGTATTCTGCCGACCGCAGACTTTACCGCCAAGGGAACCGGCGTATCGGGCGCATACCGCGTACGAAGCGTATACGAGACAGCAGAACGATAAGGCATGGAAAAAGGGCACGCAAAATGAATGCGTGCCCTTTTCTGCAAAATAACGTTATTTATTTTTTTCTGCCTGGATTTTTCTGGCCTGTTTCGGTGTGATTCCTTTTATTTTTTTATAACACCGGATGAAATAGCTGCAGTCCGGATAGCCGACTTCTCTGGCAATAAAAGAAACATCGTGACTGGAAAAAAGCAGCATGTTTTCTGCCGCATTGATTCTGGTTGCCGTAATATATTCTTTGCAGGTCATATTGTAGCGGCGGTAAAAATTCATGGAAAATGTGGAGTGCGACATGTTGCACATGGCGGCAAGTTTCTCTACGGTCAGTTCTTCAAAATAATGGGAATCAATGTATTCGGAAATCAGGTCAAAACTGATTTCGTAGGAAGGATGCACGCCGGGAGACGGAAAAGAAGTCCCGCTTTTCTGCCAGTTCCGTACAAAACGGCTGATGATTTTCCGAAGATCCGCTGTAAGAATCATGGAATAGCCAAGCTCTTTATCCCGGTATTCCTTAAGAATATCCGAAAAAAGAGGAAAAAGGTCCATTTTCTGTACCTGATCCGGAGAAAAAATACAGGGGCAGCGGAACGTGTGGATGCCGTGCAGAATCGAACGCAGATCCAGCTCATCCGTCTTGCAGGTGGGCAGAAGATTGGGGTCAAATTTAATCACATCATACTGCACCGGAACAGACCCCTTTGCAAGCGCGATGGAATGAACGCATTTGGGCGGAAAAAGGATCACAGATCCTTCCGTTCCGATGGATGTCACATTATCAAGGGAAACCTCAATTTCTCCTTTCAGAACGTAGAGAAGTTCTACATAATAGTGCCAGTGAGCAGGAATCGGAAGGGAGTCCCGCGTGCTGTCAAAAAGAAAAGCCTCATAAGGAGAGGCGATGGGGTCGATATATTCATATAAGTTATTCATAGATGTCTCACTTTTTTTTCGTAGTGGATGTTCCATACTGACTGTGGATGGAAACAAACTTCTTTTAGTATATAGTGATTTTATATGATTTGCAAGAAGGAATGAAGAAAGGAAAGGTTACAAGATTATCATCATGCAAAAAACAACAAATGATATGACGCAAGGCAACAGCATGAAGCTGATTTTTCAGTTTTTCCTGCCAATATTGATTGGAAATCTTTTTCAGCAGCTTTACAGCTTTGTGGATTCCATGGTCGTCGGAAAGGGAATTGGCGATGTGGCTCTGGCGGCGGTTGGAAATACCAGTTCGGTGCATTTTCTGATTCTCGGCTTTGCCATGGGACTGACCGGAGGACTCGGGATCTGCATTTCCCACTCCTTTGGAGCGAATGATATTGAAAAACTGCGGAAAGAAATTGCGATGTCGGTTTATATCTGCCTTGCCATTGGAATTGTAATTACGGTGGGCAGTCTGTTTTGGATGCGCCGTCTGTTTGTCTTTCTCCAGACACCGGAGGATATGATGACAGACACTCTGGTTTATTTTGGAACCATTCTGGCGGGCAGTACCGTTACCATTTTTAATAACTTTGCCATGACGCTGCTCCGGTCCGTCGGAAACAGTAAAGTGCCGCTGGCTTCTATGATCGTTTCGTCGGTGGTCAATATTGTGCTGGATCTTCTATTTGTATTTCCGTTTGGCATGGGCGTGTTTGGAGCGGCGCTTGCAACGGTCCTGGCGCAGGTAGTTTCTGCCCTTTACTGTCTGGTATATATCCGGCGCGCCGCAGAACTCCTTCCGCGGAAAACAGACTGGAGGGCAGATGGTGTACTTCTTGGCGCACTCGTTGGAAAAGGCCTGCCGGTAGCTGTGATGAATTCTGTAACTGCGGTGGGCGGTATGGTCCTTCAGGTTTTTGTCAATCAGATGGGAACGGCTTATGTCGCAGCTTATGCTGCATGTATGAAGGTGTGCGGTCTGTTCGAGCAGCCGGGTATAACACTTGGACTTGCACTTCTGACTTTTACAGGACAAAATTATGGAGCCGGAAAATACGACCGGATCAAACAGGGAGTCAGGGCAGGTGTCGTGCTTTCTGTCCTTGTCAATCTTCCTTTTGCAGCACTGGAAATTTTCTGCCCGAAGCTTCTGGCATCCCTGATGCTGAATGATGCGACAGTCATTTCCTATACCTGTATCTTTCTGCCGGTTACCGGAGTTGCCCTGTTCGCCCTTGGCTGGCTGTTTGTCTTCCGAAACGCCTGCCAGGGAATGGGAAAAACAGTTCTGCCGATGGTGTCCGGGATTGTGGAGGTTGCCATGCGCGTCATGGTTGTGCTGCTTTTAGCACCGCGCCTTGCGTTCCGCGGAGTGGCATTCGCAGAAATTTCCGCATGGGTCGGAGCTGGAGTTATGCTTATGATTACCTACTTTTTTTATCAGAGGCGGCTCTCCGGGAAAACTCCAGATGTGAGAGGATAAAAGGAGAAGTTATATATAAAAACCCTGCCTGCACAGCTTTGTAACATAGTCTTTTCAAAGACTGAAAAACTGTGCGGGCAGGGTCTTTTGGTTAAACAAGCGTTCCCATATAGTAGAAGCCGCGGCATTCGTCCAGGGAAACGTTCCGCAGCGTTCCGATCATCGAAGCATCTCCCGGGAAATGAACCAGCGTATTGTTGCTCATACGGCCGGTGACAAGAGAAGCGTCCTGCTCATTGATACTTTCCACCAGAACTTCCTGTACGGTATGAAGATGTCTTGCGGTTACCTCACGGGAAATTTCCTGGACCTCGGCAAGAAGACGGTCAAAACGGTCTTTTACAACATCCGCCGGGATCTGGTCTTCCATGGCAGCTGCCGGTGTTCCGGTTCTTCTGGAATACTGGAAGGTAAACGCGCTGTCGTAACGAACGCGGCGGACCACATCCAGTGTTTCCAGAAAATCTTCTTCGGTCTCACCAGGGAAACCAACGATAATATCTGTTGTCAGAGAAATATCCGGCACTTTTGCGCGGATTCGGTCTACCAGGTCAAGATACTGCTCTTTGGTATAGCGGCGGTTCATCAGTTTTAAGATACGGCTGCTTCCGGACTGGAGCGGAAGATGAAGATGGAGGCAGACCTTCTCGCAGTCGCGCATTGCATCGATCAGTTCTTCCGAGAGATCCTTCGGATGTGAGGTCATGAAACGGATGCGTTTCAGCCCTTCAATCTGATTTGCCTTGCGCAGAAGCTGTGCAAACGTCATCGGCTCCTCGAGATTCTTTCCGTAGGAATTGACATTCTGACCAAGCAGCATGATTTCAACAACGCCGTCTGCAACGAGGCGTTTGATCTCTGCGATGATTTCCTCCGGCTTCCGGCTGCGTTCGCGGCCGCGCACATACGGTACGATACAGTAGCTGCAGAAGTTATTGCAGCCGAACATAATATTAACACCCGACTTGAACGGATATTTGCGGTCAACCGGGAGATTTTCCACGATTTTGTCGGTATCTTTCCAGATATCAATCACCATGCGGTCCTCTGTCATGCACCGGACAAGATACTCGGCAAAGCGGTAGATATTATGCGTTCCGAAAATCAGGTTGACGAAATGGTAGCTTTTTTTGAGTTTTTCGACAACAAGCGGCTCCTGCATCATGCATCCGCAGAGGGAAATAATCATGCCCGGATTTTTCTTTTTGTACTTGCCAAGCTGTCCAAGACGACCGTAGACACGCAGATTTGCGTTTTCACGGACGGTACAGGTGTTGTAAACAACAAAATCGGCATCTTCGGTCTCCACAATGTGGTAGCCGACGGTTTCCAGAATTCCCTCCAGTTTTTCGGAATCGCGGGCGTTCATCTGGCAGCCGAAGGTTGTGATGCAGGCAGTCAGATACTCTTTTCCGTTTTGTTTTGCACGCTCCGGTACGAGCTGCTGTTTTAAAAGTGCCATAAAGTAATACTGACGCTGCGGTTCTGTCTCCGGTGCCGGAACAGTAATGTCAACATTTGCAAGATCAATGCCGGAAACCTCGGCATCCGGAACGTTTCTGAGATCTATCTTCATAAATGAAACCCTTTCTTTTTCAATATAAAATGCTAAGTACAGTAATAATGAGACGGTATAAAATGCCGTGAAAAAAGACCCGTACAGCCGGATCTTCTTTTTATTTTAGCGTATCTGATACAAAATAGCAAGAAAAACAAGATTGAAAACAGTAAAAATCAGGATATATTTTTTGCGGCAGGAAGCGTCTGCGGCCGTAATCTGGCGATAGGAGATCAGGCTTGCCATAGATGCAATTAAAGTCCCGAGGCCGCCGAGGTTGGTTCCTACAATCAGTTCCGGGATTTCTTTTGTATATCCGGAAAGCAGCATGGCGGCAGGAACATTGCTGATGATCTGGCTTGTGAGGACGGAAAGAAGCCGTTCGTGTCCGGTAATCATCTGTTCCAGATAAATACGAAGCGCGGCCATTTGTTTCATGTTTCCAATAAAAAGAAAGAAAAACACAAAAGTGAACAAAAGAGAGTAGTCTGCTCTGCGGTAAAGGCTGCGGTTCACCAGGCAGATCCCGGCAATCGTGATCAGAAGCAGAATACTATGCGGGAGAAGTTTGGCAACCGTAAGAATACAGCAGAAAAAAAGAGCTGCAAAAACTGCGATTTGCCGCGGATGAGTAATCGCTTTTTTCTCCAGGGAAACGGAAATTTTCTTTCCGGAGAAAAACAGAAAAATGCAGATCAGAAAAAGAACTGCAGCACCCAGAGTATAAGGCAGCATCATAAGCAGAAACTGCAAAAGGGAAAGTCCGGAAAGCGAATACAGATAAAGGTTCTGCGGATTGCCGATAGGAGTAAACATACTGCCAAGGTTTGCAGCCATGGTCATAAAGGTGACAAGAAGTATTTTTTTCTGCTCCATATGGCACATTCGCAGAAGCAGAATGCCAAACGGAACAAAGGTAATCAGAGCGACATCATTGGTAATCAGCATGCTGCAGAAAAAGCACAGGGAAATCAGAAGCAGAGCAACCATCCGTTCTGAGTTTACATGCCGGAGAAGACTGGTGCCAAGCCAGTCAAATACGCCACATTCCCGCAGGCCCGCGACAATCAGCATCAGACAGAACAGCAGGATCAGAGTATGAAAATCCAGATAACCAAGATACTGTGGACCGGGAGGACAGAAAAAGCAGGAAAGCACTGCAAGAAAAAAAGAGACGGTAAGCACTGCATCTTTTTGAAAAAAGGAAATCAGTTTTTTTATCATAAAAATCATCCTTTCATGAATAAGCAGGACTGATGTTGGAAGATCGAGATGAAAAATCAGGCTGCATATTTCGGATACCGCAGATTATTATATAAAAGATATGGAAAAGATGCAAGAAAAAGGTCAGAAACCGAAAAAAATGCGGTTTTTCAAAAAATCGACAAATTTTTCCAGCCAATTCTTGACAATCAACAAAAATCGCGTTAAAATTGCTTCTGTCGTGTAAAAGCAAATTCTGAGAAAAGAAAAAGTAAATGCAGACAAATCGTTTTCAGAGAGCTGCCGGAAAGGTGCGAGACAGCAACGAATCTGGATTGAAAATCATCTTGGAGAAGGAAAGCCCAACGAATCGGCCGTGTATCGTACTATGTGCCGGAATTCCAGTAGGTTTTCACGGGAGTTTCCCGTTACAGAAACCGCGTATGCTTGTGCGTTGTATTCGTGCTTGTTTCAAAGAAGAGACAAGGGTGGTTGCGGGAAAAGAACAGTTCCGTCCCTCGTTGAGGGGCGGATTTTTTTGTTTGTCAGCTGCAAATTCACCCCGGTAATACAGCCTGGCAAAGAATAGATCCTGCTGGAACATTGTACCTGACAGCGGGAAAAGGGAGGAAACATATGAAAGTGTACAAAAAAATCATGAATGGACTGGCATTTGTTGAGAAACTGGTTCTCGTGCTGTCCACGATCCTGATTGTTGTGCTTACGGTGGGAAACGTTCTTTCCCGTAAGGTACTGCATCAGTCCTGGTCATTTACCGAAGAGCTTGTCGTTGCGGTATTTGTTCTGATTACACTTCTCGCAGCAGCGCTTGCTGCCCGTGACGGAGAACTGGTCAATCTTTCTTTGCTGCCGGACCGTCTTTCTGCGAAGGCGAGAAGAATCCTGCTGGTTGTCAACACAGCATTTAGTGTTGCCTTTACCGTAGTTCTGTTTAAATACGGCATGGACAAGGTACTGACCCAGCTTGCCAACGGAAAGAGAACGTTCGTTTTAAACTGGCCGGAATGGATTTTCTGGTCTTTCGTACCGATCGGCGCAGCCTGCATGACGCTGCACATGATCGAATATCTGATTGATACATTCGTAAAAGCAAAAGAGGAGGGACAGAAAAAATGATCAGTGCAATTCTTTTTCTTTCATTCTTTGTTTTTCTGATCCTTGGTATCCCGATTGGCATCTGCCTTGGTCTGTCTTCGATCTGCGCGATCCTGTACTCCGGTACATCCCTGACCATCGTAGCAACCAATATGTATTCCGGTATCAGTAAATTTTTGCTCCTTGCCATTCCGTTTTTTGTATTGTCCGGAAACATTATGGCAAAAGCGGGCATTTCCAAACGACTGATTCGTTTCGTCGACACCTGCGTCGGCCATAAAAAAGGCGGTATCGCCATCGTATGCGTTATCGTAGCCTGCTTCTTTGGTGCAATTTCCGGTTCCGGTCCGGCAACCGTAGCAGCACTTGGTATGGTTCTGATCCCTGCCATGATTGAGCGAGGCGGATTTTCTGCTCCGTTTTCCACGGCCCTGATGGCGACATCAAGTTCGATTGCGATCGTCATACCGCCGAGTATTGCATTCGTTGTTTATGCATCCATCACAGGCGTATCCATCGCCGATATGTTCACAGCAGGTATCGTTCCTGGTATTCTGATGGGTGTGGCCCTTGTCATCGTTGTTCTTCTGGAGGCAAAGAAACACAACATTCAGCCGACCCAGAAAAAAGCAACAGCCAAAGAAAGATGGGACGCCTTTAAAGATGCTTTCTGGGGATTCTTAATGCCGGTCATCATCCTTGGCGGTATCTATGGAAGTATTTTCACCCCGACCGAGGCAGCTGCCGTTTCCGTTGTATACGGTCTGTTTGTCGGAATCTTTATCTATAAAGAGATTAAGTTGAAAGATCTGTGGGATCTGATGGTGGATTCTGCCAAAACAACCGGTGGAATTATGCTGATCGTCGCAAGTGCTTCTCTGTTCTCCTTTGTCTGCACAAAGTTTGGTATTGCGCAGGCAGCATCGGATCTTCTTGGAAGCGTTGCTCATAACCAGTTTGTATTCCTTCTGATTGTCAATATCATTTTCCTGATTGCAGGATGCTTTATCGATGCAAACTCTGCCATGTATATTTTCATCCCGATTATGCTTCCGGTCTGCAAAGCCCTTGGCTATGACCTGGTAGCATTCGGTATCGTGGCAACGGTCAACCTGGCCATCGGACAGGTAACTCCGCCAGTCGGTGTCAACCTGTTTGTCGCCATTTCCGTAAAACTGAAAAAAGGAATGGAAGTTACCATTCAGCAGATTTCCAAAGCCGTTATGCCAATGATCGCAGCATCGGTAGCAGTTCTGCTTCTGATTACGTATGTTCCGCAGATTTCCACGTTCCTTCCAAAAGCACTGGCAAAAGACGGAGCTTATACCGGAACGGTAGCTGCAGCAACGAATTCCGATACTTCCAGTGGCGATGGTTCGGATGGCAGCACAGCAGGAAATTCCTCCGGCAATGAGGATTACAATGATATCGCTGATTACAGTGACCTTGGATGGGAAGAGCAGACCTGGAACTTTACCTGCTCCACCACCGAGAACAGTACCTGGGCAGAAGGCGGACGCAAGTTCGGCGAGCTCATGGAAAAAGCAACCGGCGGCAAGATCAAAGTCAATGTATACGCCGCAGACCAGCTGACCAACGGAAACCAGTCTGAGGGAATCCAGGCACTGATGAACGGAGACCCGGTACAGATTTCGATGCACAGCAACCTGATTTACTCTGCGTTTGACCCGAGATTTAACGTCGTATCTCTTCCGTTCCTGTTTGATTCGGTAGAAGATGCGGATGCCAAACTGGACGGCGAGGCAGGCAAAAAATTAAAAGCAATCCTCGATGAGTACGGCCTGCACTGCATGGGAATCGCCGAGAACGGTTTCCGCCAGCTGACCAACAGCAAGCAGGAAGTAAAAACCGTCGATGATATGAAAAACCTGAAAATCCGTGTAGCAGGAAGTAACCTGCTGATGGAGTGCTACAAACGCTGGGGCGCCGATGCGACCAACATGAACTGGTCCGAGACCTACACCGCCCTGCAGCAGAAAACCGTAGAAGGCCAGGAGAATCCGCTGCCGGCTATCGACGCAGCCAGCGTACAGGAAGTACAGCCGTACTGCTCGATGTGGAATGCGATTTATGACTGCCTGTTCTTCTGCATTAACGGAGATATCTATAACAATCTGACTCCAGAACAGCAGAAAGTTGTCGATGAGGCCGGACAGAAAGCCGTCGATTACGAACGTGCGATCAACCGTGCCGGTGACGATGAGATCATGAACCGCTGGCAGAACGAGAACGGTGTCAAGATCACAAAATACGAAGATATGGACATCGATTCCTTTAAACAGGCGGTAGATGGCGTGGATGAGTGGTATCAGAAGGAACTGGAAAGCGCAGGTTATGACGATGCCAAAGATCTGATTGAAGCCTTTACAAAGAAAGATACATCTTCTGCAAGCACCTACGATGTAGAAGACAGAAGCGATCTCGACTGGCCGGAGCAGACCTGGAACTTCACCTGCTCCACGACAGAAACCAGTACCTGGGCAGAAGGCGGCCGGAAGTTCGGTGAGCTGATTGAAAAAGCAACCGGCGGCAAGATCAAAGTCAACGTATATGCCGCAGACCAGCTGACCAACGGAAACCAGTCCGAGGGTATCCAGGCACTGATCGATGGAGATCCGGTACAGATTTCAATGCACAGCAACCTGATTTACTCTGCCTTTGACCCGAGATTTAACGTCGTATCCCTTCCGTTCCTGTTTGATTCCGTAGAAGATGCGGATGCAAAACTGGACGGCGAGGCAGGCGAAAAATTGAAAGAGATCCTTGATGAGTACGGCCTGCACTGCATGGGAATCGCCGAGAATGGTTTCCGTCAGCTGACCAACAGCAAGCAGGAAGTAAAAACCGTCGATGACATGAAAAACCTGAAAATCCGTGTGGCAGGAAGCAACCTGCTGATGGAATGCTACAAACGCTGGGGTGCCGATGCCACCAACATGAACTGGTCCGAGACCTACACGGCCCTGCAGCAGAAAACCGTAGAAGGCCAGGAAAATCCACTTCCTGCTATCGATGCAGCCAGCGTACAGGAAGTACAGCCGTACTGCTCGATGTGGAATGCAATTTATGATTGTCTGTTCTTCTGTATTAACGGAGACATTTATGACAGTATGACACCGGAGCAGCAGGAAGTGATCGATGAGTGCGGTCGTCTGGCAACACAGTACGAGCGTGAGATTAACCGCGCCGGTGATGATGAAATCATGAACCGCTGGCAGAATGAAAATGGTGTTACCATTACCAATTATGAGGATATGGACATCGATTCGTTCAAACAGGCAGTAGACGGCGTGGACGAGTGGTATCAGAAAGAACTGGAAGGACAGGGATATGATGATGCCAAAGAGCTGATTGAGACGTTTACAAAATAATGATAAAAATCCATCCATGACCTGGAGGTCTCCGGTGAGACTGTTTCTGGGCGTGGATGGATTTTTTTCTTTGAGTTTTCCAGAAAAACAGGTATACTGGAGGGTATCAGAAAACGGGAGAGTTGGAGCAATGAAACAGAAAAAAGAACGGGAAAAAGAAATCAGCCAATGGCCATGGATTTCCATGCTGCCGTTTGGAATTCTGGCAGGATACTGGGGCAATAAGGAAGTGCGGATCACGGCAATTTCGGAATATGGCTTTCAGACCCGTCTTGCGACACCGGCCACGGCAGAGCAGAAAAACGCACCGTGGGAACTGGCATTTTACGATCAGAAAACGGCATCCTACCAGCGGATTCTTCTTCGTGATGCGACTTTTCTGCAGGAAAAAGAGGAAGATTTTGATGTTGTTTATACCTTCGCCACGGAACAAGAAGATTATCAAAATGCGGTACAGCACCTTGCCCTGCAATACAGCCAGTATATCCGCTGGAAAATGGAGGACGATGATGCCGCGCTTGCAGAAGAGATGACAGGATATCCTGCGGAGCAGGACGCGTTTCATCTGGAAAGTCTGGAAGAGCAGAAAAAAGTATGGTTTTCCGGAATTACGAAGGAAACCTTTGTGGCATTGCAGAATAGTGCTGCCGGATCCGGGCAGCCGATTGAGCTGGCGCTCGAACTGGACCGGCCGGAATGGTATAAGGCGTATCTTTCGATGGAAAGTGCGGTGTTTTTTGATGCTTATTTTCGGAGAAACCAGATTGCAGATCCGCCGGTTTTTCACCCGGATCGGCTCTATATAGGAAATGCTTTCTGCCCGCATCTGGCACCGAAAGAAGAGGAACTGTTTGTAATGATGGACAAAGCCTGCCGGGAGTCATTTTCAATTACGCTTACTTTTCCATTTTTGCTGGAAGAAAATCTGACGGAAACGCAAGCACGTCTGCAGCATCTTGCCAGATGGTGTGAACAAAAGAACAAAACCATTGAGATTGTCGTAAATGACTGGGGAACGGCCCATCTGGCAGCTCAGCTTCCGGTGTTTTCTCTCTGCCTTGGCGTGCTGCTCAACAAGCGAAAAAAAGATCCACGGATGGCCTATAAGCTGGGGAACCGGACGCTGTTTGAACAAAATAGCGTTCATGCGGCGTTTTACCAGGAATATTTAAAAGAAGAATTTCGGATGGAACGGTATGAATGGGAGAGCTGCGGCGATACCAGTACAAGGAAGTTTCCAGAAGGGAAAAACAGTATGCATCTTCCATTTTATCAGACCAATACCTCACAGTACTGTCCACTGTATGCAGCATGTACTAAAGGAAGCCGCGGCGCGCAGACGCCGGTGCGGAAGTGCCATAGATTCTGTGAAGAACAGGCGTTTTTGTATCCGGAGCATTTGCGGATGATGGGGAGGTATAATTCGTTGTTTGGGATTGATTTGTCGATCTTGCAGGAGCCGGAGGCGATGGGGAAAATGTATGGGCTGCGCGGGATAGACCGGATTGTAGTGAATTTGCTATAGTGACTTCTTAAGAAGGATGTTCGCAGTTCATATTTTCAACTTGATAGAGCTGCCAATTCGTGATAAGTTGAAAAACAACTGGAAGGGTGCAGACTTCTCTGAAATATTTTTGAGGAGGTGTATGCACATGGGAAAACCGGATATTGTTACCAAAGCATACATGCGAAAGAGTAACATTTTTGCAGATGCGTTCAATTATCTTATCTACAATGGAAGAAAAGTTATTAATCCAGAAAAACTGACAGAAGTTGATTCAACAGAGATTGCCATATCGTTTGGCGCAAAGAAAGAGAGAAAAGAGGCAAAAGAGATAACCGAAATGACAGAAGATCCGGTTCAGAAATATCGGGATATATTGAAAACAGCTGCGGTTATGCAGGAATCGGAAACGTATTATCTGCTTCTTGGAATCGAAAATCAGACAGACATTCATTATGCAATGCCGGTTCGAAACATGATATACGATGCTTTACAGTATGGCAAACAGGTTACAGACACTGCGGCAAGCATCATATCTTTCCGAAACATTATCTTGAAAAGATCGGGTACGATAATGACCGTGACAGAAACCAGATTGCAAACTTTACATACTTGGACTATACAACAAACATTGATATTTCCGATGAAGCTCCGGCGGAGTATGTCAGCCGGTACCGAGAGAAATTAGGAGAAGAAGGATACCGGCTTGCCTGTGCTCAGAATGCATTACCTGAGAATTTTGAGCAGTTACCGTATCCTGAATTCCTGAAGCAGAGAAGATTATTGATGGCGCAGATCGTCAAAAAGGCATATAATGAACTTGACAAGTAAGTATCTATAAAATGTCTGAAGAAGTGTTTTCGGTTTAAAAAAAGAGAAAACAGTTTTGCACAGCACATGCTTTACATTTTCTATCAAGGAGATCATCACAATATGGAAAACCAAACAATCGCTTATTACAACCAAAACGCAGCTTCTTTCATACAAGGCACTGTTTCTGTAGATTTCCAGACGATGCAGGATAAATTTTTAAACGCTTTGCCGGGAAAGAGAGTGCTGGATTTCGGGTGTGGTTCCGGAAGAGACACGAAGTATTTTCTGGGAAACGGTCTTGCTGTTACGGCGCTGGACGGTTCAGAAGAACTGTGCAAATACGCCAGTGCCTATACCGGTATTCCGGTAAAAAACATGATATTTCAGGATTTGGATGAGATGAATCAATATGACGGCATCTGGGCGTGTTCATCGATTCTGCATTTACCGAAAAAAGAATTAAAAATGGTATTCCATAAGATGGTAACAGCGTTGGACACTAATGGGATTATTTATACCTCCTTTAAATATGGAACGTTTGAAGGCGAAAGAAACGGCCGTTTTTTTACGGATTTCACACCGGATACTTTTTCTGATTTTATCAAGGATGTGGAGCAGATCCGAATAGAAGAAGAGTGGATTACGGATGATGTAAGACCGGGAAAGGAGAAGGAAAAGTGGCTGAATCTGATATTGAAAAAGACAGGTTTCTAGCAGAACACGCAGATTTTAGATTTCGGGAACAAGTGTGTTATCCGAATGGCGGAATTTCCCGGTTTTATGATAATGGGACGGATATGGTTGTTATTGATGATGGTATCTGCTCTCATGAGCCAAAAGAGCCGGTTTTTCCCTATATGCTGATTACGGAGAAGCAGAATGATTATATGCATCGCTTTCAAAGGGTGTTTCGTTTTCTGGGATATGCGCGGGAAAATCTGGATTCATATCTTGCCAAAGATGGAATTGTCCTGGAAGGCGGTTATATACGAAACACAGGAGATCGGAGCGAGCAGGCCGATGCTTCTCCGCTGGAAATTCATTTCGAAGAGAATTTTTCAAGTGTTTATGGAATGAATGCGCTGAGATATCTGACGCGGGAATATGGAATCTGTGATGAAAATGGAAGGAATTATTTTCTCGATTATTTTGTCAGAACAAAGGATCAGAAATATGCGATCGAAGAAAACGGCCTTGATTACCATCATCCGCAAATTATTGGAGAGGAAAAATATCGCAATCAGCTCAAGAAACAAAATACGTGTGCCCTGTGGGGGATCAAATTATTTCGCTTTTCCAAAGAGGATTGCGAATTTGCCAGTCGGATTGAGGATGATATCAAACAGTATTTTGGAAAAGATTCTTCGAATTTTGTGGATGACGGAATCAAAGTTGAAAGAAAAGTTGAGCTGTATGAACATCAGACTGTCAGCCTGCAGGAGATACAAAAGCGCAGAGATGCGGGTATCAAGGCATTTTTGATTGTGCTGCCTACAGCAGCGGGAAAATCGAAAATTGTGGAAGAAGATTTACGGACATTCGCGGAAGGAAAACAAAAGTTTCGTGGACTGATTCTGGTTCCGGGAGTCAATCTTTTGCTGGACTGGGAAGAAAGAATAAAGGCTTCGCTGCCAGAGTTAAAAGATAAGATTGATATTCGAACGTATGCCTTCGCGGCCAGACATTATACGGACACTACACCAGACTATTACAATTATCTTGTCGTGGATGAAGCACATCATGCGGTTGCGCCAGTGCTGAAAAGAGTTGTGCAATACTATCGGACAGAATTTACGATAGGCCTGACGGCGACGGATCAGCGGCCGGATAAAAGAAAGCTGGAAACGGTGTTTGGATCGTATACGACTTCGTTATCCTTAAAAGAAGCGATGGAAAAGGGAGTGGTCGCGAAAGCGAATGTTTACCGGATTGAAACGAATCTTGATCTTTCCAGTGTAAGGTTTAATGGGCGGGATTATGTCAATGCGGATCTGGAGAAAAGAATCCGGGTCACTTCAAGAAATGAGCTGATTGTCCAGGTACTTTCAGAGTATTTTACGTCTGGCGAAGCGGGCACGAGACAGGGTGTTGTTTTTTGTGTCAATGTTGCGCATGCGAACGAAATGGCAAAGCTCCTTAATAAGGCAAATATTTCGGCGGCCAGCTACACAAGACAGACGAAAAATCAAAGTTCTGTTATGAAAGCGTTTAAAGAAAAGGAAATCCGTTTCCTGTGTGCCTGCAATATGATTTCAGAGGGATGGGATTATCCGGAACTCGGCATTCTGGTGATGGCAAGGCCTACGCTTTCCAAGGTTCTTTATCTGCAGCAGGTCGGAAGGGGACTGCGGAAAACGGACACCAAGAAAAATGTGATTGTGATTGACGTAGTCGATGAGTACGGCGCCATGATCAAGCCCTGCAGTATGCATTCTGTTTTTGCCAATCCTTATTATGTTCCGTTTGGCGATATCACAAAAATGGATTATAAGCCGGGAGACCCGGTGGTGATTGATGGAATGGAAGAGCGGATTGAGCGGATTACAGAGGTGGATATCCATTCTTTTGAAGAAAAATACGGCGATTATCTGAGCCAGGAGCAGGTTGCCAGGGAATATTTTGTGAATACGGGAACCATCACAAGCTGGATCAGAGCCGGAAAATTAACGCCAGAAGTGCAGTACAAATTCGGAAGTAAAACATTATATTTATTCAGTCCGGATGAAGTGGAAAAATATCGGAAGCAGCTTGGAATTAAGGAACATAACGATGCGACCATCAAAGAAGATTTTTTTGCGTTCCTGGAAGAAAGAGATTATTCACTTTCTTATAAAATGCCGTTTCTGCTGGCTTTTATCCGTCATGTGGATTCTATTGGAGATGCAAAAATAGAGGAGATTCTGGAGGACTATATTGCTTTTTACCAGAACAGAATAACCCGGGGACTTCCCGTAGACCGGAGTACATGCCCGTATAATGAAACGATGCTGCAGGATAAGAAAGCAATGCAGAGAAGTATGCTGACCAATCCGTTTGAGAAATTTGAGAGAAAACGGTTCTTGTATTATTCGAAGGATCTGAGTGTAATCTCGATGAATCATGCGCTGTACAGCCAGATGGAAGCAGGGGACTGGGAGCGGGTGAGAAGGCAGATGGAGGAAGATTTGGCGGAGTATTATGCGAAAGTGGAAGGAGCTGTGCTGGTGAAGAGATAGCGGAAAGAATTTCTTCCCCAGAGATTTGATTTGGAAAGGTACGTGTAAATATAGCAGGATACAAGAGATTACCGGTGGAATTTGAAGATTTTCAGGAAGTTTGAAAATCTGGATTTTACTATGTGGATAAAGCAAAGCTGATTGAACAGCTTTTTGAAAGTAAACGGTAAATTCCGAGTACCTTTTTATCCCACTACATTTATGCCATAATCATACTGACCAAATTAACATAGTCCAAAAAGTTCAGTACTCAACTTTTTAGACTGACTATAATTAAGGGAGGGATGGTATGGCTACGCAAACCAGTCTTATAGCGCAGCAGGTCAGGATCCGGCAGTGGGCAGAACAAATTCGTGCCTGTCAGAACCGTCCGGCGGGCATGGATGTTGACACCTGGTGCGTACAGAACAATCTCACAAAATCTAATTATTATTACCGGCTCCGGCGTGTGCGTAAAGCATGTCTGGATCAGATACCGGCTGCAGAATCCCCAGCCTTTATAGAGCTGCCCGCCCCGGTGTCAAAAGAGCATGACCTATGCAGACAAACACTTGCCAGCCCTGTGACCGGCATGGAACCTGTCGTTCACATTCAAAACACAAAAGGGCTGTCAGCGGAAATATTTCCCGGTGCATCACCAGAGATCATCCGTCAGCTTGTCGAGATATTCCATCATGCTGAATGATGCAGATGCTTCCGGTTTTAAAAAAGTTTATCTGGCGATGGGATTTACGGATCTCCAGCGTGGGATTGATGGTTGACATATGCACCAATGCAATAGTGCATGCTTTCCAAAGATTCAGAGCACCCTTTTCCGGTAACAAAAATAAAGCTGCTGTTTCACGAATCTTTGTTCGTTAAAACAGCAGCCCCTTAATATGTTGAATGAAATAGGTGGGGTGACATTCCCACATCTCCAACTAGGGTGACGGCTGCCCGTTCCGTCCTCTGCTTTCATTCAATATATTCTATGCTCTTACAATGTTATTATACAATAGCTTATTTATTTGTCAAGTTTTTTTAAAGTTCCCTTGGCAATAAAATTTTTAACTCGTTTGGGATTCAATACGTACATTGAACGCGCGTAATAAATATTATGAGTGGATATTCTGACAGCTACTTTTACGTATTCTCCATTTATGTAGTATTCTTTTGTGAATTCTATAGAATCATCTTTTGCGTTTTTTCCAACATAATCAGGATTGGCAATGATATTATTTAATTCGCTGCCGTATTGTGCGAAATCATCAGGATGGGAAGTTTTCATATGTTTTATATTGGAATCTGCTATATAAATAGGTGTTCCAGCTGGAATGTTCAATTCAAGTATTTCTATGATTTGCGCTGAAAAAACGCCGATTTTCTTTCGCATATTTTTCGAAACACCTCTTTTCGATATTATGCTTACTGCGGAATAAGGAAGATCTGACTTATTTCATATATCAGTTGTTTTCAGTTTTTTCTCTTCTATTCAACATCTTAAGGATATCATGAAAATAAAAAAAATGAGCAAGTTCTGTCAGGCATGAGCCCTACCCAGTGAAAACTCATTTCTTAATTTGTATGATAAGTTACACAGGAAAAAAAGTCAAGATAAAAGTATGAACAAATAACGTGAGTGTTTAACGAAAGGAATTCATTCGGTAAAAGATACAAAGAATGGTGATGAAAAGTTTTCTGAAATAATAAAAAGAGATCGGCTTGCGATTTGATCTGCCAAATGTTAAAATTAAAATGCATTGTGGTAGATGAAAGAAAACAGACAGTTTACTCCAGAGATTAGCTTCAGAAGGGAGCATGCAGATATGGCAGAATGGAAGAAATTGCCGGTTGGACTTGAAAATTTTCAGGAAATTCAAAAATCCGGGTTCTACTATGTAGATAAAACAAAATTAATTGAACAGCTTCTTGAAAACTGGAGCAAGGTGAATCTTTTTACCAGACCACGCCGATTTGGAAAAACCTTAAACATGAGTATGCTTAAGAGTTTTTTTGAAATTGGAACAGATCGAACGCTGTTTGATGGTCTCTATATTTCCCGGAACCAAAAGCTGTGTGAGGAATATATGGGAAAGTACCCCGTTATTTTCCTGTCACTCAAAGGAATTGACGGCTTATCTTTTGAAGCCGCAAAATACCGTTTAACAGAGTTGATCGGGGTGGAAGCAGAGCGATTTGCATTTTTAGCGGACAGTGAAAAACTGACGGAAAATGAGCGGAGCAAATATCGGGCGATCATCCATTTAGTGAATGGTAAATATTCCATGGATGAGGATATGCTTGTCTCCAGTCTGCAGACATTATCACAGCTGTTATGCCGACATTATGGTCAGAAGGCCATGATTTTGATTGATGAATATGATGTTCCTCTCGACAAAGCATTTCAGCATGGATACTATAAAGAAATGGTTTCACTGATTCGGGGATTGTTCGGACAGGCGCTGAAGACGAATGATGATCTGCAATTTGCTGTACTGACAGGATGTCTCCGGGTTTCCAAAGAAAGTATCTTTACAGGATTGAACAACTTCAAAGTTTATGCAGCAGACGACGTTCGCTATGAGGAAGAGTTCGGCTTTACGAATGAAGAGATAAAAAAACTTCTCGCAAATTACAATCTGCAGGAACATTTCGAGAAAGTGAAAGAGTGGTATGACGGTTATCATTTCGGCGACGCAGATATCTATTGTCCGTGGGATGTGATTAACTATGTGGACGATTTAGTGAGCGATCCAAATGTGCAGCCTAAGTCCTATTGGATCAACAGCAGCGGAAATGATCTTGTGAAACGCTTTATTGAACAGGCTGATATCACGACAAAAGACGAGATCGAACAGTTGATTGCGGGAAATGCAGTTGAAAAGAGAATTCGTTCGGATTTGACGTATAACGAAATTGATAACAGCATCGACAACATATGGAGTGTGCTTTTCACAACCGGATATCTCACACGGCTTGGAAAAGCTGACAATGGCGTGTACAAGCTGATCATTCCGAATCAGGAAATCCGCGAAGTTTTTGTTCAGCAGATCCGCGAATGGTTTAATCAGATCGTTGCGAACAACAGAGCATCTATAGATAAAATTAATCAGGGATTTCTGGAAGGAAAGGCGGAGACGATCCAGCGGGAACTGACGATGTTTCTTGGAGAAACGATTCGTGTTTTCGATACAAAGGCACGGAACGAAGAAAAGGAAATTTTTTATCACGACATTTTGCTTGGTATTTTGAAAAATTATCCTGGCTGGGTTGCGAAATCAAACAGGGAATCTGGAGATGGTTTTGCGGATATTCTGCTTAAACCGAAAAATCCGGATGCGGGAATCATCGTGGAATTGAAAGATGTCCGCTCCCTGCATGATCTCAATCAGGCGTGTGAAAGAGCGCTGGAGCAGATCAAGGACCGCAGATATGATATAGAACTTCGCGAGGATGGACGAAATGATATTCTTGCATATGGAATTGCATTCTGCAGAAAACGGTGTAAAGTGGTGGTGGAAAAACTATGAAAATCACAGCAGGCCTGGGCTCCATTGATGACTATCCCCGTTACGTCCGCGCCGGTGCAGACGAGCTGTTCTGCGGTTACGTTCCGTTTTCCTGGTCAGAAAAATACGGAACGGTTCTGCCGCTGAATCGGAGAGAGGTTTTAAACTATAACGTACAAATTGGATCGTTCAGTGAACTGGAAATTCTGGCTAATATGGTGCAGAAATACCAGAAGCCAGTGCATCTGGCGTTCAATTCGCTGTATTACCGGCCGGAACAGTATGAAGAAATTGCGCAGATCATCCAACAGTGCCGCAGCATAGGGTTTGACAGTTATATTCTTGCGGATCCCGCGCTGCTTGTGTACCTGCGAAAAGAAAAGATCGACTGTGAGGTGCATCTGAGTGGGGATTTGGGAACGGTGAATTCTGCGATGACAGAGGTTTTTGCGAAAGAATACCCGAAGAGGATCATTTTCCAGCGCAAAAATACGATCTCGGAAATGCGTGCAGTGATTCGGCATATAACTGCGCAGAAAGAAGCCGCTCGAAAAGAATGGACTTATCCAACGGAGTTCGAGGCATTTGCTTTGAATGAACTGTGCCAGTTCAGTGGTGCTTTCTGCAATTCCCTGCACTGCGATGAAATGGGATATCTTTGCCGGGTTCCTTACTGGAAGAAACCGATGTCGCTTTCAGAATCTAAATTAGAAAAACAAGAAAAAAATCGTCCGGGAGAAAATATTTCTATATCCGAATGGGATTCTGCATCAGAACTGACGAATCCTGTATCGGAAGATGGTTACCTCTGCGGCGCAACCGGCTGCGGCCTGTGTACATTAAAACAGCTTTCCGATGCTGGAATCACTCATCTGAAGCTGGTAGGCCGGGGAAATTATACCGATTTTATGGAGCGTGATATCCGAAATCTGCGCCGCACGCTGGAGATTCTGGAGGATTCTTCTACGGAAGAAGAATATATCCGAGCGATGAAAGCAGAGCTTTTTCCAAATGGATGCAGTCACATGTGCTATGCCAGATAAAATATGTCAACTCTTTCTGAAGTAATGCATTTGGGATTGACATATTTTTGTATCAAGGGTTAGTCCTCGAAAGAAAATGTAAGAAAGGCTCTGCGTATGCAGGGTCTTTCTTAATCTAAAGAAATAGTGGAGAACGTAATGAGAAATATTTTTCTAGCACGCTTTAATAATTAACATAGTGATGAATCGTATTCTGCGCCAGATGATACTGCTCCAGCGTCATGGCGATTTTCCCTTTTTTCAGGGAAATCACGCCATCCTCTTTTAGTTTGCTGATCGTTCGTCCCAGCGTTTTTACGGTAATACCGCATTCTTCGTAGAGCTCCTGCCGCGTTTTCTGAATTATGATTTCTTTTTTTCGCTCGATGCCAAGGTGCGCCGCCTGTTTTAGAATGTAGTCGAGCAGCAGGAAGTTTGGCGGATAGAAGAGTCGTGCGCCGCGGTTATAGGAGGAGCGGTACAGCTTGTATGCAATTTTGTGGGCGACCAGCCGCAGAAGCTGAATATCTTTGACAATCCAGTCCTCGAAGTCTTTCCGGGGAAAATAGACAACGGTTGTCTCGGTCAGTGTTTCGATTGTAACCGAAGTCTTTTCCATTCCGGCCAGGATCGTCACTTCTCCGACAAAATCGATCGGTTCGTTCTTTTCGATCATGAAAACATTGCCATTCTGAAATTCATTGATGACGCGGTGCTCTCCTTTGGCGATGATGCCAAACTTTTCCAGTTTATAATCTTTCTGGTGAATAATCGTTCCCGGCGGGTAGACACGGATCGTGTAACGGTTATGCAGTTCTTCCGGCATATGCTCGAAATAGGGGGCAAGTGCCGGAACTTCTTCGATCAGTTCTTCTAGTGTCATATTTTCTCGACTCTCTTTCCTTGGTGCAATCACAAAACCAGTTTTGCGTCTGGCATAGCTCATTTTGCGGTCAGACATCTACTGCGGTGAGTATATCACATTTTTTTTCATGGACGCAATGTCTGGCTCTGACTTTTTCAAAAAAAGAAAAGAAATCCTAAAAAAGAAGAAAAATTTTCCCGAAAACATCCCATATGTCCTTTTTTTCATACCGCGAATCCGCTAGAATACATCTTGTTCTGCAAGACAGAACAAAAATGAACCATAAAAAGAGCAATGGTGGAGGAGAATGTTATGAAAAAGGAAAAGTATGCGTATTCATCACTGAAAAGCCGTATTCAGGCTGAGTGGAAGATCTATGTTCTGGCATTTGTGTTCATTCTGATCGCAGATTCCATCGGACAGGTCAAGATCCCGCTGGGACCGGGAAACTTTATTTTGTTCCCGATTTTTTATGCATTGATTCTTGGTGTGCTGTCCGGTCCGCAGGTGACTAAAATCGTAAAATCGAAGGAAGTAAAAGCAGCATCAAAACTCGTTATTGTGGCAATCTGTCCGTTTATTGCAAAGCTTGGCATCAATGCGGGAGCCAGCATTGAAACGGTCATTTCTGCTGGTCCTGCACTTCTGTTACAGGAGTTCGGAAACCTTGGAACTATTCTTCTTGCAATGCCGCTGGCACTTCTGCTCGGCTTAAAGCGGGAAGCGATCGGAGCCACTCATTCGATCAACCGTGAAACAAACCTTGCTCTTATCACCGATATGTTCGGACCGGATTCCCCGGAAGCGCGTGGCAGCCTTTCCATTTACGTGGTCGGCGGTATGGTCGGCACCATCTATTTTGGATTTATGGTTTCCGTAATCGCAATGTTGAATATTTTCCATCCGTATGCTCTCGGTATGGCCTCCGGCGTTGGAGCCGGCATCATGATGGCGAGCGCCACCGCTTCACTGACCGAGATTTATCCGACGATGGCGAACCAGATCTCTGCACTTGCCAGCGCCAGTGAAACGATTTCCGGTATCGACGGAATTTACATGGCCATTTTTGTCGGTATTCCGCTCTGCAACTTCCTGTATCGAAAACTGGAACCGACGCTTGGAAAATTTGCAGACAGAAGAGCAGAAAAACGTGCCGCAAAAAAGAAAGGGGAAGCATAAGCGATGAGATATATTGAATGGGGATTCTTATTTTTACTGTCCGGTCTTGGAATCGGACTTGCCAATCTGGTTGGATTTCAGGTAAACTTTCTGGATTCTCTTCCGGGAATTCTGATTCTGCTGGCGATTTCCTGTGTCGGTGTTGTGGTAAGCAAACTGATTCCGCTGAAGCTTCCGATTGTAGCATACGTTTCCATTCTCGGCCTGCTTGCTGCATCTCCGATTTCACCGGCAAGACAGTTTGTGATCGACGCAGTCGGCAAAATTAACTTTACAGCTCCGCTTACCATGGTAGGTGCGTATGCCGGAATTTCCATCGGCGACCAGGTAAAAACCTTCGCAAAACAGGGATGGAAAATGATTCTGATCGGCGTCTTTGTTATGACAGGAACCTTTATCGGTTCCGCTGTGATTGCACAGGTTGTCATGATGCTGACAGGAACGATTTAAACACTACGCAAGAGAAACGGAGCCCGGCTCTTCCCAGACAGAAAATGGGATGAGGCAGGCTCCTGCTGTTATAGAAAAAGAAAGGAAACCAGTTATGGGAAAACTGATCGTAACGAATACCTCTGTGCTTCTGCCCGATATGACAATCGCCAGAGGGCAGACCGTCGAAACAGAGAACGGGATCATTTCTGCCATCCGTCCGTATCAGGAAGGAGAAGAAATAACGCTCTCCAGAAATAAGGAAACTGAGCTTCTTGACGGAAGCAGAAAGCTTCTGATGCCCGGCCTTTGCGACAGCCACATGCACACGGGGCAGCAGCTTTTAAAGGGACAGATTCTCGACGCGCTTCCAATGATCTGGACGCGGATTATGCTGCCGTTTGAGAGTACCCTGACGCCGGAAAAGATGGAACTTAGTGCCGAACTTGCGGCATTGGAGATGATCAAATCCGGAACAACGTCGTTTGTGGACGCAGGAAGCTACTTTATGGAGAGCGCAGCAGATGTCTATCTGCAGTCCGGGCTGCGTGGCCTGTTATCTGCATCTACCATGGATGATGCGTCACTGCCGGATGTTATCCGCCATACCGCCGATCAGAATGTGGCGCAGACAGATGCGCTGTATGACGCGTACCATGGAAAAGGGAACTTAAAAGTCGCCTATTCTCTTCGGTCTTTGATCAGCTGTACAGAAGAGCTGATTTTAAAGGCAGCCGGTCATGCGAAAGAGCGTGGCGCCCTGCTGCAGGCGCATATGAACGAATATCCGAACGAGATCAATTTCTTTCTGCAGCGTTTTGGAGTGCGGCCAATCGAGTACCTGGAAAAGCTTGGTGTGCTGGATGAGCGTTTTCTGGCGGCGCACTGCATTCTGCTCTCGGAAAATGAGAAGGATCTGCTGAAAAAGTATAATGTGAAAACGTGCCACTGCCCGTTCAGCAACTGCGGAAAGGGAATACCGGATACACCGGCTCTTTTGCAGCGCGGCATCACCGTCGGCCTTGGAACGGATGGTGCGGCACATGGCGGACTCAGTCTATGGAATGAGATGAAGATTTTCCGCTCCGTGATGAATGTCGGACGCGGTGTCGGCATCAGCGAGGCGGCCGTTATGCCAGCAGCGAAAATCATCCGCATGGCGACACAGGGCGGATATGACTATCTGCATGAAAACGGCGGAAGTATCGCTGTTGGAAAAGAGGCGGACTTTATCACGATTTCGCTTCGCCAGCCGCATCTGTATCCGACCGGAAATCTTGTCAATACACTGCTCGAGTGCGTGACAGCAGCGGATGTCTGCGACAATGTAGTACGTGGAAAAATTTTGATGAAAGACCATGCCGTGCAGACCCTTGATGAGGCACGGATTCTTGCTAAGGCAGAGCGGTATTTTGAACAAGCTGAAAAAATTACACCATAAGGAGAATCTATAGTTATGTTAAATCTGATTTTGATGATCCTTCTGAATTTCGTGGTCGGCGGTTGTATCGGCCTGACGGGAATCGCAGGATTTCTGCTTCCGATGTTCTACACCGGATTCCTGGATATGCCATCCTCCGCGTCTCTGGCGCTCAGTTTTGCAGCATTTCTGATTTCCGGCATTCTGGGATCGGTAAATTATTATAAGAGCGGGAACCTTGACCTGAAAACGGCCGGTGTACTCTCGGCCGGAAGTTTTGTCGGCGCGCTTGCCGGTGTCAAGATCAACCTTCTGATTCCGGCGGACACGATGAAAATAATTCTATATCTCGTTGTTCTGCTCTCCGGAATTTCCATCCTGCTTCGGAAAGACAAGCCAGGAAATACAGAGAAAAAAGCAGTCCAGAGCGTTCCGTTTTACTTGGTACTTGGTGCTGTAACCGGTGCTGTCTGTGCCGCCTCCGGTGCAGGCGGACCGGTGCTTGTAATGCCGATTCTGACACTGCTCGGTATTCCGGCGCACACTGCAGTCGGTATTTCTCTGTTTGATTCAATTTTCATCGCCGTACCGTCGGCGGCAGGTTATCTGATCGCAGCGGCCGGAAATAAAGAAGTCTTCCTGCTTCTGCCGGTGCTCCTGGTCGCACATGGCATCGGTGTCTTTGCCGGAAGCAAAAATGCAACGAAAATCAACCAGACGCTGCTGAAACGGATCGTGGCTGTGGCTTCGATTGCGATCGCGTGCATCAAACTCTTTCTCTGATTGAAAAACTAGAGTGTGTTTGAAAAACCATTTCCGCAGCCTGCACGCCCCACTTTGCGGTATATTTTGCCCTCATTCAGTCGCCGTAGCCCGCTACGCCTCCTTCATTCAGACAAAATCTCCCACAAATTGGAACATGCAGACTACGAAAAGTCTTTTTCAAACACACTCTAGCGCTTTGCACACAAACTTTAGTTAGAAGCGTATCCCAATTGTTCTTATTGACTAAATATTTCCTTAGGGAATACAATATAGAAAAAGTAAAAAGGAGGGATACCATGCAGGCACTTTCAAAGAAAAAAACCGGTGATATCTGTACCATCAAATGGATGTTTGGAATCCCTGATGTTCTGGATTTCCTCCGAAGCCGTAAAATCAAAGAAGGCAGCACCGTACAGGTCATCCAGAGAATAAACGGTGGATTGATCCTTGGCATGGATGGAAAACGGATTGCAATGTGTGATGCAGCTGCAGACCGGATTCAGGTATGAAAGGAAGAAAAATCAAAATGAGCGGAACCTTGGAAGAGGAGCCGCTCATTTTGATTTTCCAAATACCCACAAAAGAATTTTCGTAGATAAGTGTGCAGACTACGGAAAAGATTTTTAATAAATATGTGCCAGGAAGTTTTCAAGCTTTTCTTTACATAGAACCGTTGCGAAACAGCCGCCAGATAGAGTAAAATAGAGCAGATCTTAAGAAAAAGGAAGTTGGAATTTTATGACATTATTAGAACAGATACAAAAAGAACATGCCGCTGCTTTTACGCACGGCGGAAAATTTCATGCGGATGATGTGTTCTCTGCGGCACTGCTTCTGCATTTTAATCCGCAGCTTACTATCCAGCGCGGAAATCGTGTGCCGGAGGATTTTGCCGGGATTGTTTTTGATATTGGAAGAGGAGAATACGACCATCACCAGAAAGACAGCCGGATCCGGGAAAACCAGGTTCCGTACGCGGCGTTTGGCCTTTTATGGGAGGCACTTGGCACAGAAATTTTAAGTCCGGAGATGGCCGCGCGGTTTGACGAGAAGTTTGTACAGCCGCTCGATCTCAATGATAATACAGGAGAAAAGAATGAACTCGCCAGTATGATCGGCATGTTCAATCCGGTATGGGATGATAACAGCGGAAGCGATGCTGCTTTCCTGGAAGCGGTGGCAGTGGCCGGACGGATTTTGGAACATAAATGGGAGCGTTTTCGTGCGGATGAGCGGGCGGAGCAGCAGTTTGCAGCTCTTCTTGCCGAACACAGGAAGCGGATTGCAGCGGAGAAAAAGGCAGGAACAATGGATGAAAAGATTCTGATTCTGTCGGAATTTTTTCCATGTCAGAAACAGCTTTCCGCGACTGAAATTGCATTTCTGATATTCCCATCGAACCGCGGCGGTTACTGCGTGCAGCCGGTTCGAAAAGAAAATTCATCCAATTACAAGTATGATTTTCCGGAAACATGGCTTGGCCTGGAAAAAGAAGCACTGCAGGAAGCGACTGGGCTTTCCGATGTGTCTTTCTGCCACAAAGGAGGATTTCTTCTCACCGCAGAAACGCTTGACGATGCCGTCGCTGCCTGTCGCATCAGCCTTGCGGGAATGCCAAAAGCACCGGTTCTGATCCACATCGGTACCGATGCGATTGATGCGGATGACGCGCTTTTGCGGCAGATGCCGGGCATGGAGCATGCAGTTATTCTTCATAAACCGCTGCTGGAGGCCCCGGAACTGAACATCTGTGGCAGTTATGCCGTGTCATCACTTGAAAAAGCAGAATGGAAGATACGCCTGCGGGAATACCTGTCGGACCTGTTAAAAGAAAAGCCGGAGGCTGTCTGTGTCAGCGGTGATCTCTTTGCGGCCTATCCGGTCATGCACCAGCTCCGCAAGAAACATATTCCGGTTCTGACGGTATCAGAGCAGAATGGAAAACGGCTTCTGATCCGCATTCCGTCCGGTTCCTGAGAATTTACAGAGAATCTCTCTCAATTTCACGCGTTAAACAGAAAAATTCCTCAATATGTGATCTGTTTCTTTGCATCTGCTGTTGTCTGTGATACAATATAGAAAATACGTGAAATTTTTTGCACAATGAAAACGAATGATATCATTTTTGGTTTATCTTCAAAAAAAAGAGGCCAGACTTTACAGGAACGATACATTTTTGTGATTTCATCCGAACGGCCTCAAAAGCAGAAAATGGCAGGCAGAAATCGACAAACAGCAGAGAGGAGAGCAAAACATATATGATTTCAAAGAAAAAATTTGGCACAACGGTAACAGCGTTCGGCGTGGCAGCCGGAATGCTTCTCGGTTCGGCTGCACCGGCGCATGCAGAGGAGACAGCGAAAACGGTGCAGGAAACGCAGAAAGATCAGGCGGATGCACCGGCCACGCAAAGTGAAACGGAAAACGGAAACACAGAAGAAGCCGTTGTTCCGGCTGTAGAAACACAGGAAACCGAGACACCAGCAGAAGAACCGTCCGTACCATCTCAGGATGAAAATGCCGCTTCCACAGAGGAGCCAGAAGTACCGGAAACGCCAGAACCGACAGAGGATCCGAATCCAACGGAGACACCGGAAGACCCGAATCCAGGCGAGATGCCGGAGCCATCTCCAAGTGAAACCCCGGAACCAACTCCAGGCGAAACTCCAGAACCGTCGGTAACGCCATCCCCAAGTGAAACGCCGACTCCAGCCCCGTCCGAAACCCCGGAACCAACTGAAACACCGGTGCCAACCGAGACGCCTGCACCAGCACCGACAGAAACACCGAAAAATGATGAGACACAGGCGGATGACTGGATTCAGACGATTGATTACGGAAAATATATCAGCTCCATGAAAAAAGATCTCCGCGCAGGTTTCGCACAGGTCGACAAAGCGTACGCCTACGCAAAGGTCGATACCAGATTAAACGTCCGCGAAAGCGGTTCCACCAGCGCACGGATCGTGGGAACACTTCCGGCAAAGGCACTCTGCTTTGTGATCGCCGATGCGGATCAGGAGTGGGTTTATATTGAATCGGGCGACGTCCGCGGCTTTGTCCGTACGGATTATCTGCAGCAGGGAAAAGAGGCGCTGGAATATGTAACCGGCACCGGAGAGGATCAGATGAAACTGGCGGATCAGGTGATCGATCCGTCTGAAAATGAAGCCTTTCCCTATAAAAAAGAAACGGTTTATGAAGTAAAAACCTCAACCGGAAACGGTATTATCACATTTGCAAAACAGTTCGTTGGCAGACCATACGTCTGGGGTGGAAACTCCCTGACGGACGGTATTGACTGCTCTCATTTTGTATGGCAGATTCTGACCCGTTGCGGTGCGTACGACGGTGAATATACGACCTCCGGCGGATGGCGCAGCCTTGGAACGGAGGTTGCAAGCCTGGATGAGGCACGCGCAGGCGATGTTATTTGCTATAATGGCCATGTGGCGCTGTATGACGGAGAAGGAAAAATCGTAGAAGCGCTGAACGAAAACGCCGGTATCACCTGCGACCGCCCGGTGGACTGTGACACGATTCTGACGATCCGTCGTTTTGCAGCCGACGATGAAATCGGTGGAACGAACGCAGAAAAGATCTGGAATTACTTCCTGATGCACGGATTTACAAAAGAAGGAGCCGCCGGTATTATGGGAAATATTGCAAACGAGGCATCCACAGACCTCAATCCGACACTGCTTGAGTATGGCTCTACCAGCCGCACAAGCCTGAGCGGAGAGCAGTACACGAACCTTGTTGATGCCGGAATCATTTCCCGTGACGAAGTGATCCGAAGTTCCCGTTTTGGCCTTTACAGTGGCGGAAGATATGGATATGGTCTCTGTGGTTTTACAGATCCAACGATCAAAGAGTATCTGTGCCGATATACCATTGATCTTGGAAAGAGCCTTGGAAGCCTGTCCGGCCAGCTCGACAGTCTGATGGCCTACCTTTCCGACTACAATCCGAATCTGCTGGACAGACTGAAAAATGCCGAAGATGTTGACACCGCAGCAACTGCCTTTATGCGTGAATACGAAAAATGCGCAAACCAGAGCACACAGCAGAAACTGCGTACAACAGCAGCAGAACAGATCTACAATGTTATGGAATCGTATGATTCGCCGGTAGATGTAGAATAAACGAACAGATGATGAAAACGTGTTAAAGAAAGTCCTCCACAGCAGAAAGATTCTGTGTGGAGGACTTTCTTACAGTAAAATAATTGAAAACGGCGCGTCGCATTCTCGTTACTTTAGTAGCCTGCAAATAAAAAGTCAATACTAAAATTGAAGAAAGTTAAAAAACTTTA